>JAEYQQ010000061.1 GCA_023409955.1 Bacillota bacterium | reverse complement strand
TATCATATGATTTTGTAGAAAAAAACGCGTTCCGTCCTCTTTTGACGGAGATTGATCTGATGGAAGCAGCGGCGCTGCCCGGGGTGGAGAAAATACAAGCTTCCAAGACTGTACAAGTCAATATGATGATGGAAAAAATCAGTGAATACCTGACAGGTCGTGATTTGTTTTATTCTTACGGATACCTGCAGGATGATACGCAGTTGGTTGGGGATGTGCTCCTTATGCATCAGCTAGAAAGAAAGCGTTATCTGGCGCTAAAAAATTGGCTGGGAAGTGATATGGAACTATTAGCAAAACCACTGACAGCCATATCACCTGATTTGGTTGAAATGTTGAAGCCTTATGTTCTTTCAGGTGAGATCAATACGGAAGCGCTCAATGAAGGCCGCGAGATTCTGGTGGTAGCACCAGATAAAGTCTATATGCAGTTTGAAATGGATAGTGAGAGCAGCTATAGTTCTACTATGACATCGGTTCCCCAAGAAAATGAGCATTACGACAAGGTGCTAGAAAACGATATGTTTCATGCAGGCGATACTCTTACCTTATGCAGGCTGTATACTCAAGGCGGATATACTGGGCAGATGAATGAAAACGGATTCGATTTTGATGCCATTCATCGTGTAGATAGGAAAGTGCGTATCGGCGCGGTCTTGTCGGATTTAATTCCATGGGAGGTAAGCTCACTCATCTCATCTGGTGAAGATGGAGTGCCAATTACAACTCTTGCCGGCCTGAATGCCCTGGGGTTTGAAACCAGCGGGTATACTTATCTTACGGTGACCATGTTAAGTAACGTAGATGAAGGGACATTAAAATTTGCAGAAACTGAGCTTTCAGATATCTCAAAACGAGGGACGGATGTATACTTTTACTCCTCCTATGAATCAATGAAAGAGGTTGCCAGGTGGGAAATGATGGTCACTGTCATCCTATTTGCGATTTCCATTTTATTTTTTACGATTTGTATTAGCATGGTCAATAATGCTGTTACCGGACGCATCCGTTCGGACAAGCGAGCAATCGGTACACTTCGGGCGGTAGGTGCACCCCTTCGGGTCATTATAGCCACATATCTGCGGCAGGTGTCGATTATGCTTGGTTGGGGTATTGCGGGGGGCATATTGCTTAGCACCGGCATCCTTTGCTACCAAGCATATTTGAAGAATTTTATGCCATCTATGATGCTTCCGCTACTTGGTCTTTCTGCGCTTTACATTTCATTGATCCTTCTCTTTTGCGGGCTCAATCTTCACGCCCGCATTCGCGGGATTGTGCGCTCCAGTATCATCGACAACATACGTGAATTGTAAATAAAGGGGGCCAAACAATGCGCAAGCTTGTGTTTTGCATATGCATCTTATTCCTATTTCTTCTTTGCATGGGGGGTATGGCGGAGGAGCTGCCATTTGCAATAGACACGATTCATATCTATGCCGGTATGGACCGACCTTACGGGCAGGGGTATACGCCAGTTGCTTCCGGCAATACCTTAACCATTGTATTGCCGCTTGTGTCGGATGTAGCTCTTGGTGATATTACAGCAACCCTAACGCCAACAAATCCCAAGAGTGCGCCCTTTCAGCTAGAAGGGCTTGAAAAACAATTCTCACGCAAAGAATATAAGTTTAATACGAGCCATGTAAGCGCCTATCTTGTCACATTCAAGTTGGAAATGTATCCATTAAGGTTCAATGGCGAATATCCGCTGCGTATTGCTGTATCCGGCTTTGACACCCAAGGTAACACAATCGCTCAGGCATTTGACCTGGAGGCCTTGGTGGTGGATGGGCGAGAGGATGCCCAGTCACCCAGAGTGGAGGTCACCGCCTTTGATGTACAAGGCGATTACCTAAATGCCGGGGAGGATGGCGAGATTTTGCTTGGGCTGCGCAATACCAGTGATTTCCGTACCATGAACAACATCGCGGTAAAGCTTGCGGATGCAACAGGTGATGTGCTGCCCCTAGGCGTTGATACGGTACAAGTTGGGCGGCTTCTCGCCGGGGAAAGCACCGAATGCATCATTCCGGTGACAGTTGCCCAAAAGGCTGCAGCCCAGCTTCATGCTGTGGAAGTAGAAATACAGTACACCTATGGCAGCGTAAAGGCGGTAAGCTCCTCCGCGAAATACACGGTGGATGTCCGGCAGCCTGTGCATCTTGCCTACACCGAAGCCATGCTGCCGGTACGTGTAACCCAGGGGGATGTGCCCTCCTTTTCCATAACGCTGATGAATATGGGCAAGAGCATAATCAGCAATGCACTGCTGACCTTCCATGTGCCTGGCCTGTCAAACGGCGGTAGTGTATTGGCTGGCAACATAGCGCCAGGGGAGAGCAAGGTGGCATCCACTAACTTTCGGGTGGACAGCGGTACATTGGGCGAGGTCAGCGGTACGCTGACCATCTCCTATGAGGATGCCTATGGAGAAACCCATACTATCGATCTTCCTCTGAAAACGGTGATCGAAGAGAAGGTAGTGCAGGTGTATGGCGTGCAGGAGGAGAAGAAGACGGAAAAGCAGCCGCTGTGGATTCCCTATACTGTCTGTGCAATGCTGGGGATACTATTGATTCTGCAAAGAATACTGTTGCAAAGAAAAATACGCACACTGGAAGAGAGGCACTTGTAAAGCTGCCGCTTGGGGGATAATGAAACCGCTGCCGGATTGTTCCGACAGCGGTTTGGGCTTTTGGCATGTAAGGTGTACTACGTTAGCTGGTTAACCAAACAGGGACAGCAGCACCCCGGCTGCTATGGCGGAGCCAATAACGCCAGCAACGTTGGGGCCCATGGCGTACATAAGCAGATAGTTGCCAGGCTTGGCTTTCTGACCTTCGATTTGGGAAACTCTAGCAGCCATAGGCACCGCGGAGACGCCTGCCGAGCCGATCAGCGGGTTGATTTTGCCGCCGGAGAGCTTGCACATTAGTTTTCCAAGCAGCAAACCGCCGACAGTAGAGAACATAAAGGCTGCAAGGCCCAGAGCGATAATGGCTAGGGTGTTGACATCCAGAAAGGTTTCTGCTTTTGCGGTGGCACCAACCGTAATGCCCAGAAAAATCGTCACGATATTAATCAGCGCATTTTGTGCGGTAGAGGATAGCCGCTCTGTCACGCCGGATTCTTTGAACAAGTTGCCAAGCATCAGCATGCCGATCAGCGGTGCCACAGAGGGCAGAAGAAGCACACAAAAAATGGTTACGATAATGGGGAAGCAGATTTTCTCCAGCTTGGAGACCTCGCGCATCTGCTCCATGCTGATCTCCCGCTCCTCTTTTGTGGTCATCATACGCATGATAGGAGGTTGTATCAATGGAATCAGCGCCATGTAGGAGTAAGCCGCAATGGCGATGGCCGGCAGCAGGTGGGGCGCA
>JAEYQQ010000044.1 GCA_023409955.1 Bacillota bacterium | reverse complement strand
AAAGCTCGCGGCTTAGAATGATCTGACCTTCGGTAATATAGCCAGTCAAGTCAGGGATAGGATGGGTTTTGTCATCTTCCGGCATGGATAAGATGGGGATTTGGGTAATGGAGCCTTCCTTCCCGATAACGCGTCCTGCCCGCTCGTACATGGATGCAAGGTCAGTGTAAAGATAGCCGGGATAGCCACGACGACCTGGAACTTCCTTGCGGGCGGCAGACACTTCTCGCAGTGCTTCGGCATAGTTGGTGATGTCAGTCAAAATGACAAGCACGTGCATGCCTTTTTCATATGCCAGGTATTCTGCGGCAGTCAGAGCCATACGCGGGGTGGCGATACGCTCGATGGCCGGGTCATTGGCCAGGTTCATGAATAGGACTGCACGCTCGATAGCGCCTGTTCGCCGAAAGTCACTGATGAAATATTCGGCTTCTTCAAAGGTGATACCAATAGCACCGAAGACTACAGCAAATTTGCTGTCCGTACCCAGTACCTTGGCTTGACGAGCGATTTGTGTCGCCAATTGAGCATGCGGCAGACCGCTGCCGGAGAATACGGGCAGCTTTTGGCCGCGAACCAGCGTGTTCAAGCCGTCAATGGCGGAAATACCTGTCTGAATGAACTCAGAAGGATAGTCACGGGCGGCAGGATTCAAAGGCTCTCCATTGATATCCAGCCGTTTTTCAGGGATCAGTGCAGGGCCGCCATCCCTTGGCACACCCATGCCGCTGAAAACCCGACCCAGCATGTCCATGGATACAGAAAGCTCAATGCTTCGTCCAAGGAAACGGGCTGTGCTGTTATCAATACGCAGGCCATTGCTGCTTTCAAATAGCTGAACCAGCGCCTTGTCACCGTTTACTTCCAGAACACGGCCGCTGCGTACTTCGCCATTGGCCTGTTGAATTTCAACAAGTTCATTGTAAGTGACACCGGATACTTGCTCCACCAGCATCAGCGGGCCCACGACTTCTTTAATGGTACGATATTCCTTCAGCATAACTTACAGCCCTCCTTGGTCCATCAGCGCGGCCATTTGGCTGCTGAGTTCTGCTTCGATCTGATCAAACTGCTTAATTTCAGATTCGGGTATATATTTTGAGCGACCAATGCGCTCACGAACAGGCAGGCCAATGATTTGAGACAGGTTTGCACCTGCATCCAATGCAGCACGGCCTTTTTTTCCGAAATCCAAAATCAGACGCAACATACGGAACTGCTTATCCAAAGAAGTATAGGTATCTACATCATCAAAAGCATTTTGATGCAGATAATCTTCACGGATGGAACGGGCAACTTCCATGGTTAGGCGGTCTTTCCAGCTCAATGCATCGATGCCTACCAGACGAACGATTTCATCCAGCTCGGCTTCCTCCTGCAGTACAAGCATGGCCTTGGAGCGCAGATCGTTCCACTCGGGAGATACGCTATCTGAAAACCATACAGCCAATCTGTCGATATACAGTGAGTACGATTGCAGCCAATCGATGGCCGGGAAATGGCGTTTATATGCCAACTGTGCGCTTAAGCCCCAGAAGACTTTTACAATACGCAGCGTTGCCTGAGATACAGGCTCGGATATATCACCGCCAGGAGGTGACACGGCGCCGATGGCTGAGATTGAACCTGTACGGCCCTCGCCGCCTAAGCAGCGGATGGAACCAGCACGCTCATAAAACTCTGCGATACGGGAGGAAAGGTATGCGGGATAGCCTTCTTCACCTGGCATTTCTTCCAGACGACCGCTCATTTCACGGAGCGCTTCTGCCCAGCGGCTGGTGGAGTCTGCCATGATGGCAACTTTATAGCCCATGTCGCGGTAATATTCTGCGATGGTGATGCCTGTGTAAATGGATGCCTCACGGGCGGCCACGGGCATATCGGAAGTATTAGCGATCAACACTGTACGCTTCATCAAGGATTCACCGGTGCGCGGATCGTGCAGCTCGGGGAACTCCATCAAAACGTCGGTCATTTCATTGCCGCGCTCGCCGCAGCCTACATACACGATAATGTCTGCATCGGCCCATTTTGCAAGCTGGTGCTGTACGACTGTTTTACCCGAACCGAAGGGGCCGGGAACGGCTGCAACACCACCGGAAGCGATGGGAAAGAATGTATCGATTACGCGCTGACCTGTAACCATAGGTGCTACAGGCGCCAGCTTTTCAAGATATGGACGGCCACGGCGGACAGGCCATTTTTGAAGCATACGCACTTCGTGATCTTGGCCTTTATCATCTGTGATAACACAGATAACGTCTTCAACCCGTGCAGAGCCGTTATAGATGGATTTGATTTTACCGCTTACACCTATGGGTACCATGATTCTGTGTTCTACCACAGCGCTTTCCTGGACGATGCCCAGGATATTGCCGGGCTGAACAGTTTCGCCAATGGTACGGCGAGCTTCAAATGCCCATTCTTTTTCACGATTCAGAGAGGGAACTTCAACGCCGCGGGTAATACGTTCGCCTACCTTTGCGCGAATAGCGGTTAGTGGGCGCTGAATACCGTCAAATATAGATTCGATCAAGCCAGGTCCCAATTCTACTGAAAGAGGAGCGCCGGTTGATTCCACCGGTTCCCCCGGCCCCATGCCGGAGGTTTCCTCATAGACCTGGATAGATGCGCGGTCGCCGCGCAGCTCGATGATTTCGCCAACCAGGCGGTTTTTGCTAACGCGCACCACATCGTACATGCGGGCATCAGCCATATTTTCCGCCACAATCAAGGGGCCGGCAACCTTCACAATGGTTCCCAGAGCCATGTTCATTACTCCTCTTCCTTGTTGTTATTGAATAGAATATCAGCCCCGATAGCCTTTTCTACATTTGCTCGGACACGGCTTATGCCAAATCCGTCTGCGCCCTGGCTGCCAGGGATAGGTATAATTGCAACGTCAGGGGTGGTTTTGTACCGTTCCAAGGCTTCGGGTACCTGGCGGGCAGATGATTCGGTGATAAAGATTACCGGTACACCTTCTTTTACCAGGTGAAAAAGTGCTGCTGTCGTTTCTTCAGGCGTTTTTGTTGGGATGACTTTCATGCCGATGGCCTTAAAGGCCAGTACAGCATCGCGCTCCCCTACAACACCCATCATTTTAACGGCCATACAGATCACGCATCCTTTCCCGAATTGCCTCCTGCGGGAAACCGTTGGCTTTGCCGGCAAGGATTAACCGGACTGCAGCAGCTTCACGCTCTGCAGCCAACAGGTAACCGATGATAGGCTCTAAAGAGAGGGTTGCGGTTTGGTATGGCGTAAACATCGATAGCAAATGATCATCCATTGCTTTTTCCAGAGCAGGCAGCTTTTTTGCATCCATTATGGATGCTTGTGCTGAAGCAACGATGTTTTTGCCATAGGATTGAAGCAATTTGGGAAGCTTCTCCAAGTTTTGCGAAGCATCAAGCCATTTTTCAAAAGTTACATGACCACCTGTGATTAGTACTTCTTTTAAGAATGCCACATCACGCCCCATGGATTTTGCACGCAGGAGCATAACAGCATTCACAAGATCAACTTTTGCCTTGAAATACTTCAATACAGAAGGTACTTTTTCTTTTTCAATGACTTGGAAGATCATACGGTACATGGCGTGATCCAGCAATACGTCCACCATCATCGGATCAGGCTGTACAGCCATACGCTTTTCCAGTGCATCCATTGCTTGTGTCAATACCGGCGGAAGCTTTTTGTAGTTATGTTCGGATACGGCATGTACCAATAAAGCAACAGGCAATGTACCGCAGTCAGACAACGCAATAGCATTTTCTGACAGTGTTCTGGCTTTGATCAAGGTTTTCAAATTATGGATATCATACCGGAGTAAGAAGCAATCAGTAACAGCAGGAGCCGGTGTAACAGCACGAATCAGTTTGCAGGCCTTCTCAACATATTGCAAAGATGCCTGCTCATAATCATTCCCTTCCACATTAGCCCAGCCAATCTCTGAAAGGGTCCGTTGCGCCTCTTTAAAAGTGGCAGCGGAAAGCAGCCGTTCCAGCCGGCTTTTGTCCAACATATCACGCTGCAATACACTGATTCGACCTACAGCATATGGTATGCTTGTCTGCGGCAAAGGCCAGCCCTCCTTTCAATGGTGGATAGGTTAAGCGTAAAGAACAGATGCTACATCGGCCTCGAGATTGAGGCGCTGTGCATTCAATAGCGCTTCCAGCGTGCAATTGATCTCCATGCCGCTTCCGGCTAGTATAACGCCCGTAACATCAGCACGGCGCATATCTGATACAGTAACAAGGCCGGCCTTCCCTGCCGAAGCGAGTGCAGCATTCACCTTATCCAAAAAGGATGGAGTGTACCAATGATCGTTATTTCCGCCTATGTGAAGGCTTTCTGTACCATTGGCAGATGCGACGACCAGCGAAAGAAAAAAGGATTCAAGCCGCTCAGCAGGCAGCTTTTTCATTTTTTCCAATGCAAACTGGAATGTTTGATCCATCAACTGCCGTTTGGCTAAAAGAAGAAGCTTCCGTTCATCCAGTTCCGCCATACGGTGCATTCGCTGTTCCTGAGCGGCTGCTTCTTCGTGTGCTTTTGCAATGGTCTCTTCCCTCAGTTGGGCAATCATTGCTTCTGAATCACTACGAATTTTATCAGCCCGCTCCCCCGCTTCCTTGAGCAGAGCGGCGGCAGCAAGACGGCCGTCGGCGCCGATCTTTTCCAGGATCGCTTGTGCGTTCATGCAAGTACTCCCTTACAACAGCTTTATGGAATTGACCATCAGGAAGGAAACAAGCAATGCAAGCACTGCATATGTTTCGACCATAACAGTCATGGTGATACCCTTACCGCTCATTTCCGGGCGTTGTCCGGTCATGATCATGCCTGCAGAAGCAACCATGCCCTGTTTGATTGCAGAGTAATAACCAACGATACCAATGGGCAGGCAGCTTACGACATAAGCAATTCCTTGTTCAATGGAAACAGGATGCATAGTTCCGCCTAAAACACCGGTGTTAATCAGCACGATAACAGCAATTAGGAAGCCATAGATACCCTGTGTTGCGGGAAGCAGCTGCAGAACCAAGAGTTTAGAGTTTACCTCAGGGTTTTCAGTGGAAACACCAGCATTTGTTTCGCCTGCAAGACCAACGCCTTTACTGGAACCCATACCAGAAAGAAAAGCTGCCATAGCTGCGCCAAGAAGTGCAAGAATCTGACCGATAGACATAGCGAATATCCTCCTTAATTTGTGTTTCTCATATAATCGTCACATCAATACACTTGAGGTGCATCATTGATGTGGACGTATCGCATATCTTCCGCCAAAGGAGTAAAAGGTTTGCCACCATCTTCGTAAAATTTACCGAAAAACTCAATGTACTGGAGGCGGCAGGAGTGAACATATGCACCCAGGATATTGATGCCGGCATTGAATAAATGGCCTCCAACAAACAATGCTGAACCAATGATTTTACCAATTATTCCAGCTTCAAACACCATGCCAACCAACTGATTGATGACCATGCCGATAACACCGGTAGCCAAGCCCATACCGAAAAGACGCATGTAGCTTAGAAGATCGCTAACCCAGCTGGTGACACCATACAGAGCACCAAGTCCGCTAATAATACGCTTGATAGGATTTGTGCTTTTATTGCGTCCTGCAGTCAACAGTATGATGACTACGCCTGCAAGGGCCATGATTGTACCGACTTGTGCTGTGGCCGGAAGCAGAAGAAGGCCCAAACCGACAACAAGCATGAACCAGCTTAATTGATCATACAACGCATCCAGGGGTTGGCCTCGTTTGATATTTTGGTATGCACCCATAAACAAACCGGAAAACAGATGAAGCGCTCCAATACCTATACACAAGCCCATTACAGGAAGTGCGTTGTTCACTGGATCGAAAAAGAGCGGCAGAGGAGCAAAGCCAAACCAGGTGTTGTACATAAATCCCCAAAATACTGTAGAAATACCACCGATTGCCAGAATCCACATGAGCTTTTTCGCACCGGAGGACGGCTTAGCAAACTTGATAATTAGCGGAATTGCAAGAGCCATAAGCAGGCCGTAACCAGCATCGGAGACCATCATGCCAAAAAAGCATGCAAAGAAGGGGGCCATGACAACTGTAGGATCAAGGCTATTGGGTGATGGCAAGGAAAAGCCCGCCACAACAGACTCAAATGGCGCAATTATATTATTGTTGTGCAACATGACTGGCGGTTCATCGCCTTTTTCAGGCTGATGGGCTTCAACAGAAGCAGTAGGTGATACCTCAAGAATTCTATTCCTAACTTTTTCGTAAAGCGCAGAGGGTACCCAGCCACGAAGAAGGAAGGTTGTTTCTGTTGATGCAAACTTTTTTGCAGCCTGAAGCCTATCACGTTCGGCAAGGAGAATATCATAAAGCAATTTGAGATTCGGAAGTTCACTGGATAGAGCAACATACTCATTATCAAGCTGTTTATACCCATCAGCAATCTCTTTCAGGTCCTTCTCCCATGTATCTAGCTGGTTTCGAGGAGTTCCTTGCATATCAGCAAAGATGGCAGGAGCAAAGCCTGCATCCTTTAAGTCGGCTAGCAAATTGGGAGCAACGGATTGATGTGCAACCACATGCACATAGACCGTTTCTTGATAAGAGCCAACCTCTGAGATTACGACTGGTTCAGCAGCCCACTTTGATGTAAGCTGAGCCAATACATTCTTGGAAATTGAGCCGGCTTCCTGCATTGTTTCTTTGGTATTGTGAAGCAAAGATACAGGAACATCCAAGCCAGCCCATGGGGCTAGTTGTTCGATGGAAGCATGCAGCCTGGTTTCAAGACCCTTTAGTTCTCCGACGCGCTGCTCTAAACGCTCTGCAGCAGAAACGATTTGCATGTAATGCTCTTTTTGCTTATAAACAGCATCTGCCTTATCGCGGTCCACCTCGGTTTTTGTTCCAAACATTGAAGCCTTTGATTTGTTGTAACGGCCTAGTTTGTCTACAGCCCATCGCAGACGGGTTACCGCATCTTCAGCAACGACAAGACCAGATACCTTCGAAATGTAAGGCTGTATCTCATCATCTGGAATATCGGAAACCTGGATGCAACCCATGCGCTGAATGGCATGTAACAGCTTCTCCTTGTCTTTTTGGAGCGCAAGGAGCGTCATTCGTTTCATTTCAACGATGGCCATCGCTCAATACCCTCTTTACGATCATATCTGCTGCTGCATCAATGTTTCCCTGTGCTTTTTGGAGCAACTCGCTTCGAGCTCGCTCGTGAGTTGATGCCAGCTTTTTGATATCAAGCTCTACAGCAGCCTTTTTCTCATCCAAGATGTTTTGGAAAAGAGCGCGATGTTCTACGGCGGCACGACGTTCGTTTTCTGTGCAGGCGTCTGTTACCCCTTTGATCATTTCCCTGGCTTCGCGTTGGGCGTTTTGCCGCTCAGCTTCGGCCTTGGCCTCAGCTTCCTGAATGCTTTTGAGCAATTCCAGAGACAACTTCATCCCCCCCTATACCATTCATTTGGTTCCGAAAAGCCTGTCCCCTGCATCGCCAAGTCCTGGCACGATGTAGCCATGTTCGTTCAGTTTTTCATCCTGACAAGCTACATAGATGTCAACATCGGGATGATCTTTATTAATCCTTGCAATGCCTTCTGGCGCTGCAATCAGGGAAACAAGTCGCACGTTATTGCAATTACGCTTTTTGATAAAGGTAATGGCTGCGCTTGCGCTGCCACCGGTAGCCAACATGGGATCAAGCAGAAGAAGCTCCCGATTCTCAGAATCAGCAGGAAGCTTACAGTAATACTCCACAGGCTCCAGCGTATGAGGATCACGATACAGACCAATGTGGCCAATTTTTGCTGCGGGAACCAGTTTGGTTACGCCGTCCACCATTCCAAGACCAGCTCGAAGGATGGGTACAATACCAAGTTTTTTGCCGCTTAGCATATGCGTCTTTGTCCAACCAATGGGTGTCTCTACATCTACTTCTTCGGTGGGGAGATCCCTTGTTACCTCGTATACCATCAGCATGGAAATTTCCTCAAGAAGTTCGCGGAACTCCTTTGCACCTGTGTTTTTATCCCGCATGAGGCTCAATTTATGTTGGATCAGCGGATGGTCAAATACGTGGACTTTGCTCAAGGATGATTCCTCCTTTTCATAATAAGCACGCGACTTATAAAAGCGGCGTGCTCAAGGTGGCTACTAAAATTGTACGCAAATAACCTGAATCAACGCGGTAACCATCAGTGCAGACAAATAAAAGAAGCCTTGCCATATGTTCTCTCCTTGCCGTTTAGGCCTGACCTAACCATTGACAAAACACTGGAAATACGTTGTTTTCAAATCATCACGCTTAGTTCCGAATTATTATAACGTACATTCAACCATATGACAACCGTTTTACCAAATTTGTTTAACAATTTCATAGACGTTATGTGCCTTATAGCTACAAGGCTGCAAGGCTGTGTATGCTTGACAGCTGTTTAGGGCAAGAATATAATGATGAAAACTTTGGAAGGGAGGCGGCATATTATTTTGTTGCAGCCTGACCGTTTAGCCTTTGGGATCATTCCCTGGTACAGTTTGATTATTGTATTTGGCATAGCCATTGGCATATATTTATGCGGACGTGAAGAAAAACGACTAGGATTACCAAAGGATACTGCCATTGACAGTGCGCTGTGGGCAATTCCCTTTGGCATCATTGGTGCGCGTTTATACTATGTAGCGTTTGCACCTGAACAGTTCCTTAAAGATCCCATCCGCATTCTATATGTTTGGGAGGGCGGCGTCGCCATTTATGGGGCATTGATCGGCGGGGCCATTGGTGTTTGGATCAATGCAAGACGTAAAAAGATCAGCTTTCTGACGTTACTTGATATGTTTGCACCGGCAGTGATACTTGGCCAAGCAATCGGCCGCTGGGGAAATTTTTTTAATAAAGAAGCATACGGGTATGCGGTCACCAACACAGCGTGGCAGTTTTTCCCGTTTGCAGTTTTTATTGATAATGCTCAAGGCGGGTCATGGCATTTGGCCACTTTTTTTTATGAATCTGCTTTAAACTTTATATCATTTATCTTATTGATGGCGAATCGCAAGCGTATGAAGCGATCTGGTGATGTTTTTTTGTGGTATATACTGCTTTACGGTGCAGGACGGGCAATCATTGAAGGGCTACGAATGGACAGCCTGATGTGGTTAGATGGAACGATACGAGTATCGCAATGGCTTAGCGTTATCGCAATGGCGGCTGCATTTATGCTGTTTGTTTTCAGACTGATGAAACATGCCAAGCTGACAGCCTCTTTCTGTATCGTATATCTGCTGCATTTGCTTTATCTGCTATATATAAGCAGAAGCAGTGTGGTGCCAATGTATGTTTGGCCATCCTTAAATATCGCCATTGTAATCCTCTGTGCCGCTATAATGAGCAGGCAGTTTGTATCAAAGGAAAGTAAAAGTTGGGTATCATTACTACCACTCTGGATTTTGTCCGTTGCAACAGCTGTTTTTTTGGTATACTGGAATGGTATGGAGAGTATGCTGCCTGCACAGACGATGTTCATTGCGCTGATATCCTTTTCGTTTCCAGCAGGTGCCCTGGCGATTTATTCGCATACGATACACAATTAATCTAACTATACGCAGGAGGACTTGTTTATGCGCAATCTTACCATGATGACAGATCTTTATCAGCTTACGATGATGTATGGTTATTGGAAGCATGGCATGCAAAAGAACAAGGCTGTGTTTGATTTGTACTACCGCAGGCAGGGTGATGTAACGGCACACGCCATAGCTGCCGGCCTTGAGCAGGCCATCGAATATGTACAAAATCTGTCCTTTGATGAGGAGGATTTGAGCTACCTTCGGTCATTAAACTTATTTGATGAAGCTTTTCTGAATGAGCTTTCCAGCTTGCGCTTTACCGGTGACTTGCATGCATTGCCGGAAGGAACGGTTGTTTTTCCAGATGAACCCATCGTACGGGTGTATGCTCCAATTATGGAAGCACAGTTTATCGAAACTGCCCTTTTGAATATCATCAACCATCAAACATTGATTGCAACCAAGGCTGCCAGGGTATGCCATGCCGCCCAGGGCGGCAGTGTACTGGAGTTTGGCTTACGCCGGGCACAGGGGCCGGATGCAGGCATATATGGTGCACGCGCCGCCATCATTGGAGGCTGCAGCGCCACCAGCAACGTTTTGACAGGTCAACTTTTTGGTATACCTGTGAAGGGGACCCATGCCCATAGCTGGGTTATGTCCTTTGACAGCGAGCTGGAAGCATTCAGGGCGTATGCGGAAACTTTCCCAGACAGCTGCTTATTGCTGGTAGATACCTATGATACCTTAAGAAGCGGTGTACCAAATGCCATTACTGTATTCAAAGAGCTGCGCGAAAAGGGCTATGAGCCTGTAGGTATCCGCTTGGACAGCGGTGATATGACTTATTTAAGCCGCATGGCACGTAAGATGATGGATGATGCAGGATTCCCAAATGCCAAGATCTTCGCAAGCGGCGATCTTGATGAGGAAGTCATTTGGAATTTGAAAGCCCAAGGAGCGCAGATTGACGTATGGGGTGTCGGCACAAAACTCATTACCAGCCAGGATAACCCTGCGCTGGGCGGCGTATACAAGCTGGCCGCAGAGGAAATAGATGGTGTAATCCATCCGAGAATCAAGATATCTGAAAATCCGCAAAAGATTACCAACCCGGGCATTAAAACTGTCTATCGCATATATGACCGCCAAACTGAAAAAGCAATAGCTGACCTGATTGCACTTGAGGATGAAAGCTATGATAGTACAAAACCGCTACGGATTTTCGATCCAGAGAGCACATGGAAATCCATGACCATCACCGATTATACCATGCGCCCCTTATTGGTTCCTGTATTTACTTCAGGTAAACTGGTATATAAATCTCCCTCGCTGACTGATATTAGGGCATATGCCGCCAGGGAACTGGATACGTTCTGGGGGGAATACAAACGGCTTCAAGCCCCTCATAAGTACAAGGTTGACTTGAGCCAACCGCTGTATGACCTGAAGCAAAACCTGTTGGCAGCAAGCAGTAAAATCAAATAACACAAAAGAAATGGAGATAAAGGCATGCCGGTGAACGCCTGGAAAAATCTCGCATACCGGATCGCTTTACCTTTTTTTGGACTGCGGACGCAAGGTGTTATACGAAGTGCAGATGCACTTGCGGAAGTTGAAAAATCAAAACTTGAAAGCATCTTTCGACGGCATCACGTTGTGGGAGGCTGCTTGCAGCTTATTAGAAATGGAGCCCTTGAACCGACAATCACCTATGGTTACAAACGCTTGCCCAATGATGCAGTCAATGAAAGCACATTATTTCGTGCGGCATCCATTACAAAAATGGTAACTGCCATTGGTGCAATGAAGCTGGCAGAAGCTGGCCGACTAGACCTTAATGCACCCGCAAGCTATTACCTCCCATACCCTGTGCGTAATCCCTTTACCCCCGATAAGCCAATTCTTGTTCATCATTTACTGTCTCATACCTCCACTATATGGGACGGCCCCGGATATGACAGTGCCCTGCACTCTCCCATACCGCTTGAAGGATTGCTTAAGAATCCAGGCAATTATTTGCCAGCAGCACCAGGTTCAGCATTTCGTTACAGCAATCTGGCTGCGGGCATTGTAGGCACTATTATGGAATATGTAACCGGTAAAAGCCTTGAGCGGTTAATGTATGAGCTTATGTTTCAGCCTCTTGAAATGAATGCAACATACACATTACAGAATGTTCAGGATATTAAGAATGTATCGTGCATATACCGTGTTCTTTCAAGACGATGCAACGCTCCCCTATTTGATCCTGTAAAAAAGCTTGAATCTGCAGATGCATTTGATTCTCCCATGCCCGAATTTCATTATCTAACCGCTGCGGGAAACTTATTTACCGATGCTGTATCCCTGGGAAAGTTGATATGCCAAATGGCAACGGGGGGCGGAATGATACTAACGCATGAAAGCATAAAGAAAATGCAGACCCCTGCTGCTTCTTATGGTAAACATGCACCGCATACAAAGCATTGTCTTGGCTTAGTGGAACTTGATGATCCTAGCCTATCGGCCAATAAGCTGTATGGACACCAGGGGTTTGCATATGGTGCAACTGAAAGTGTTTTCTATCAGGAGGATACAGGAAATGGCTTTGTATTTTTAAACGGAGGTGCAAGTGAGGCCAGGACGGGGCACCTTGCTTGTGTCAGCAGGGATTTGATTATATGGGCACTTGGGAAACATGGATATCTGAATAATCCATCTACTGAGTAACAAAAAAGCAGCCGTGATATACAGGCTGCTTTTTGTATGGGATTATTTGCTGTATTTGGGCCTTGCGGTATAGTGGGTATGGAGCAACTCATGGGCTTTATGACTGTTGGGCTTTTCAAGATACTCATCGTAGAGTTTTTGAACCCCTTTGTTTTGATGGCTCTTGCGAAGGGGCTTATCTTGATCCTCGCCATAAAGAGCAGCAGCCCGAAGTTTGCTGGGATTGATCTCCATACGTTTTTGGGCAGATACGATGGGCTGACCGCCACCTGTGACACAACCGCCAGGGCAACCCATAACTTCAATAAAATGATAGGTTTTTTCGCCATTCCTGATGCTTTCCAGGACTTTGGAAGCGTTTGTTGTTCCGTGAGCTACAGCGACATTCAAGGCAATATCGCCTACCTGAATGGTTGCTTCCTTCACGCCTTCCAGTCCACGAACCTGCTCAAACTCCACCTTGGGCAATTCTTTGCCGGTGACAACTTCGTATGCAGTACGAAGGGCTGCTTCCATGACGCCGCCGGTAGCACCGAAAATGACGCTGGCGCCAGTGCTTTCTCCAAGCAAGTTATCAAAATCCTCATCCGGCAGATGAACAAAATCGATCCCCGATTCCTTAATCATTTTGGCAAGCTCGCGTGTGGTGATGACTGCATCTACATCCGGATATCCGGCGCCGGAGAGTTCGGGCCTGTCTGCTTCAAACTTTTTGGCTGTACAAGGCATGACTGACACGACCGCGATATCACCTGCGTCAATGCCTTCCTTTTGTGCATAATAGGTTTTGATTATTGCACCAAGCATTTCATGAGGAGACTTACAGGAGGACAGGTTGGGAATGAAATCAGGATAGTAGTGCTCGCAATATTTGATCCAGCCCGGCGAACAGGATGTGATCATCGGAAGCACACCGCCGTTATTCAATCGGCCCAACAGCTCAGTAGCTTCTTCCATAATGGTAAGATCGGCGGCAAAATCGGTGTCAAACACCTTATCAAAACCTAGCCGGCGAAGAGCAGTAACCATTTTTCCTGTGACGCGAGTTCCGATCTCCAAGCCAAATTCCTCACCCAATGCTGCACGCACGGCAGGAGCAGTCTGAACTACCACATGCTTTTTAGGATTGGAAATCATGCTCCAGACAACATCGGTTTCATCTTTCTCATGAAGGGCACCGACAGGGCATGCTGCAATACACTGACCGCAGTTGATGCAGGCCATATCGCTAAGCTTGCGCTCCCAAGGTGATTCAATGGCCGTTGTAAACCCCCGGTTTACGGCACCGATGACGCCAACGTTTTGTGATTTTGAGCAAGCGGCCACACAGCGGCGGCATAGAATGCACTTATTGTTGTCACGAACGATGGATGGCGAAAAATTGTCAACCTCATATGCATTTTTCGCACCTTCAAAACGTCCGCCATCTTCAATGCCCATATCCAGGCAAAGCTTTTGTAGTTCGCAATTTTGGTTTCTTGTGCAGGACAAGCACTTTTTATCATGGGTGCTCAGCACCAACTCCAAATTGACTTTTCGAGCTTCCCTTACAGCCGGAGTGTTTGTTTTGATAACCATGTTTGGTGCTACCGGAAGAACACAGGCCGCCTGCAATGACCGTGCCCCTGTATCTACCACGCATATTCTGCATGCGCCAATCTCATTGAGGTCTTTCAAATAGCACAGCGTGGGGATGTTGATATGCGCCTTTTTGGCTGCTTCCAATACGGTTGTGCCAGCAGGCACTTCCACCTTCACGCCGTCTATGGTCAGCGAAACCATCTGTTCCATATTTCTGTCCTCCTCGCTGTCAGTTCTTTACGATTGCGCCAAAACGGCATTTTTCCATACAGGCACCGCACTTGATGCATTTTTTGGTATCTACAACATGCTGCTTACGAACTTCACCAGTGATAGCGGAAGCTGGGCAAACTTTTGCGCACAGGGTGCATCCGCGGCACTTGTCGGTTATGGCGTAGCTTAAGAGCGCCTGACAGTGGTGGGCGGGGCAGCGCTTTTCCTTGATATGGGCAACGTATTCATCCCGGAAATAGTTGAGTGTTGAGAGAACTGGATTGGGAGCCGTTTGCCCAAGGCCGCACAAGGCTGTGGCCTTGATGTTGCGGGCGAGGGTTTCAAGCTTGTCAATATCCTCCATTTCCCCTTTGCCTTCTACGATCCGTTCCAGAATCTCCAGCATGCGCTTGGTGCCGACACGGCAGGGTGTGCATTTTCCGCAGCTTTCATCCACAGTAAAGTCCAGGAAATATCTTGCGATATCTACCATACAATCGTCTTCATCCAGAACGATCATGCCGCCTGAACCCATCATGGACCCGATTTCAATAAGGCTATCGTATTCAATTGGAATATCCAAGTATTGCTTGGGGATACAGCCGCCAGACGGACCGCCTGTTTGCACAGCCTTATACTCTTTTCCGCCGGGGATGCCACCACCGATGTTGTAAATCACTTCACGAAGCGGCGTACCCATGGGGACTTCCACAAGGCCGGTGTTGTTGATCTTACCGCCCAAGGCAAATACCTTTGTGCCCTTGGAGCGCTCGGTGCCCATGGCAGTAAACCATTCAGAGCCATTCAAAATGATTTGGGGAACATTTGCATAGGTTTCAACATTGTTGAGCATGGTGGGCTTTCCAAAAAGGCCCTTAATTGCCGGGAATGGAGGCCGGGGCCTAGGCTCACCGCGTTTGCCCTCCACAGATGCCATTAAGGCTGTTTCTTCACCGCAAACAAAAGCACCTGCGCCCAAACGAATATGAATATTGAAAGAAAAATCTGTGCCGAAGATATTATTTCCTAGTAGGCCATATTCCCTCGCCTGGTCAACGGCAATTGCCAAACGCTTAACAGCAATAGGATACTCAGCCCGAACATAAATATAGCCTTCAGATGCACCGATGGCATAGCCTGCGATAGCCATTGCCTCTAGCACACAATGAGGATCACCTTCCAATACGGAACGGTCCATAAAAGCGCCTGGGTCGCCTTCGTCAGCATTACAGGCAACATACTTTTGATCGGCCTGGCTTTGGTAGGTAAACTTCCATTTCAGGCCAGTAGAAAACCCGCCGCCGCCCCGGCCGCGAAGTCCGCTTTTTAGTATTTCATCAATAACCTGTTCCCGCGTCATCTGAGTTACTGCTTTAATGAGAGCCTTATAACCATCAAAGGCAATATATTCATCAATATTCTCAGGATCAATTACACCGCAATTGCGAAGTGCGATGCGCTTTTGGTCCTTATAAAAGCCGATCTCATCCAGCGATTTGGTGACGGTGCTTTCTTTGGTGGCATGGTCCACGTAGACCAAGTGCTGCACCTTGCGGCCCTTTAAAAGATGCTCTGATACGATTTCGTCTACATCTTCCAACTTGACGCGGCTATAAAAAGTACCTTCGGGGTAAACGATCACAACCGGGCCAGCCTCACATAAGCCAAAGCAGCCGGTACGAACCATTTTGATTTCTTTTTCCAAGCCATGCTCTTTTAACTTTTCATTAAAGCGCTTGAGCAACTCATCGGAGCCAGATGAATGGCAGCCGGTTCCGCCGCAGACAAGCACATGAGCGCGATGCAAATCCATATCAATTCCTCCTCAAGCGGCTTATCAATTGTTTTCCGATGCACCGATTGTATATTCTTGCACAGGCCTGCCGTTGACGATGTGCTCTGCTACGATGCGACCTACCATTTCAGGCTTGATTTTTACATAAGTCACTTTTTCTTGCCCGGGAATGATGATATCAACCATTGGCTCCAGACGGCACATGCCGATGCAGCCTGTTTGTGTAACGGTTACATTGACAAGATTACGGCGATTAAGTTCTTCGACAAAAGACAGCATAACCGGGCGTGCGCCAGCTGCGATGCCGCAGGTAGCCATGCCTACAACCACGCGCACAGCATCTTTTTCTTCCTTGCGCAACAGAACCTTATCAAGGGTCCGCTGTCTGATAGCTTCCAGTTCAGCGATGGATTTCATACTCTGTCCCTCCAAAGACTTGTTGGATTTCCTCTTCTAGCGATGATTTCATCCATGCGATCACTTCGGGTTCATTGATGGGTACACCGTTTAGGGCTTCTTTAATGTTACTGGTATTCAATGTTGCCGCTTTTCCAAGCGCCTCTAGAGCAAAGTCAAAATCAGGAGTCAGTGGGTAGGCAACAACAAGTGACAAAAGGGTTCCAGTTATATCACCAATGGGCAGGCAGTCGATATGATTCATATAAAAGATTGCCTTTACGACTGTGCCTTTATCTGGCAAACTGTCAATGCTGACATCCCCGCCTGTGCGCTGGGCGCTCTCTGTCAGCAAGGGCAGCCCAAGGCCTATTTTTCTTTGAATTCTGGTGGTGGTAAAAGGGTTTTGTACATTGCTTATTAGTTCAGCATCCATGCCAGAACCATCGTCTTCAACCATAAGCGTGAGCATGTGCTGATTATCGATAGATAATTTAATCTTCACCAACTTTGCCTGGGCACGAATGCTATTTTGAACAATATCAAGCAAATGCAATGATATATCGCGCATGGCTATGCCTTGTATTTGTCCAGGATTCCAGGGATTTCATCAGGCGTAAGCCTTCCGTAAACCTCATCATTGATCATCATGACAGGGGCTAGCCCACAGGCACCTAGGCATCTAGTGGCCTGCAGTGTGAATTTACCATCGTCTGTTGTCTTGCCGACACGTACTTTTAACTCTTCTGATACCCTGTCCAGCACTTTTTGAGAGCCCTTAACATAGCAGGCCGTGCCCAGACATACGCCAATCACATACTCTCCCCTTGGCTGCAGGGAAAACTGTGAATAAAACGTTGCGACACCATACACTTCACTGAGTGTCGTGCCGAGACCTTCAGCGATGATCTCCTGAACGTCCATGGGTACGCAACCAAAAATGTCTTGCGCTTCTTGTAAAACAGGCATCAGTGCGCCTTTTTCATTCCGATGCGCTGCTATGACCTGTTGGAGCTTTGCGTATTTCTCAGTCATTTCGGCCATGTGGGGTGCGACCTCCTTCTCACATTACACAAGCCAGCGCGGCGTAGTTACGCCACGCTTTGTAGATATTTTAACATAGTTGAAGACAAATTGCACGCTCAAAACACGGAAAAAACAGCAAAAATAGATAAAAAGCTAAATTTAAAAAAAGTTCGTGTAAAGTATACAAACCGTCAAGATATTGGTTAGTCACATTTTCTTGCGACATTGAAAAAAACTAAAACAACTTTAACCGATGATAACCTAACACTGATAGAATACCTGTGGGCGACAAATCAGATATATCCATCGTAAATTCCTGCTCAAGAATCGCACCCAATTGATGTGCATCTGATGAATGCAAGACAACCTTGCCTTCAAGGAGGTTATATGGAATCGGCAAATCTTTGGACACCTCTACAGCAGGAAAATGAATATCATCGGGCATCAACCCAAGGTTTACGAGAAGCCCGTTGCCACCTCGATTAATATGGGCAGGTATGGCAAATCCACCTAATTTTTCTATTTCCTCTACCATAGGTCTTAGTGATATATCAACTGCTGATATCAGCAACCTGCTTTCCAATCGGATGACCTTGTCATCATCCCCCATGATGCATTGCTGACCAAAGATGCGGCTGTTGGTTTGGATGTTGGGTAAATGCGAATAAAGAAAGTCCCCCATCGCCAGCGCTTGATCCACAGTCGGAAAATAGGCCAGCAGGTGAACTTCCTCACGGGTGGTTATTTCAATTCCGGGAAGCAATAGCAAGCCATGCTTCCTGGCCGCTTGATCAGCAGCTGGAAGATTGGCGGCGGAATTATGATCTGTGACACTGATCACCTGCAAACCCTTGATTTTTGCCATAGCACAGATATTCATGGGTGTCATATCCATATCCGCACAAGGTGACAGGCAGGAATGTATATGAAGATCAGCGTAAATTAACATATTTTATCTCAAAGAGGCAGGAATACCAGCTGCTGCCATATCTGCACACAGCTGATAAGCAGTTTTATTGCTTTTCAGTACAGGAATTCCTTCGCTTTCGGCCTTACGAAGAGAACTGACTTCCATTTCAATTTCCTCTGGTAGGATGATGCAGGAAAACTCCATCAATACGGCGACAGCAATCACATTCAGGTGTGTTTGAACAGTAACCCATGCAGTACCGGCAGTGCCGTGTGCCATGACCCAGCTTAGCAGGTCGCAGGTATATCCGCAGGAAACCTCACGGGCTCCGATATCTCCTTCCGTGGCGTATTCAGCACCCAAAACTTCTTTTAGCTGTTCAACGGTCATTGTGAAGCACCCTCCATAAGCATGCGCAGTTTCAAACTATTTTTACATTTCAGAATAAAAATATGATTACCCAGAAATTGATTGCTATTGTAGCATGATAGTTCCCATGTAAAACATTATGTATAACTTGTATAGATATCAAGAGTTGCTTAGTGATTTTGAGCAAGATTAACCATTTGTTGAGCCATGATCTTCAACTGTTCTTTCAACCTGTGCACACAGTCCATTTCCCTTGCAACCCCACGAACGATGTCTTCTGCCAGCGCTCTGCATGTAGGAGCTCCACAAGAGCCGCAATCATACCCTGGGAGTTCCTTTTCTAATTGATCCATGCGTTCCATTTTGCGCATAGCTTCCACAATATCATCATCCAACTGCATGACACTGTTTGGAAGGATCGCCTTATGACTATGCAAGGGATATTTGTCAAGCACCGATACATCCACTTTTGCATCCGGATGGACAGCTGGCATGGTTTCAGCAAGCTTTCGAACAGCGTTTTTTGCAAGGTAGTTGTTTTCAAATGTGAGCGGACCGCCAACACAACCGCCTGTACATGCAGATCCTTCAAAAAAGGTTAATTCATTGAGTTTATTATTTTCAATTTCTTCTAAAACGTGAATTACATTTTCTATGCCATCTACTGCCAGGCTATTTTCAGGACATACGGCATTGGCTTCTCCGCCGCTGGCAGCCCAGTTTACGCCAAAGGATGTGGCTGTTGTCGCATCCTTTGGACTGCTGCCTTTGGTGTGACTGGATAGTAGGCCATAAATTTCCATTATAGAAATAGCGCCATCAACAGCAGAGGTATCATGGCCTATCGGGTTGCGTATGGCCGTCACCTTTGCAGGGCATGGGGTTATAAAAAAGCAGCCCACCTCCTCAGGCTTGACATCGTGCTGCTTGCAGAAATCCTTACGTGCGATAATCGCAGCAAGCTCCATAGGTTGGCGGATATCTACGATATGCGGTATCAGATCAGGAAAGCGGACCTGTATCAGCCTTGTTATGGCAGGGCATGCAGATGATATTAAGGGCTTGGGCAGGTTTTGATTTCGAAGTTTTACACGGATTGCACGAGTTACTATATCTGCAGCCCTGGCAACCTCAAAAACTTCATTAAAACCCATCCGCCTCAATCCGTCCAGAATCCGGCCGATTGATTGAAGGCCTTTGAACTGCCCGTACAAAGATGGTGCAGGTAGCGCAATTTTATATTTGAACCTGCTGATAGATGAAAGCGGGTCAGTTTGTGCTATTTTTGCGTGGTAAGAGCAGACACGAATGCATTCACCACAATCAATACAGCGCTCGTTGATGATATGCGCCCTTCCATCCCTTATGCGAATAGCTTCTGTAGGGCAGCGCTTTAAGCAGTTGGTACAGCCCTTGCATCGTGAAACATCCAGACGGACGGAATGAAACCGTTTCGCTTCCATAAGCAACCCCTCCAAAGCACCTAAGCAGCCAGGATGCTATGCTTCATTTAAATCGAATCCCATGCGGATGTTTGTCCCAGCCCCTTGACTGCTTTCAATTTGAAATGTACTGGCATTACGCCGCATGTTAGACAGACCCATGCCTGCACCAAACCCAAGGCTTCGGGCGTGTTCTGTTGCTGTAGAAAACCCCTCGCGCATGGCTGCATCAATATCAGGGATCCCTGGGCCTTCATCACTGGAGGAAAGGTAGGCAACCGATGGCTCCACTTCCAACGTCAGTGTACCACCCAGGCTATGTATAACCAGGTTCATCTCCGCTTCATATGCAGCTATCGCCATACGGCGTACAACAGTTCCGCTTATGCCCAGTTGCTTGAGCTTACGCTTGATGATAGCAGATGCTTCACCGGCTCGTTGGTAATCCCCAGCCTCTATTAAAAAATCTTCCCGAATCAGCATGGATCGCTCTCCCGTATGCATGGTTTTAGCGATGATCGACGCCTGGCAGACCATTTTGATATAAGATGCCGCAGGCGCTATAGGCGGTCCTTGCGGTAGAAAGTATAGCCAGGTCCAACTCTTTTGCTTTTTGAAGCATATCATCATCCGGCATTTTTCCGCGCGCAAATACTATACAGTTGATATCTACCATTTCTGCGGTGCGAATAACGTGCAAGTTGGTAAGGCCGGTAATCAACGCTGTGTTTTCTTTTACAAAAGCAAGCACATCGCTCATCAGATCGGACCCACACCCACTATGCACCTGCCTGTCCAAATCATGGCTGCCCAAAATGATTTTTGCTTCGAGAAGTGCTGCAATCTCCCTAACAGTCATAACAATTCTGCCCTTCCATGTTGAGTAAAAATTACTGACTAAAGCTGTTCAAATATGTTCTGATGCTGCTTAATAGTGATAAAGTCTGATACTTCATTTGCGATGCCATTGGAATTGCGCCTTTTAACGATGCTTCAGCCACAGATTTGGCAGCCTTGCTTACGTCGTTTAGAAGAAGGATCAGGTTGTCAACCGCAGCATAGTTGACTGACGCAAAACGTTGCTTTAATACATTTTGCAGCGTATCGGCCTGAGTAGCAATCTCAGCAAGGCGAGTCAGCTCCTGCTCAGTACTTAGATCCTGTCTGTCCATGGAAATAGCACTTTCGCAATACTTGCCAATAGTGGTACTTAAAAATTGCAAGCCTGCCTCCAGCGCATCCAGCTGCCCAGCCATGCCTTCAACGTTCAGCAGAATCTCTGGCAGGACAATTTCGTATACATACGAGTCAATTTCATGCTGGCTTTGCAGCTGCTGTCGGACAGTCTGCGCCTCTTCCCGGGATGGATACAGAGCGGCCAGAACACGGTAGCGGCTGTCTTTATAAACAAAACCAGCCGCTCCGCGGGCAACAAAGGTATCTGCCTGGGTTTTAGCAGACGCTTCACTGTCAAAGGATCCAAGCTGTATTGCATACCAGATTTTGGAAGGAAGACTGATTTCTCTGGTGGCCCTGGTTTCATCAAAGGAAGGACCTAAAACAGTAGGCGTTGGCGTGATCTTGACTTCCAGTTTAACACCGCTGTTGTTATCTCTTAATAGCCCTGCCAAAATCAAAAGGCACGAAATAAAGATCAGAACACCTGCCAGGGTCCGCTTGCCACCATCAGGCGACTTGTACGTCCGTTTCTCAACTTTTGCAGTATGCATGTTCATTCCTCCTTGTCCCAATCGCTACACCCTATGAAGGACAGAAGGAAAATATGCAAAAACCTTGAAACAGTATAGCAAACTATGCTAGGATGAATGAAAACCCATCATGGGAAAGGAGCCTAAGATTGCAGTACCACATAGATACTATCCCTGTATGGGATGCGGTCAGAATCAACGGTGAATGCCCTCTTTGCGCTTTGAAAAGAAAAAACGAGCTTATGGACATTGAACGGTTTTTGGGAGCTTCTGTCATGGAGCCAGATACACGCATACACGTTAACGCCAAAGGCTTTTGCGGCACACATCTTTCTATGCTCTTTACGCAAAAGAATCGTTTGGGACTTGCGCTGATGCTGCATACGCACATGACAGAAACCAGCAAAGAGATTGACAATATATTATCAAAAACTAAGGCAACTGGCAAGCAGTCTGGAAATTCTTTATTCAAAAGGATGATCAAAGGAAGCAATTCTGCCAGTTCCCCACTTCAAGAGGCAGCCCAAAGTTTGGCTATAACAGTATCCTCCTGTGTTTTGTGTGACAGCATCAATGAACACATGAATAGGTATGTGTATACAATGCTGTACTTATGGGAAAAGGATAAAGACTTCCGCAAGGCTTTTTCTGAATCAAAAGGCGTATGTGTCCCCCACGGGGCACAGCTTTTGTCAATGGCTGAGGAAACGTTGTCTGGAAAAGAAGTAGATTCCTTTGTACATACCATGACTGACTTAATATCCAACAATCTTAACAGGATCAAGGATGAGGTGGAATGGTTTACCTTGAAATTTGACTACCGCAATCAGGACAAGCCCTGGGGAAGTTCAAAGGATTCGGTGGAAAGGGCTTGCAATAAGCTGCGGGGCTGGTGCACCGGTGAAGAACCCTGGCCAGAGAAAAAGTAAATGGTCCAGTGTTATTCAGAAATTGAATACTGTTCCAGATGTACGCCTGCTTCTTTAAAGATCTCAAGAGAAAATGGATCAGGATATCCTTCCTGATAAACAACACGGCTGATGCCTGCATTGATGATTATTTTAGCGCAAACAGAACAGGGCTGATGGGTGCAGTACAATGTGGCACCGTCAATGGATATGCCAAGTTTCGCAGCCTGTATGATGGCATTTTGCTCAGCATGTATGGCATAGCAAACCTCAGCTCTTGTTCCTGATGGAATATTCATACGCCGGCGCATGCACTCCCCTCGCTCCTTGCAGGTTTTAAGCCCTGCAGGAGCACCGTTATATCCGGTGGTCATAATCCGTTTATCTTTTACAATGACTGCACCGATGCTTCGGCCTTCCATATAACAGCTTGTCCAGCCCGCAATTACTTGGGCCATCTGCATAAAACGGTGATCCCACTTGTCCAAAAAAGCCACAGCCCCTTTATTTTTCGCCCAACCGGGCATTTTTTTGTTATTATACGTTGTTTATATGTTTGTGTCAAACATTAACAAAACCATGCATTGTCACTTCAAAGCCATCCATTGCATACGGTGCTTTCAAGTACATTCTCGGCATATGCTCTCTTTGGGGAGGGATGCCGATGGCGAAACAAACCATACGAGAGCAAGCGGTTCTATTAACCCTGGCAAACACCTTGGTGAGAGCCATGGGTTTTGTGATGCGTGTATTGTTTTCAAGAATCATGGGTTCAGAAATCATGGGTATTATGGAGCTTGGCAGTTCTGTGCACATGCTGGCAATAGCACCTGCGACTGCAGGGCTGCCGTTGGCGGTAAGCCGCCTTACTGCAAAAGCATCAGCAAACAGCAAGGAAGAATCCCTGTATGCAGGAAAACGACTTGTGCGCCTGTTATCCCTGGTATGGATTCCGCTGTACCTGTTATTGACACCGTTTATTGCCCGGCTGCTGGGTGATGACCGTACTTTTCCCTCTTTATTGATGTCCGCACCTTGCATTTTGGTTTTGGGTTATTCAGCTGCTTATAATGGCTACTGCTATGGCATGAATAATGCCTGGCCGCCGGCACTGAGCGAACTGTTAGAGCAAACCTTGCGATTTTTAATCGCCATGCTTCTGCTCAATGCGCTGCCTAACCTATCGCCTGCATGGATGGCCTCTGTTCCCGGATTTGCAACGGCTGTTTCTGAAGCAGCCGGTGTTATACTGGTAATGATGATGCTTAGACTTCCAAAACCTATCATTCGGCCACTAAAATCTGTACAAAAGCAGGTACTTCGCCTTGCTTTGCCGCCAACAGCAACACGGCTGGTCAGTACAGCGCTGCGTTCACTAAACGCCATGATCATCCCTTTTCGGCTGAAAGCAACAGGACTGGCCATGGCTGAGGCCACCTCCCGTTTTGGGATGCTTACAGGCATGGTGATGCCCGTCGTCATGCTTCCATCTGTTTTCACAGGATCGCTTGCCATGCTTGCAACGCCTGCCCTGGCTTCCAGGGAAGCGAGCCCTAAGGCGCTAAGGGCAATCAGCCTGCAGCTATTGGCAGCAGCATTCATTGTAGGCATTGCATGCGGAGTTGCACTATATACTCTTGCTCCCTGGATTGCTATCAGCATGTATCGGCTGCCGGAGCTTGTACCGTTGATACGTTATTTATGCCCTTCTGTACTGCTTATAAGCCTGCAGCAGGTTTTGTCAGGGATGATGGCTGGGTTAGGCAGGCAAAAGCAAATATTATACGGTACATTGACTGGAGCAGTAGTCTCCCTTGTCAGCAGCTGGTTTTTGACCGGTATGCCAAGCATGCGGCTTTACGGTGCTTCATTGGCGATGATGCTGGGTCAGGTTGTTGGGCTTATATGGAGCGTAGCACTACTAACCTATATCTTGATCAAAAAAGCGCCCCCGAAGGAGCGCATTATAGATGATCAAAATACTAGAGGATATGCAGGGGACGCTTAGCCGCCGACACAAACGATTCGATAAAACCCTGCTTATTATAAGTCAGCTTGCTTGGTGCCTTTGTGATAGATTCTGTCAAGCTCTTTGGTGGGATTACCCTGATGATCATATATGATCAGCGGCGGCAGACAGTGCAACATCGGCCGAGCGGATTTGATCCCTTCCACCAAAACCAGATGAGGTGCCTTATCTTCCCTGGAGTGTACCATACGCAGTCTTTTGGGTTCCAGCTTATGGGCACGCATGGTATCCAATAATTCCAGCAGCCTTGGGGCCGTAAATACTACAGCAAGCCTTCCGCCGTTTTTCAGCAGTACTTTGGATACATATGCCACATCATCAAGGGTGCACTCACCTTCATGTCGGGCAATGCGTAACCCCTCACTTTTATTG
>JAEYQQ010000198.1 GCA_023409955.1 Bacillota bacterium | reverse complement strand
CTGCGCGTATATATACTTTGTCCTTGGGTGTGAAAAACTCCACGCTATCACTCTCCTTATATGTCAGCTTCAAAGCGAATATCAGCCCGTACAAGGTATGAACCACCAACTGTAAAGGTATCCCCTGACACGGCTGTAATTTGTATGACTGCAGCATTCCTTGACATACTCCCTATCGAAGTACCGGAGCTTGTTTTGTAGCTACCAGATGATGGATAGAAATACTCAACACTTAACCGGCTACCGGCAACAGCCCTCGGCCGGGTGGGAAAGCCCCCTCATCGATGCGTATCAGTCCGCCGCCCACAACATACAGCAGGCGGTATGCGCCGTATTGAACATCCCCCATGTGGTGCCTGACAGGCCCGCCCCCGTCAGCAAAAAGACCATGCTGGTCTACAGCTTTCCCGCCGCGGCAGGCCACCCCCTCTATGCGGAGGATGATTTTTCCCACATGGAATTCCCAGCCGAAAAGGTCCCCTCCGGGGCCGACTTTGGGATTCGCATCAAGGGTGATTCCATGGCCCCCACCATTGAGGATGGGTCCATTGTCTGGGTTCACAAACAGCAGGAGCTGGAAAATGGGCAAATTGGCATCTTTATGCTCCGGGATGAAGCTGTCTGCAAACGCTTTGTCAGAAACCGAAGGTCCATCCGCCTGCAATCAGACAATTCCGCCTACACCCCCATTGTACTTACAGACATGGATGGCTTCCGCATTGTGGGCCGGGTGCTGGAGTATAAATGACCAGGGGCGCTGCCCCTGGCCCACGCCAAAGGGATATGATCCCTTTGGAAACCCGATCTTTGGTATTCATTACTAAGGTTGTATAAAAGGGAAGCAGCAATGACTGATTCTCTTTGTGTGATATTCAATGGCAACATGAACCTGAAGCGGTTATATCATGCTGCTTTGTGGGCGATTGATAATCGCCCCTACGGCATACAGCCAATGTAGCCTACGTTTTTCAATGCAGTTTCTACCCAGAGTAAAAAACGCACGTCTTCGCAGGAGCGTTGATCCATCGCCTTTACGGTATGCAACCGAAAAACCTCCAGTGCTCCAATGACTTCTACACTGTAGGGGCGATGATCCATCGCCTTTTCGGTATGCACCCGAAAAGCCTCAAGCGCTCCAATGACTTCTACACTGGACACAGACACACAAACACAATCTTCGCAGGGGCGATGGTCCATCACCTTTACGGTATGCAACCGAAAAACCTCAAGCGCTCCAATGACTTCTACACTGAATACAGACACACAAACACAATCTTCGTAGGGGCGATGACCCATCGCCCGCCTGTTATGCATCCACACAGGTAATCTTTTACTCTAACCCGCGGTATAATGCATAGCTCAGTGTCTTTATTGAGCCCATCCTGCCATACAATATCTGTTTTCCACTCATGGAATCGCAAAAGGGAAGCCCCCCAGCGGGCTTCCCTTCAAACGATTATCGATACTTCACTGCAAAAACTTCAATCGCAGCGGTGAATCCGCCTGCAGGACATCCTTTTTGAGCAGATAGCCAAAGGTTCCGTTTACATCCATCCAGTACCCCAGCTCCCCTTGGGGGATGCACACATGCAGCCAATCCCCGCAATCGGCCAGTACATAAAACGCCGTACCTGCTGTGAGCTTTCCCACAGTATCCGAACGGCTTTTGGCATAAGCCATCAAATCGGCATCCTTCTTCAGCCGCCCCACCGGCAGGGGCGATCCCAAGAAAAATTGGGGAATGGACATGCCCGTCTGTGGGGCCAGGTAGGGCTCGCTGATATACCCCACCGTCTGCCCCACCTGCACCTTGTACCATGGGTGCGTGGTTCCCCGCTTTTTTTCCAGAACCTTAGCCAGGGTGCCAAGGCTGTAGGCACCAAGCTTGTCTGATTTGGAGGAGGTCTTCGCCCGCATGTTGGTATTGCCCAGCATGCTGTAGCCTTCCGCCAAGGGCTGCGGGTTAGCAGCAATGTAAGCCTTCACATCCTCCACTGTCTTGGGAAAGCCGGCGGCGTCCAAGGCTTCCATGCTGTTAGGAAATGGGTATTTCAGGTCGTCTGTGGCCTCTATTTCACCTGCTGGCGTTTTTCCTACCAAAGAAAAGAAACCCTGCTTGCCGCTGATGGTAAGCATACTGCCATCCTGGTTTTCCCTGCAATAGCTCTGCAGCAAAACAAAATCTGTGTTATACAGACAAAGGGAGAACGCAAAGACCTCCCTGCCGCCTCCCTCCATGGGATAAACGATTTCAACCAGGGGAAACTTGTCAAGCACGCAATCAAAGGCGTACTCCCGCCCCGGCAGCAGCGCTTTTTCCTCGCCTGCCGGCTGCACCTTCCAGGACTTCCCGTCCACGCTGGCAAACTGTAGCAGCATGGTTTGCTCATCCTTTTGCACAGTCATCAATGCGGTGCACCGAAACATCAAGCTTGTACCCTTTTTCAGCTCCTTAAGCATGATCCCCTTCATGCATTGCCAGTCACGAAAGCGGGATCCTGCCAAGGCGCTTTTCAGCTCTGCCGGAAGCTCGGCATCATAGTTTGTGATGTCGTAATTGATGGCTGCATCATCTTCACTGAGCTGCCAGTTCCTGCTTTCTGCCAAGGCGCCGGCGCAGGCAGCAAGCAGCGTGATGAGCAGCAGTGCGGCAAGGGCTCTTTGCATTTGCTTGGTCATCATGGGTATCTCCTTTCCAATGCTGTATCTGCGAGGGTTTCGGTCGTACATTGATTACGTAGCTGGGATACAACAATGATCGCAATTTATCTGATCAATCAACGAGCAAAATTACCAATTGAATCCACTTTGCCCTGTAAGTGTTACAATTATTATTTAAATTTGATACAGGCATTAAAAAAGGGAGCAGCAATTTTGCTGCTCCTTAGGCTGTAAAAACCCCCGGGGAGGTATTGGAGGGCCGAAACCCTCCGATTTCAGATCGCAAACCAGCGACATGTGCGGTGGTTTGCGCAGGAATTTTTAAAAAGTTCCTTCCTTGCCCGAGCAAACGGCCGCACAAAGGCACAGCCTTGATGCAGTGCAGCGAGGGAAAAACTCAAAAAAGTGGCAGCGCCACTTTTTTGACACGTTGGGGAGCAGCAATTTCGCCGCTCCTTTTTTTTAAAGCCACATCCCCCCTTACATCGCATCAATGCAAAAGGGATGCCCCGCCGGGTCCAGCATCACGGTCCAGTGATCAGAATACTGCTGCGCCGCCATCGTAGCCCCGCAAGCAATGGCATGCTGCACCATGTTTTGGTGCTCCTCAGGCGTCACTGCAAAATCCAGGTGCAGCATCTGCTGCTGAGCACCAGGGACCTCAGGCCATGCAGGCTGCACATAATCCTCATTCCGTTGAAAGGCAATGTCCACATTGCTGTCTGCAGAGCCAATGATCACAAATCCATCCTGGTCATAGCCCTTTTGCCAGCCCAAAAGCGCCATGTAAAACGCCGCCAGTGCTTGCGGGTCCAGGCAATCCAGTACCACCTTGTCAAATTTTAAGCATCCCAAACGATTCCCCATCATAAACTCCTTTTCAAAAAGGCCGGCTATGCGCGCCTGTCTCCTTTGGCATTTTGAGAACACCACGTCACCCAAGCTACAAAAAAGTATATTGCTTTCCAATACGCCTGTCAACAAAGCGAAACCAATGGTCTATAGACAAGCCTTATGCAATATCTTTATACAATCTTAATACCAGGGCCTTGTCTTTATACCCCAAATTTATACTAAGGCCTGTATACTATGTTCCGGAGGTGATTTTATGCCCGCATGGGTGCTGGTGCTGCTATTTGCAATAGCACTGGTGTGCGGGTATCTGGGTATGGATGGCCTGGACCGCATGCTGTTTCGCCAAATGGATGAATTTGCCCCGGCAGCTGAAGCCACAGCATTATTGCTGGGTCAGGAGGATGACATAGCCGCCGCAGCAGCATGGCTGTCATCTGCCAGGCAAAGCTATGAAACGGTAGATTTGCCTGTACTGCCAGGGAATCAAGCCCTTTATCTGGTACTGGCGCTTTCCAAATGCGATACCGACAACCTGATCATCTGCGCCGCCGCCAGGCGGCAGCATAGCGGCGTTATAACAGCCGCCAAGCTATCCGACACCATGTACCTGCCTGTGTTCAAGGAAGCAGGCATCGACTATATCCTCCCCCCTACAGGGGATCAGGAAGTTATGGAGTTGTTGAAACATGTCTATCCCCGGGCTTGACAGGCGGAAAATCAACGAAGGCCAGGTGCTGGCCATAGGTTTTTTACTGGTGATCCTCCTAGGTGCGGCACTTTTGCGCCTGCCCTTTGCCTCCAGAAACCACGTATCCATCCCCTGGATTGATGCCATCTTCACAGCCTCCTCTGCCACCTGCGTCACGGGGCTGATCGTGTATGACACCTACACCCAGTTCACCCTCTTTGGCCAGATCGTTATCCTCTCGCTGATACAAATCGGCGGCCTGGGCTTTATGACGGTAGCCACCATGTTCTCTATGTTCATGGGCCGCAAAATCGGCCTGATGGAACGTGGAATCATGAAGGAATCCATTGGCACAACGCAGGTGGGGGGCATTGTGCGCATACTCAGGCATGTGCTCATTGGTACTGCTGTGCTGGAGGGCATTGGTACCATCCTGCTGGCGGCCCGCTTTATCCCCGATATGGGCTTTGCCACTGGCGTATACTATGGCGTTTTCCATTCCATCTCCGCCTTTTGCAACGCAGGCTTTGACATTATGGGCAAGTTTGGCCCGTATTCCTCCCTGGTGCCCTATCAGGGCGACGTGGTAGTAAATGTGGTCATCATGGCACTGATTGCAATTGGCGGTCTGGGCTTTGTGGTTTGGGAGGATTTATATGTCAAGCGTTTCCGGTTCTCCCGCCTGAACTTGCACTCCAAAGCGGTGCTGGTCTTCACTGCAGTGCTGATCTTCGGCGGCGCAGCCCTGTTCTTTTACCTGGAGCGGAACAACACCTTGCAAGGCCTTCCGCTTGGTACAAGGATTCTGGCCAGCTTCTTTCAGTCGGTGACCCCCCGCACCGCAGGCTTTAACACGGTCAGCATGGCCAACCTAACCGGCGGGGGCAAGCTGCTGCTCACTTTGCTCATGGCCATCGGCGGCAGCCCCGGCTCCACGGCAGGAGGCATGAAGACCACCACGGTGCTGGTGTTGGTAATGGCGGCGTTTTCCTTCATCCGCAGCCAGGAGGATGTGAATTATATGGGCAGGCGGCTGGAGTCCGGCATCACCCGAAAGGCCTTCACCATCGTAACCGTGTATATTCTGGTGGCGCTGCTGTCGGTAATGGTTATCGTAGCCATGCAGCCATTTGTCATGGAGGATGTGGTATTTGAGGTGGTCTCTGCCCTGAGCACCGTGGGGCTTACGGTAGGCATAACCCCAAGCCTGAACCCTGCAGCCCGGTTGATTATCTCCCTGCTGGTGTATCTGGGCCGGGTTGGCGCCATATCGGTGCTGATGGCCTTCACCCATCAACGCATCGGGCTCAACACCAAGAAACCTGCTGATAGAGTAATCGTAGGATAAGGAGGAAAGGGTATGAAATCTGTTTTGATTATCGGCCTTGGGCGCTTTGGTCGCCACCTGGCCATGAAATTTGCCGAGCTTCGGGATGAAGTGATGGTGGTGGATACCGATGAAGCCAAGGTTGATGCCCTGGCGCCCCTGGTAACATCCGCCCAGATTGGCGACTGTACCGATGAGCGCGTGCTGGAAACCCTGGGGGTGCGGAATTTTGACATCTGCTTTGTGTGCATCGGCAACCATTTTCAATCCTCCCTAGAGATCACATCCCTATTGAAGGATATGGGGGCAGCCCGGGTTATCTCCAAGGCGGACCGGGATATACACGCCAAGTTCCTTTTGCGAAATGGTGCGGATGAGGTGATCTATCCCGAGAAGGAGGTTGCCAACCGTGCCGCCATCAAGTACAGCGCAGGCCACGCCTTTGACTATATCGAATGGGCCGAGGATTACTGCATTGCCGAAATGACGCCCTTAAAAAGCTGGATCAGCAAAACCATACGGGAGGTGGCCGTCCGCACCGAATACAAGGTGGGCATCCTGGGCATTAAGGGCCGGGGTGAGCTTTCAAAGGCGCCGGAAGCCGGTCATGTATTTACGGAAGGTGAGCATTTGATCATCGCCGGCAACAAAAGGGATGTAGGCAAGCTACTGAGCAGGGCATAAGGAGAATATATGCAAATGAGCATCAGGCACAGCTATAACAGTGTGTCCTGGTGCTCTTTATTTATCTGTTCTATATAATTTAACCTTCTGCCAGACGCAAAAGCATCGCCGTATCATCCCCTCGGCCCTGCTCAGATAGCCTAGCCCCGGCTACAATGGGAAGCCACTGTAGCACCGCTTCCCTTTCAATGCCCGCTGCCTGGCAGTAGTACTGCAAATACAATTCCGCTGCTTCCGAGCTGTGGATAAGGTATAACAGATACGTGCGGCAGACATCCGCCATGGGACTGCCCAGGGTGGCATCCACCCAGTCGATGACCACAAGCCCCTGATCCGTTTGAAGAATGTTATAGGGGTGGAAATCCCCATGGCATACAACGCTGCCTATGACCAGCATCTGTAAGCGGTCAACCAGACGGTCCTTTAACTCCTTTAGCAGTAGGGATGCTGCCAAAATCCGCTGGTTCAGCCTATCCCACTGGGAGGGAAGCCCCTTAACATGAGCCTGATGCATTTGAGCCTGGAGCCTGGCCGCCTGCAAAAGGTATTCCGCCGCCCGGCTGCCATCGGCTTTCATCAAACTGCCCAGTGAGGGCCCATGAATATATTCCATCACAATGGCAGCGCGCCCATTTACCGTGTGAATGCCGTATACCCGGGGGGCACATAGCCCAGCGTTGTATATTTTCTGCTGGAGGTCCGCCTCATAAAATGCCGCGTCCTCCATGGCGTTTTGGTGGAACAGCTTCACCGCCTGACCATCCACCAGGTATACATCCGCCTGGGCACCTTTGCCTATCAGCTTCCCATGTGGCATGATGTCTGTCATCAACAGCCTCCCAGTTTATCAAGCACCGCTATGATGAATGTATGATCAATAGCATAGCATGATTCAAATTGGGATTCAACGCAAAATGCATGCTTCTTTAAAGACCAAAGCCCGGCCATGGGGCCGGGCTTTGCATTTCGTATTCATTATGCTGCTGGCAGCTCTTCAGCTTCCTCCGCGAAGAAGGTTGTGCTGAAGGTCAGCGTCATGGTTATAGGATCATACACAGAAGGCAGTTTCTCAACAATGCCGGTGACGGGGTTGACATAACCCATGGAAAGGCTCAAAGGATCCGCAATGGCTACAAGCTCCTCAG
>JAEYQQ010000093.1 GCA_023409955.1 Bacillota bacterium | reverse complement strand
GCTCCGTCTCTTCTTCCGTTGATGCATCTGTCGGGATGGTAAAGCAAAATAGCACCATAAAAAGACAGAGCGCCTTGGATAAAAATCGCCGTTTCGATTTCATACACAATCCCCCTTGCCGCTAGGAAAATTCGACAAAAATTCTACTTTCCCTTTCTAAACGGTACGAGGATTAGGAATCCTGCATTATTTTGATAATTACTCCAATCCATTTACTGGTAATAATCGGGGTCGATATCGATAACGCACTCATTTTGCCCGTCAAGCTCCCTGGCAAAATCCCCGATCTGCTGCTTTAATGAATCTATATCCTTCATTTCAGGCGGAACAACAACATCAAACAAAAGTGTTACCCTGTCTGCATGCGGTACCCTTCTGAAATCGTGCAGCTTCAAACCGGAATCGATGGATGACAAAAAGGCTTCCAGTTTTGCTAGTGTTTCCAAAGTAACAGCGTCATCTGTTACAATCGGGTCCATATGGATCAAAAGCGGAATATTCATTTCATCTGATATATCTCTTTCGGCTCGGTCGATAACTTCATGTATTTTTACGATATCTGCTTTTGCCGAAACTTCCGCATGAATGGAAGCAATGCTCCTGCCAGGACCATAATCATGTATCACCAGGTCATGCACACCTAAAATCCCCTCATAGGTCAGCAGCTTCTTCATGATCTGATCGTTCATTTCACGGTTGGGCTTTGCTCCTAGCAGCCGGTCTACCGTATCCTTGCACACCTGATACCCGGTTCGCAATACAAACAGTGCAACCAGCACGCCCATATAGCCATCCAGATTCAGCCCGAACAATTTGTCCAGTGCCATGCCGGCAAGCACGCCGCAGCTGGCCATCACATCAGAAACCGAATCTTTCCCAGCTGCCTTTAAAGGTTCGGAATCAATGGCCCTACCCAGTCTGGTGTAAAAGAAAAACAGCCAGACCTTCAGCACAACACCAACTAAAAGCAATATCCAGGATGCCAGGGAAAAGTCTGTGGCCTCAGGTGCAATGATATTGGCTACACCCTCTTTCAGCAGCTCAATTCCCAGCATGAAGATGATAACGCCAACCCCCAGGGCACCTATATACTCCATACGCCCATGGCCGAAAGGGTGGTCCTTGTCCCCGGGCTTTTGGGCTACACGGGCACTGACCAGGGATAATACGGACCCGCCTGCATCTGACAGGTTATTTACTGCATCCGCCGTCACCGCCACCGATCCGGAAAGAAAACCGATGAGGAACTTTGTAAGCGATAGCAACAGATTGATGATAATGCCTGCCGTCGCCCCAAGGGATGCATAAGCCGCCCGAACAGGCTGGCTCTTTGTATCCTGATGGTTTTTTATCAATTTCTTTAACAGCCATGCGGTCATTGCGTCCCCTCCTGCCGGCATTGTATAAAGCGTAGTATACCACATTTTCGCCAGCAAGAAGCCTCTTTTTATGCAAAACATATGGCTAATCAGCACTTCCCTTTTTCAAATACACCATGGATAGCGAAAAAGATTGTTTTCCTGCAAAACACTTTACTTTTTCCCGGCATTGGATATAATAGTATGAAGTATATGACCATGATGGGGATGGGTATGGCCGCACCCTTTTCAGCGAGCCGGCACAGGTGAAAGGCCGGCAAGGAACGCCATATCAGATCACCCCGGAGTCTCCGGGCCGAAGGGTATCCCAAGGCACGGGCGGGTTGCTCCCGTTACAGGGCTGCAAACATACCGGTTTGCATAAGGTGGGCAGCTTAGGCTGCCAATCTGGGTGGTACCGCGGAGTAATCCGTCCCAAGAAAACTTGGGGCGGTTTTCTTATTTTTTGCATTAGCGATAATGGACACGGGAGGTTTATTATGTATCAGAAAGTACCCACCGACATGAACTTTGAGGCCAGAGAAAGGGAGACGGCTGCCTTTTGGAAAGACAATGATGTCATTCAAAAGAGCTTTCATCATAGGGATGACGCTGCTGAAACCTTTACCTTTTTCGACGGCCCGCCAACAGCCAACGGCAAGCCCCATATCGGCCATGTGCTTACCCGGTCCATCAAGGATCTGATCCCTCGTTATCAAACCATGAAGGGCAAGCGAGTGCTGCGCAAAGCCGGTTGGGACACCCATGGTTTGCCAGTAGAGTTGGAAGTGGAAAAGCATCTGGGTCTTGATGGCAAGCCGCAAATCGAGGCTTACGGCATTGAGCCTTTTATCGCCGAATGCAAAAAAAGCGTATGGAAGTACCTGAATGAATGGCAGGAGATGTCCGAACGCGTCGGCTTCTGGGTAGATATGGAACATCCCTATATCACCTATGAAGACAACTATATCGAGTCCATTTGGTGGAGCCTTAAAGAGATCGCCAAGCGTGACCTGCTCTATAAAGGTCATAAGGTAGTGCCCTACTGCCCCCGCTGCGGTACAGCATTATCTAGCCATGAAGTGGCCCAGGGTTATAAAGAGGTTAGCGACCAGAGCGCCTTTGTACGCTTTCCTGTGAAGGGTGAGAAGGATACCTTCCTGCTGGCTTGGACCACCACCCCCTGGACGCTGCCCAGCAACGTGGCCCTTTGCGTTAATGCCAAGGAAGAATACTGCCGCGTTGAAATACAGGACCATGTATACATCATGGCCAAAGCGCTGATCTCCTCCGTGTTCTGCGAGGAAGACGCAGCGGCGGCCAAGGTTCTGAGCACCTTCCCCGGTGCAGACCTCAAAGGCCTGGAGTACGAGCCTTTGTTCAATTATGCAAACCCCAAGGAAAAAGCCTGGTACGTGGTCTGCGACAGCTATGTCACATTGACTGACGGTACCGGTATCGTGCATATCGCCCCGGCCTTTGGTGAAGATGACGCCAGGGTAGGCCGCGAAAATGGGCTTCCTTTTGTGCAGCTGGTAGACACCCAAGGCAAATTTGTGGCAGAAACCCCCTGGGCAGGCGTGTTTGTCAAGCAGGCTGACCCTGCCATCCTAGCCGACCTTAAGCAGCGGGGCCTGCTGTTTAAAACAGCCGCCTACACCCACAATTACCCCTTCTGCTGGCGGTGCGATACACCACTTCTGTACTATGCCCGGGCTACCTGGTTTATTCGTATGACCGCCCTGAAGGATGAGCTGCTGAGCAGCAATCGCAGCGTCAACTGGCTGCCTGAAAACATCAAGGAAGGCCGTATGGGCAACTTCCTGGAAAACGTGGTGGACTGGGGCCTTTCCCGGGAACGCTACTGGGGCACCCCCCTGCCCATCTGGCTGTGTGAAGACGGTCATATGCATGTGGTAGGCTCCAAGCAAGAACTGAAAGAGATGGCTGTCACCCCCTTTGAGGATGTGGAACTGCACCGTCCCTTCATCGATCAGATCGTTTTGAAGTGTCCCCAATGCGGCAAAGAGATGCATAGGGTCAAGGAGGTCATCGACTGCTGGTATGATTCTGGCTCCATGCCCTTTGCCCAATGGCATTATCCCTTTGAAAATAAGGAAAAGTTTGAAGAAAACTTCCCTGCAGCTTATATTTCTGAAGCCATCGACCAGACCCGCGGCTGGTTTTATACACTGCTGGCCATCAGCACGCTGCTCTTTGGCAAGTCTCCCTTTGAAAACTGCGTTGTTATGGGCCATGTGCAGGATAAAGATGGCATCAAAATGTCCAAGCACAAAGGCAACGTGGTAGATCCTTGGACTGTTCTGAACGTACAGGGTGCAGACGCCGTACGCTGGTATTTCTACACCGGCGGCGCTCCCTGGCTGCCCAGCCGCTTCTATGCCGAAGCCGTATCCGAATGCCAGCGCAAGTTTATGGGTACGCTGCAAAACACCTATGCCTTCTTTGTTCTCTATGCCAACATCGACAACTTCGACCCCAAGGAGCATCCGCTTTCCAAGGCCGAGCTGTCTTTAATGGATAAATGGGTGCTCAGCCGCCTGCATACCCTTATCCGCTTTGTCAGCACCGAGCTGGACAACTACCACATCACCGAGCCAGCCAGGGCCATCGCCGAATTTGTGGATGAACTGAGCAACTGGTACGTGCGCCGCAGTCGCGAACGCTTCTGGGGCAAGGGAATGGCCGGCGACAAGGAAGCCGCCTTCATCACCCTGTATACCGTGCTGGAGACTCTCTCCCGCCTGATTGCGCCCTTCGTGCCCTATATGGCGGAGAACATGTACCAAAACCTTGTTCGCAGTGTGGATGATTCCGCCCCCATCAGCGTGCATCTGACCGATTTCCCTGCATTTGATGCTGCCTGCATCGACCCGGATATGGAAAAGCAGATGTCCGCCCTCATTGATGTAGTGCAACTGGGCCGTGCCTGCCGCAATACCGCCTCCATGAAGGTGCGCCAGCCGGTGAAAGCGTTGTATGTCAAAGGCGCTGCTTTCTCTGGTGCGTATGCCGACCTGGCGGAAGATGAGCTGAATGTAAAGCAGGTGATCTTCACTGAGGATGCCAGGGCCTTTACCAGCTATCGGCTCAAGCCGCAGATGCGGACCTTGGGCCCCCGCTACGGCAAGCTGCTGGGCAAAATCGGCCAGCACCTTCTAACAATGGATGGCAACGATGTGGTGGATGCCTTTGCTCGGGGTGAGCACATCACCTTTACTTTGGATGATACCCAGGTGGTGCTGGATAAGGATGATGTTCTTACCGAGCCCATGCAAAAGCCTGGCTTCATGGCCATGACGGATCATGACGTCACCGTGGTATTGGATACCAACTTGACCCCTGAGCTTGTACAGGAAGGTTTTGTGCGCGAAGTCATCAGCAAACTGCAGACCATGCGCAAGGAAGCCGACTATGATGTTACCGACCGTATCCATGTCACCTATCAGGCCGGTGAAAAGCTGGCAAAGGCCATCGAAACAGGCCGTGACATGATCGAAAAGGGCGTACTGGCATTAAGCCTTACCGCCGGTGACGCTCCAACTGACGCCTCTTCCAAGGAATGGGATATCAATGGCGAAACGGCGATGCTGTCCGTGCGCCGGGCCTAAACAAGGCTTGTAGCCTCCCTCCTTGATTCTTGTCAGCTTTCACGTATTTCCAAAGGGATATTGGAAAGCCCTTTGGTCATGCCCGAGAGCATGAAATCCTTTTCCATAGTATAAAGGAGAAATACATGTTCCTAGCCGATACCTGGAATGATTACCAAGTCCTTGACACCGGAGACGGGGAAAAACTCGAGCGCTGGGGGGATTTCCTCCTGCGCCGCCCCGATCCCCAGGTGATCTGGCCCAAATCGAATCCTGCCCTTTGGCAAAAAGCCCAGGCTCATTACCACCGCAGCGAAAAGGGCGGCGGTCAGTGGGAGTTTTTGAATAAGCTCCCTGACCGTTGGGTCATAACCCATGGTGAACTGCAGTTCTATGTCCGCCCAACAGGTTTTAAGCATACGGGTCTTTTCCCCGAGCAGGCCGCCAACTGGGTATGGATGGCCGATTTATGCAAAGCAAGGGCCGCCCAAGGACAATCACCCCGTATACTGAATTTATTCGGCTATACCGGCGGGGCAACCCTGGCCTGTGCAAACGCCGGCGCACAAGTCACCCATGTGGATGCTGCCAAAGGCATGGTCACCTGGGCCAAGGAAAACCGCGAGCTTTCCAAGCTGCCGGACACCAGCTGCCGGTGGATCGTAGAGGATGCTTTGGCATTCGTCCGCCGGGAGATTCGTCGCGGCAGCCGGTATGACGGCATTTTGATGGACCCGCCCAGCTATGGCAGGGGGCCCAACGGCGAAGTCTGGAAGCTGGAGGATGAGTTGTATGGCCTGTGTGACACCTGTGCCCAGGCGCTTTCCGATACGCCGCTTTTCTTTCTGATCAATAGCTATACCACCGGTTTTCAAGCCAGCGTACTATCCAACATCCTGAGACTATGCGTTGGCTCGCGATATGATGGCACCATTGACGCCCAGGAGCTGTGCCTGCCTGTTCAAACCGGCGGTATTCTGCCTTGCGGTGCCAGCGGGCGGTGGCAAAGCCATGGGTAATGTGGTCTACGAGGATAATCATCTGCTGGTGGTCGTGAAGCCGCCAAACCTTTTGACTCAGGCCGATGCCACCGGGGATGATGACCTCTTATCCCGCATGAAGGCTTATATCAAGGAAAAATACCAAAAGCCCGGCGATGTGTACCTGGGCCTTGTCCACCGCATGGACAGGCCTGTGGGGGGGCTTATATGTCTGGCACGCACATCCAAAGCCGCAGCTCGGCTGTCCAAGCAGGTATCTACCCATGAAATGGGCCGTGAGTACCTGGCTGTGGTGGAAGGAAGCCTGCCCCAAAGCGGAACCCTTCGCCACCATCTGATCAAGGATGAAGCAAGGAACATGGTCTTTGTCGTGGAAGAGGGGACCCCTCACAGCCAGCTGGCCATATTGCACTTTGACTGCCTGGTCAGCACACCGGAAGCATCCTTATGTATCATCAGGCTTCAGACAGGCCGTGCGCATCAGATTCGTGTGCAGTTTTCAGCATTCGGCCATCCCCTTTTGTATGATGCAAGGTACGGTCATGGCATACCCGGTAAGCAAATCGCTTTATGGGGAGCAAAGCTGACCCTCACCCACCCCACACTGGGAAAAGAAATGACCTTTACAAGCCCCCCGTCCGGCGAACCCTGGGACCGCTATGCCGGTGATATTACCCGCTTTTTGTCTGCCGACCCCAACACGCAAAGGAGCATGGAATGAGCAATCCTATTCAATTTGAGCTGATTAAAACCTGCAAGCAATCTGGCGCAAGGCTTGGCGTTTTGCATACCCCCCATGGTGATATTCAAACCCCGGTCTACATGCCGGTAGGCACCATAGCCACCGTAAAGGCCGTGATGCCCAAAGACCTGGAGGAAATCGGCGCACAGATCATACTCAGCAATACCTACCATTTGCACCTTCGCCCCGGCGAGGATCTGGTAAAGGAAGCCGGCGGCCTGCACCGCTTTATGAACTGGAAAAAGCCGGTACTTACCGACAGCGGCGGATTTCAGGTGTTTTCGCTTTCCGGAATACGTAAAATCAAAGAGGAAGGCGTTACCTTCCAAAGCCACATCGACGGCAGCCGCCGTTTTATCTCCCCAGAAGTGTCCATGCAGATTCAGCAGGACCTAGGGGCAGATATCGCCATGGCCTTTGACGTATGCTCCCCCTACCCCTGCGACTATGACACGGCGAAAGTCAACATGGACCGCACCCATCGCTGGGCCAAGCGCTGTCAGGCCGCCCATACCCGGGCAGACCAGGCGCTGTTTGGCATTGTACAAGGCGCATTTTATAAAGATCTTCGGGTGGAAAGCGCAAAGGTTCTTACAGACATGGATTTTGTAGGTTACGGCATCGGCGGCCTGTCAGTGGGCGAGCCCAAGCCGATTATGTATGATATGCTGGAAGAGATCATGCCACATATGCCGGTACACAAACCCCGTTACCTGATGGGCGTGGGATCCCCTGACTGCCTAGTGGAAGGCGTTTTGCGCGGCGTGGACATGTTCGACTGTGTTCTTGCCACCCGGGTAGCCAGAAACGGCACCATTTTGACCGGCCGTGGCCGCCTGGTGGTGCGAAATGCCGACTGCGCGCGCGATTTCTCGCCGCTGGAGGAAGGCTGCGACTGCTATACCTGCCGCAATTTTTCAAGGGCCTACATCCGCCACCTGTTCAAAGCCCAGGAGATCCTGGGGGCCCAGCTTGCCTCCATTCATAACTTGCGCTTTTTGACAAGGCTTATGGAGCAGGTCCGGGAAGCGATCAAGGAGGATAGGCTGCTGGATTTCAAAAAAGAATTCTTTGCAAACTACGACACCAGCAAAAATTTCTAATCCATCGTATCCCCTACCGAATATTTATGAAAGTTTCCCGAATTCTTTTGCAGCCCCATGATTTATCCCTTGCACTATAGCTTGTTTCTTGTTATAATCGCATAGACATAAAACGTTAAAGGGGGACCCCTAATGCTGAATACGATTTTTAACTGGGCATTTGGCGTTACTACTGCCATTGCCGAAACAAATGCTGCCACTGGCACAACCGATCCCAACGCTGCCATGACAGCCGATCCCATCAGTGCGCTTCTCTCCAC
>JAEYQQ010000131.1 GCA_023409955.1 Bacillota bacterium | reverse complement strand
GCCATACTGCACACTTGGGGGGCCCTGCATATGATGACACAAATGCTCTCCATGTTTGGCCTATGGGATACGCAGCTGATTGCCTTAAGCATCTTTGTTACTGCCGGGATATTTGCTTTATTGTATGCCACGGTATACTCCGCTACTGCCAGAACATATTACAAAATGGTTCGAATGGAGATATAAAAAACGCAGGAGATCATCACCTGCGCATCTATCAAAAACCTCCTGGGAGGCATTGGAGGGCTAAGGCCCTCCAATTTCAGATCGAAAACCAGCGACATGCGCGGTGGTTTTCGTAGGGATTTAACTCCTGCGGGCTGCCTGAAGGAACACCTTTAGGTAGCTTTTTAATTTTTTTAAATCTTCCAGCCCCACTTATGAAAATACTGCGTCATGGATCGTATCAACATCATCGTACTCTTGAACTTTCGCGCACTTTCCCTGGCCCATACATGGGTAACAGCAAAGCCTGGATGGTATAATACAATGCCTTGTTTTTTCATTTCCCGGGTCAGGTCTGCATCCTCAAAATACAAAAAATAACGGTTATCAAAGCCATTCACTGCTTTAAGCGCAGATGCCCTTGTAAACATAAAGCAACCAGTGGCATTACATGCCTCTGTCGGCTCAGCAATACCCTTTTCTCGCCAGGTATACCGGCCACGCCAGGTGGTGAAGGGTTTACCAAACGTTTCAAAAAAACCACCCATCAGGTAATGGACTGATGGCAGCTCCTTGGGCAAAAACTGCTCTTTGCCATCTGGGTGTAAAACCTTTGGCGATAACAGAGAAACATCCGGTCTGCTGTCCATGAAGTCTGCCATCTGCTCAAGCACATCAGGCTGCAAGGTGATATCTGGATTTACAATCACATGATAGGGGGCATTCATATATGGCAGTGCCTTGTTATGGGCTTTTCCAAAACCGATATTTTCGGTTAACTTGATCAGGCGGACATCCGGAAATTCTGATTCAACTATCCCGGCAGTATCATCTTGCGATGCATTATCAACAACGATGATATTCATCCGAGAGCCAATGGTGGACATCTTCAGCGACGTAAGAACATTTCTGATGTGCTCCTGACTGTTGTATGTCACGATACATGCAGTCATCAGCGGCGTATCCGGCATGGAACGCCCTCCTTCAACTAATCTTTGGCTATCATATCACACGGCATAGCAATTGTCACGCTGGAGGGAAATTGTTAAGAAGAGTCAATGGCAAAGCAATGCGAAAACACCAAACGCCAGGCTTCATCCACCGGGGATGCCTAGCGCTTGGTGTTTGGCACAGCCTTATGCAAGCCAATAATTCTATTCTAATACAGCCTTGATATGGTACGTCTTCCCTATTTCACCGGTAGCTGGCAAGGTGTCACCATTTACAGGTATTCCATCCGCCGTCAGGTGTACGCCCTTTTTCTCTCCGCCGGTTTTATTGATGATATCAACAATATATGTATTGCCACGCCAACGGCGGGTCAAGGTCAGCTCCATCAAATCCCCCGGCAGGCAGGGATCGATCCTTAGCCCATCATACTCCGGCTTGATGCCCAAAATGGCATTAGATACAGAATAGAAGCTCCATGCCGCCGTTCCGGTAAGCCAGCTGTTTTTAGCCTCGCCAAAACGCTTAGCATACGGGCCGGCGATAGTCTGTGCATATACATACGGCTCCGTGCGGTGCAGTTTTTGATCCTTGGTATAGGCAGGGCTGGTCAGGCTGTAGACCTCAAACGCCCGGTCCCCGTGGCCCAGCATCGTCTCTGCAATCGTAATCCAGGGGTTGTTGTGGCAGAAGATGCTTCCATTTTCCTTGTATCCCGGCGGGTATGAGCTGATCTCGCCCAATTCCAGATGATAGGTGGAATAAGGCGGCGTAAGCAAGGCTATCCCGTGCTCATTCATAAGCCGTTCACGCACAGAATCCAACGCCTGCTGTGCATACCCTTCCTTCACGCCAATACCGCCCATGATGCAATAGCCCTGGGGCTCGATAAAAATCTGCCCTTCCGTACAGGATTCACTTCCGACTTTGTTGCCAAAGGCATCATATGCCCGCAGGAACCATTTGCCATCCCAGCCATGGGTAAGTACTGCCTGTTCCATTTTCGCCTTTTGTTCCAGTGCAAAATCCGCTTCCTCATCCCATCCAAACCGCTTGCTGAGCTCTGCATAATCATCAGCCACCGCCACAAACATACCGGCAATAAAAACCGATTCAGCAATGCCGCTGTCATAGTTTTGGGCAGTCTGAAAGCTCTCGCCGGGCGTTTTGGAAAAACAGTTCAGGTTCAGGCAATCGTTCCAGTCTGCCCGGCCAATCAGCGGCAAGCCGTGAGGGCCCAAATGAGTACTGGTATAGCGGAAGGAGCGGCGCATGTGCTCCATCAAGGGTTGAGCCTTGCTCCAATCGTTGTCAAAAGGAACCGATTCATGCAATATGGAGAAGTCCCCTGTTTCCTTGATATAAGCTGCCACGCCTACAATCAGCCACAGCGGGTCATCGTTAAAGCCGCTCCCCACATCCATATTCCCCCGCTTGGTCAGGGGCTGATATTGATGATACGCACTGCCATCCTCAAACTGGGTGGAAGCAATATCAATAATCCTCTCCCGGGCCCGAGCCGGAATCAGGTGGACAAAGCCCAGCAGATCCTGGGTGGAATCCCGAAAGCCCATGCCGCGGCCAATACCGGATTCAAAATAAGAAGCAGAGCGCGACATGTTAAAGGTGACCATGCACTGGTATTGGTTCCAAATATTCACCATGCGGTCCAGCTTGTCATTGCTGCTCTTGACCTGGTAGCTGGACAACAACCCGTTCCAATAAGCTTTCAGTTCCGAAACCGCAGCCTCAAACTGAACGTCTGTTTGGAAGGCTTCCAAAAGCCTTTTCGCCGGTGCCTTGCTCACCACACCAGGTGACTCAAACTTTTCTTCATCAGGATTTTCGCAATAGCCCAGCACAAATATAAACGATACCTTTTCCCCTGGCTTAAGGCTTCGGCGAAGATGATGAGATCCGATAGGTGCCCAGCCGCTGGCTATGCTGTTGCGGGGGGTATCTTCCATCACTGCCTGGGGGTTGTGCATGCCATTGTACAGGCCGATGAAGGTTTCACGGTCGGTATCAAAGCCATCTACCGGTGCGTTAACCGCATATACCGCATAATGGTTGCGGCGTTCCCGATACTCGGTTTTATGGTATATAGCGCTGCCATGTACCTCCACTTCGCCAATATTGAAATTGCGCTGGAAGTTGGTGGAGTCATCCATGGCGTTCCACAAGCAAAACTCCACAAAGCTAAACAGGCTGACTTGCTTATCCCTGTCTGTTGTGTTCTCAAGTACCAATTGGGTCACTTCTGCAGTTTTCCCCCTGGGTACCAGTACCGTCTGCCTGGCTTTCAAGCCATTCTTTTCAGATTTGATAATGGTATATCCAAGACCATGACGGCATTCATACTGGTCAAGGGTTGTCATAACCGGCATCCAGCCAGGATTCCAAACGTTTTCGCCATCCTTGATGTAGTAGTAGTGGCCGCCCATATCGGCAGGCGTGTTGTTGTAGCGATACCGGGTCAGGCGAAGCAGCCTGGCATCCTTATAAAAGCTATACCCGCCGGATGTATTGGATAGCAACGAAAAAAAGTCCTCACTGCCCAGATAGTTAATCCAGGGGTAAGGCGTATCCGGCCTTAAGATGACATATTCCCTATTGGCATCGTCAAAATAACCATACGACATTGCTGTGCAACCTCCGCTACTCAGGATGATCGAAATCGTTTTCGGTTTTGTGCAGAATTCCACTTCAATCCTATTAGCATCATACAGCGAAAACTCTCGAAAAACAAGTAGTTAACCAGTATAAATCGAAAAAAACATATTCATTCATGGTCCAATTCGTATTTGTTGGTGTATATCAGACCTGATTGAACATCCCAAGCAAAGCAGAAGCATCCATAGTTTCAATATGATTATTCTCAAAACGCGGCTGCTTCTTTTAGACAATAAAACGTTTTAGATGTATTTCCAGAATCAATAAGAGGTAAGCAAAAAGCTGCGGAGCAATTCACCCCACAGCCTTTGCGCTTTGATTCCATTAACCAGCGGCACTGATGTTTTCATCCTTGGAAAGCTTACTGGTTTGCCGCTGAGCCATTACCAGCTTGTAATAGATGCCCTTTTTCTTCAGCAGCTCCACATGGGTACCCACCTCAGCTACCCGTCCTTTATCCAGCACAAGAAGATGGTTTGCGCTGCGCAGGGTAGAAAGCCTATGGGCAATGGCCACTGTTGTGCGGCCTTTGGTTAAGTTGTTAAGGCTTTGTTGAATGGAGGATTCGGTTTCCACATCCAGGGAGCTGGTGGCTTCATCCAGAATCAATACATCCGGGTTTTTAATAATCGCCCGTGCAATGGCCAACCGCTGGCGCTCACCGCCGGAAATGGTATGTCCGCCTTCACCAAGCAGGGTGTTATAGCCGTCCGCTGTTTGCATGATGAAGTCATGGGCATTGGCAGCCTTACATGCTGCGATGACTTCTTCGGGTGTGGCATCAGGCTTACCATAAGCTACGTTGTCGAATATGGTGCCAGCAAACAGGAAGGAATCCTGGAATACAACGCCAATGTTCTCGTGCAGGTGCCGGGGGGACATATCCCGCAAATCTGCACCGTTGATGGAAATCTTACCGGTATTGGGGTCATACAGTCGCATGAGCATGTTAATCAGGGTGGATTTGCCCGTTCCCGAGCGGCCTACAATGCCCACCATCTCACCGGGGTTAATGGTAAGGCTTACATCCTTCAAAACCGGCTCGTAGGATTTGTAACCAAAGGTTACACCATCGAAGGCAACACTGCCGGAGATGGGCACATTGTTTACGGTATCCTTTTCCGCAATATCCGGCTCCTCATCCAGCACCTCAAAGACCTTCACCATGGAGGTCATGGCATCCGCCAGCCACCGCGGGAAAGATACCAACCAGCGAAGGGGTGCATAGATATAGTTGATATACATCACAAACAGGGTCAGCGTACCAATGCTCATGGTTCCGCCAAGCACAGCCTGGCCGCCAAAGTATAGCACCAGGAACTCACCAATGCCTGTGAAGAAGGTGATGCTGGGGAACAGAATCGACCACATGGCCTCATTATCGGAGGATACCTGCGCCAACTCCTTTGTGGCTTTGGAGAACTTGGCGATCTCGATATCCTCATTGCCAAAGGCCTTTACGGTACGGATGCCTCGTATGATGTCATGGAGGATGGACTGGCACCTGGAATTTTTCCGCCACTGCCGCTCATACCGTACGTGGATATACTTCCAGAACCTGGACAGTACCACCATAACGATAGGCACAGGCAGGAAGACCAGCAAGGCCATCTTCCAATTGGTTAACAGCAGAACCGTCATTACCACCACAAAGGTGATGCTCTGCTCCACTGCCCAGCGTCCTGCGTCGGTCATGAAATCCTTGATGGTGTTTGTATCCTCCATGATCCGGCGGATGAGATCACCGGGGGTACGCTTGGCAAGGGATGTCATGGAGAGCTTTTGCACCTTGTCATAGGTCATGGTACGAAGTTCATTGGAGAATGCCACAGTAGAGCGATTATAGACCCTGGCGCTGAGAATAAAGATCACTTCTCCCAGCACCCTGGCCATCAGCATGCCCAGCCCCAGGGCAAGTATATCACCCAAGGTGCCCTTAAGCGGCTGCAGGTAATTGTCGATGAGTATCTTATTAAACAGCGGTACCAACAGATACAGCACAGAGGAAAGCGTCATGAACAGCTGAGAGGATATCATTTTCTTGGCATGAGGCTTCATCAGCTTTCCCGTACGTTTTAGCAAGCCGCGCTTGTTGTAGCAGAAAAGGCATATCTTCATGCCCTCGACCAGCGGCCGGCCGCAGGTTTCGCAAACATGCACTTCCTTTTCATCCGGGATCAGGGGGATTTTGGTCTGTACATAGTAGTTGACGATCTTGCAAAATTCCCCGGCGTCCTTGAGCCCGGACATGGTAAAGCGGCAAAGCACCTTCTCTGTATCATCCGCCATGGTGACAAATAACTGACCGCAGCCCACTCCGGCAATGACAGCAGCTTCCTTGACCCCTTCAGCAGAAAACGCATCCAACTGGTTTCCTTCCCACCAAAGGGCAATACTCCCCTGCTCGTCAAAGCGGAGCTCCCCTGAGCCCGGTTTCATATCAAGCCCCAAATCATAGGCAAAGGTATAAACCTTCAAAAAATCAACTCCTAACCTGGTCGAAAGAGGGCACAGCTTCAACCTTTTCCAGCAGCTTGGCCTGGCTTAGAAAAGGAATGGCTCCAAACGTTTCAGGCTCTTCTTTTCCAGACCCTCCAGTGAGGGGATGATATACCGGTTTCCATCCACATCAAAAATGATTAGCTTATCATTTTTCAGCATGCGGATATTCCTGTTCACATCCTTGATGGCACAAGTCCTTTCACTTTTACCATCCTTGCCTCCGATAACCATTTCCATGTACACATAGCCCAGCTTATCCTTGATGGACTTGATCTCATGGATCTGGGGGCAATAATACCGGCTATCCAGCTCATCCAGCACAATTTGAAGCTGCTCGCCCGAAAAATCGGCAAGGCTGCGGATGATGGCGATCTCCTTGTTCTCATGATCTGCAATGGAGATAAAGCCGCTGGGATCACCAAGGGGCAGCGCCCGCCGAAGGCAAATGCGCTTGTACTCCGTCCCTTTGTAATGAAGCCCCGTAAAACCGCCTTCAGTTTTAAAGAACTTAGCCTGACTTACCTCCAGAAACCCAATGTCAATGGCATCTGATAGACTTTGCATGCTGTTTGCTGCAACGGTTTGCATACGTTGATCCTCCACATTTTTTTAGCAGATAACAGGGCGGATTTGGCGGATGGAAGCCGTTATTACGCTTCCATGGAAATGACTTTCAGCCCCTCCATCTGGATGTTGTAAAGTTTGTAATACTCGCCCTTCTTGGCAATAAGCTCTGCATGGGTACCGGTTTCCACAACCTTCCCCTCGCTGATCACTGCCAGACTATCGGCATCCCGCAAGGTGGACAGGCGATGTGCAATGGAAATGGTGGTTCTGCCCTTTTGCAGCTTGGCCAGCGCCAGCTGGATATTGCCCTCGGTCTCTGTATCCATGGCCGCCGTAGCTTCATCCAGTATAAGAATCTTGGGATTTTGAATAATGGTACGGGCAATGGACAGCCGCTGCTTCTCACCACCGGATAGATCCTGGCCGCCTGCGCCCACCCTGGTTTCATAGCCATCCGGCAGGTTCATAATAAAATCATGGGCCGAAGCAGCCTTGGCAGCTCTGATCACATCTTCAATGCTTGCGCCGGGGTTGGCATAACGGATGTTATCTGCAATGGTGCCAATAAACAGGTAAATATCCTGTGACACGATACCGATACTGCCGCGCAGCATCTTCAGCGAAAGCTGGCGAACATCCACGCCATCGATTTTTACACTGCCCTGGTTGACATCGTACAACCGGGCAATCAGGTTCGCCAGGGTAGATTTTCCCGCACCGGTCTTGCCTACAATTCCCAGCATCTTGCCAGCTTCCACATGCAGGTCAATGCCCTTTAGGATAGGTGTTGCCGGGTCATATTCAAACCATACGTTGCTAACATCAATCCGGCCGGCAAAGTGATCCAGCGCAATGGGATTCTCCGGCTCCGCCACATCCGGCTTGGCATCGATGATCTCAAATACACGTTGGGCAGCATCTACGCAACGGGCCCACCAGTTGGATACCCAGGACATGAACTCCAGCGGCCCGTGAAGCATTTGCAGGTATGCAATAAAGGTAAGCAGCATACCGACGCTGATCTCCTGCCTTAGCACCATCATGCCGCCCACAATGGTTATCGCCACCTGACTTGCAAACATGAACAGATATATCAGCGGGAAGGCCGTAAATCCAACATTTAAGGACGCTGCATCAACACCCGCTTGTTTGTTGCCCACATCCATAAACCGGGATGTCTCGTCATCCTCCCGGGCAAAGGCCTTGATTACCCGTTGGCCGTTGACAGAGTCGGATACCATGGCGTTGAGCTGCGATCCATACACCCAGTTTTTGTGGTGGAAGCGCCGGAAAACGCCCCACAATATACGAAACAGCAAAATCGCAACGGGGATAAACACCAGGGAGATCACCGCCAGGGTGGTGTTGAGGGTGAACATAAGGGTGACAACGCCCGAAAAGGTAAGTACATTCATCACCACATAGGGAAGGCCGTCCACAAAGAACCAATAAATGTTGGTGGCATCCTTATTGATACGGTTCATCAGCGCGCCGGTGCGTTTGGAGGTATAGAAGCCAACAGACAGCCGCTGCATCGCCTCAAAGATTTTCACCTTCAAATCGTATACGATCCATGGCACAGTACGGGACAGAACATAGGAGTACAGTATATTCATACTAACGCCCAGCACCCTCACCAGCAGGATCATGCCTACAATGCCCAATACCAGGCCATAATACTGGCCGCCCTCCACCAAAACATCATCAAAGAGCAGCTTGGTACTGACATAAGGCGTTGCGATGGAGAAAACCGTGCTCCCCAGCATGACCAGGAAAATCACCAGTACCTTGCGCCAGTAATCTTTGAAAAAGCCCATAAGCCGCATGGAAATGGACTTTTTGTCCATGCACTTGGGGCAAAGCTTGCGCTCCGGCTCTGGATACCGCGTGCCGCACTTGTTGCAGAAAAGCTCTTCATCCACAAGGATTTCAGTCAATGGGTCAATTCCATTGCGAATGTTTTGAACAGCCTTGATCAGCCGCTCCACATAGGACAAATATCCCACGGAGAAAAGCATGAGGATTTTGGCATCGCCATCCTTTTCACTATACATCCGGCCGGTGGATAAAAGCCGCTCGCATTTTAGTTCGCCCAGGTCTTTGAGCGCAAAGGTATCCATGCTGTGAAGCTCATAGGCCGACACAATGCGCCGGGCCCCGGTAACCTTCACCACTTTCTCTAAACCATAGAGGATATACAGATGCTCTTTGTCAATGGCCGCATACGTGTCGGCATGGCTGCCATCCAGCGCCATATCAGCATGAATGGCGTAGATCAGCTTTTGGGCATCAATGCCCTGGCTTTGAAAGGCCGATAGCATGTACTCGGGAATGTGGGTTTTCATGGCGTTTTCTCCTTACATGGTCTGCCTAGATCTTTTTTGCGCAAAAAAACAGCGGTGGTTATACAACCCCGCCGTGAAAAAGCTCGCATATACCCATGTATCACAGGTATCCCGCTATTTCGCTGACAATCATGGCGTGGTCAGACTATGCACCAAGTGCTTCGTCATTCCACGTATCTTAGCACTAGGCGCCCAATTTGAAGTTATATGCTGCAGAGACACGATCTCTGCCCATCTGTCGAATTCCAAAACCGATTGCCAGTTTGTTTGCTCGATTGATTGTCATTGAGTTCGTGCCTCCTTTCCTTCAATTTAGGGCGCAGTGATGTTCACCAGCGGAATCAGATTACCATTCTGCCATAAAATTGTCAACCCCTAAATGGGAAAAATTTGTGTGTACTTGCCAAATGGTTTAGTTTTGGATCAAGTCGGTGAATGCAAAACAATGATTTGAGAGATGGTTTAAAAAAACAGGGAGCTCGTTTGATTTACTGACATTTGACTTAGTTCTTGTATCGCACTGCCTGCGCTATGCATCAAACGCCTAGCGCAGGCGTTGCTTTTTGCAATCCAGTTTCCCAATTGCCATATCATTCCATGTCGCTATATGCTTGCTAGGCCATTGATCTTTTCCCGTATCAGCTTTAGGTTGATTTTCAGCCTTTCGTCTTCCGGGGTCATCAATAATGCTGCCTGGGCATGGTCTGCCGCCCGCTCATACATTCCCAGCTGGAAGCAGGCAATGGCTGCCAGGTCATTTGGTGTATGATCCCAGGAATAACCCATGTTCACATAGGTTTTAGAACGTTCCCGGATTTTCAGCGCTTCCTCCGCCATAAAAAATGCGGTTGGCCAATCTGAAAGCTGATAGGCCATTTTGGCGCATTCCACATACGCATCCCGCATATAAGGCGCTTCTGCAATAGCCCGGTAGTACCATGCATACGCCTCAGGTTGATTGTTCATTTGATGATAGGATTTTGCAATCCAGCGCATGGCAGCACTCCGCTCTTCATTCCATGTGGCTGTGGGAAGCTTCAAATACGCCTTTAAGGTATCAATGCACTTCTCCCACTCGCTCTTGTACATATATTCTCGGCCCAGATAATACCTCAGCCGGTCACTAAACGGGCTTTCCTCTACCCCCAGCTCCAAAAGCGGAAGATAGGACCCACGGGATTTTGCATCATCCGGATAATGATTGAGCACCATACCTTCTACAAATACTGTGACTTTAGGCTCCGTTCCCCGGTAGCTCAACCATTCGTGTACGGGGTCCTGCCATACAAACCCCTGACGTGCGTGGACTTTGGCATAATGCATTTGCACATAAGGCGTCCCATCCTCTTTCAGGCTCCAGTTGTAAATATATTTCGCCTGCTTCGCATCCGGGAGCCAGGCCGCTTCCAGCTTGGCCCGCCAACCCTTTTCAAACAGCTCATCCAAATCGGTGCAAACACAAATGTCCGTATCCGGGGGCAGATTGTCAAGAGATACATTTCTGGCAACATCAAAACGCCAGGGCTTCACCGGATGGACAAAAACCTTCGCCCCCCGTGCCCTCAGCTTTTCCACCGTGCCGTCAGTGGAGCCGGTATCCGTTACCACAACAAGGTCAGCCTCGCTCATGGAATCCATCCACCGGTCTACAAACATTGCCTCGTTTTTGCAAATGGCATATACACATATTTTATATCCAGCCATAACGACATCCTCTGCAATATCATAATTTCGCTTCTATCAGCATCAAATTGTTTTTCAGCCTCTGATCCGCAGGCTCCAGATCATAGGCTTTTCTTGCATAATCACGAGCTTTTTTGTAAAGACCCAGCTGATAACATGCAATGGCCCCAAGATCATACAGGCTGTAGCCCCAGCTTGACGGCTCCAAAAGATAACCTCCGATCTGCATCGTGACTGCAAGCCCCTTCTCTACCATCATAAATGTCAGCGGCCAATCATTTAATATATATCCAAGCCTTGCCATATCATGATAAGGCTCACGTATCACCGAACACTCGGCAATCGCCCTGTAAAGCCAGCGTTTTGCCTCTGTTATATCATTTTTCGCTTGATAACATTTGGCTATATAGCGCATGGATGCGCTGCGCTCCACATCCCACAGGGCTCCTGGCAGCTGTAAATGCCGTTTCAATGTTTCTATGCTTTGGTCATGCTTCCCATAGTACATATACTCCCGGCCCAGCCAGAAGATGGTTCGATCATCCGTAGGGTTTTCTTTTGCTGACAGCTCCAAAAGAGGCAGATACTGACTCCTGGGCTTGGACAGGTCCGGATAATGGTTCAGCACCATGCCTTTTACAAAGACCACCTCTTCCTTATCCGGTCCTTTGTATGCCAGCACCTCATGCACAGGATGAACCCAACGAAATCCCTTGCGCCGGTGTATCTTTTCCATAGGAAATTGCTTATCTGGCTGACCGTCCGGCTTATGGCTCCAGGTAAAAAGGTAACGCGCCCGGGTATGGTTGGGCCGCCAGGCCTCCTCCAGCTTACGGCGCCAGCCCGGCTCAAAAATCTCATCCAGGTCGTTGGAAACGCAAATATCAACATCATCTGGGATATGATCCATGGCGGCGTTTCTTGCATCATCAAAACGCCAGGGGGATATCGTATCTTCATACACCAGCGCCCCCCTTGACCGCAGCTTGCTCACCGTTTGGTCGGTGGAACCGGTATCGCTCACCACCACCAAATCCGCCTCGCTGACTGCATCCATCCAACGGTCCACAAACTTCTCTTCATTTTTGCAAATGGCGTATACACATATTTTGTAGCGTCCCATGCTAGTACTCCTTTGCAGTCTTTTCTACCCTTCACTCATATCATATGTAAGTGAAGCCCATCTGCCACCCTGCCATATCATCAATTGCTTTAAACAGAAAAAAACCACAGAAATGATTCATCATCTCTGTGGTATAAAATGGAGCGCTATCCTTGTGCAGGCTGTTCTATGCTCTTCTAATAGCTTTGGATATCCAGCTGATTACCAGGCAGCCTGGCCCTGTATGCGTACCCGTCGCCGGCCCAATGCCCATGGTGCGAATCATCCCAGTCAGCCCACCTCGATCTATCAGGTGGGATTTCAACTCCTCCAAAGCCTCCGAAGCATGGGCACTGGCGATATGCACGGGATATGCAAGGTCAGGCGGTGTCTGCTTCAGCTGCTGCAGCAACCAATCATATGCATTGCGTGTACCCCGGGCAATTCCTGCCATATCCAGTTTTCCGTCCCTCAGGCGGAGCATAGGCTTAATGCGCAGCATGGTGCCCACCTTGGCACCAACGGATGAAAGCCTGCCGCCCATGACCAAGTACTTCAAATCCTCAACAAAACCCACCAAAACCTGGTGGGGAATCAGCGTTAAAATTGCTTTTTGAATGGTTCTTATCTCCTCACCCTGTTCCCGCAAACGAACAGCCTCATAAACCAGCATTGCCTCTCCTAATGAGGCGCTTTGGGAATCCACCAGATAAACCCTCTCCCGGTCTTCTTCGGAAAGCATGTCTCTGGCGATCATTGCTGATTGAAATGTACCGCTCAATTCACTGGACCCAGTGATGACAAGCACCTCATCCTTACGCTCCAACGCCTGTACATATGCATCATAAAATGCCTCCGGCGTCACTTGGCTTGTTTTGGGCAGCTTACTTGCCACTGCCAGCCGCCGATAAAATTCCTCTTCATTAATGGATAAAATATCTTCAATGTATTCATTTTCAAAGTGAATATGCAGCGGTAGCACCTGCACTTCCATCTTTAATGCTTCCTGCGGCTTGATGTCAGATATACCGTCCGTCAGAATGTGGATCACGGATAACCTTCTCCTTCTCATTAATCTATCAACAAATGGAGATTTTATTGCTTTCAATCATACACATTCAGCCCTGATATATATGCCCTTCATCGCCGAATGGTTTTCCAAGTGTATCACGGCTTTTATGGCATGTCAACCAAATATTTATTGTACTTTCATAAATATATTATTATCTATAACCATATAATTTCATAAGCATTATCAACCACGTCACACAGCAAGCACAAATACAAGTGCTTATGAGAACTGATATTTGCTGCCTTCTCTCCCCAATTCCGGTATTCGGAACCGCCGGTTCTTGACATTCATAGATTGTAGCTGGAATGCATCCTGAACTGTACGAAAGGTGATAGTATGAAAGTACTCATTTGGGGAAATAGGTTGTTCTCCGTTGATATGATGTGGGGCTTTGCCGCACTGGGACATGAAACCAACATCATAGCAGCATCTGGAGCAGAAGAAATGCGCATGGTCCTTACACATGAGAAACCGGACCTCTTGATTACACTAGGCGCACCAACAGAGCTTGCGCCCAATGCGCTGAAAGCTTTGGGTGAGCGCGGCAGGTCGTCCATGAGATATATCCACTGGGATACCGATGGCATATCCAGCACATATTTCAGCTCCGCCAGCGGCGAGGGTATTGAAATGGATGTCATCTCTTTGTCTAAGCCTGACCTTGTGCTGACCATGTGCCCTGAGATGCATGATTTTATAGTAAAACGAAACTTTCCCTGTGAAATGATGCATTACGCCTACAGCCCCCTATCTCACCGCCCAATGCAAGGCCTGGACAATGATCAGTTTTATATCAATCTCATCGGCAACTCCTACTCCACAATCATAAAGGCCCACCCTGACCACTTTCGGTTAAAATCCATCAACGTTTTGATAAAGCCGCTGCTGGAAAACGGATACCAAATTCATTATTACGGCGATACAGGGTACCGGCAGCTGCTTATGCAACTAATGGGTAAAGATGTGCCAAACATGGTGTATCACTACTATCTTCCTTATGAGAAAACCTGCGCCGCATATAACAGTGCTTTTATCAACCTGGTCACACAAAACCATGAGCATACCATTACCAAGCGCACCTTTGAAATATTGGGTTCCGGCGGGTTTGCCCTTTCAATGGATAATCATGCCATCCGCGAGTTGTTCGTACCCGGCCGTGACATCGCCGTATCCTCCAGCCCAGAACAAACCCTGGAGCTGGTGGAATACTATAAGACAAACATGGATAAGTGGCGCGAAGTACGAAACAATGCGGTGCTAAGCGTGAAAGAACACACCTATCAGCAGCGAGCAGGATATATTCTGGATCTGCTGAAAAAATACCCGGCATAAATCATTCCACTCATCAGCCGGCAAAAATCCGGCTGATGATATATTCAGCACGCTGCCGGTAGGTATGCTCCCCCATACGAAGCAGTGCATTTGCCCGTATGGCAGTGCACTTATCAGGGTTTCTCATCAGTTCATTCACCATCTCCAGCGTTTCTTCAGGGCTGGATGATACCACAAGGTCCCTGCCCGGCGAAAATGCTTCCCGAATAGCGGTATTGCCTAAGCTCAGCGCCAATCCCCCGCAGCCCATAATTTCAAAAGTTCGCTTGGTGATGGTATGCTCATGATTTTGCGTAACCAGATTAATGCTGCTGCCGCTGTATATCTGCCATGTCTTCTCATAAGGGCATTGTCCGTGAATCCACTCCACCGGAATATCCGTTCCATACAGTGCTTTGAGCACCTGCCCGTGACGATCATCACCGTACAGGTCAATTCGTATTCCATTATTGAGAAGCGGCTTGAATAAAACATTCAGTGACTTGCGGCGGTAATGCTCTGCCTGCACTTCAACAATTTGAGGATAGGCACTTCCGGTAAAGCTGATGGCATGGAAAAACTCCGGCTGTACGGCACCCGGATGGTGCGTTTGGGGGCAATATGCATATGGCAGCAGATGGCTTTGTATGCCTTGTATGCGCAAAAGGTCAAGCATTTCCGGGCATACGGTGAATACCATATCCGGCTTCATCAGCAGAATATGATTCATTTCAATGTCCTTCCATGTAATGCCATCCGTATCCCAATGGATATACTTTGCTTTTGAATACGGCCTGGCATGCAAATATGCCAAAGTCTCACGTACAAAATAGGACGGAGAACCCATGGTGATGACTAGATCGGGTTCCTGGTGGGCACCAGTCTCCTTGCACTGCGTAACATCCCGGGGGTCTGCCCTTGTAGTTTTGTGACCCAGCTGTTCAAACCCCCACGCCATATCCAAAGAAAACAATATGTCACCAATAAGCAGCACAAGCATGGATTTTCATCCTTTCATAGAAAGCAAAATGCATTTCCACTCCTTATATTTTATGATTGTCTAGCACTTGCGTTATCCAGCCTGCAATCCCAAACGGGCGAATTTTGCATTTTGGAATAGGATATACAAAGGCCGGCAGTAATTTACCGCCGGCCCATGCAAAGGAAAGCAGGTTTGATACCAATGTTTGATAACAAAACCCTTTTGATAACAGGCGGCACAGGCTCCTTTGGCAATGCCGTCCTTCGGCGCTTTCTGCATACCGGCATTGGAGAGATCCGTATCTTCTCCCGGGATGAAAAAAAGCAGGATGACATGCGTAAAGAATACAATAGTGAAAAAATCAAGTTTTTCGTTGGAGATGTCAGAGATTTAAGCAGTCTGAAAAACGCCATGTACAGCGTTGATTATATATTCCATGCAGCAGCACTCAAGCAAGTGCCCAACTGTGAGTTTTTCCCGCTGGAAGCCGTAAAGACCAACGTACTGGGGTCAGAAAATGTCCTTTCTGCTGCCATTGCAGAAGGTGTAAAAAAAATCGTCTGCCTTTCCACAGACAAGGCCGTCTATCCCATCAATGCCATGGGCATGTCCAAAGCGTTGATGGAAAAGATCGTCGTTGCCAAGTCCAGAACGGTAGATGAGTACAAAAACCTGATCTGCGGTACACGCTATGGCAATGTCATGGCCTCCAGAGGCTCGGTGATTCCCCTCTTTATCAACCAGATCAAGTCCGGTCAGCCCCTAACCATTACAGATCCAAACATGACCAGGTTTTTAATGGATTTGGAAGAAGCCATCGATCTGGTGATCTTTGCATTTACCCATGCCCATTCCGGTGATCTGATGGTGAAAAAGTCACCTGCCTGCACAGTGGGTGATTTGGCCCAGGCCCTTAAAGAGCTTTTTCATGCCGACAATCCAGTAAATATCATGGGCATCAGGCTAGGGGAAAAGATGCATGAAACGCTTTTAAACCGGGAAGAAAGCGCAGCAGCCCAGGACATGGGCGGGTTCTTCCGTATCCCAGCAGATGCAGGCGGCCTCAATTACGCCAAGTATATCAGCGACGGAAGTCAAAGCGTATCCACTGTCGATGAATATACTTCCAGCAACACCTATCAGCTAAGCCAGAAGGAGCTAAACGAAAAGCTGCTACGCTGCAAATATGTAGCGGAGGAATTGAGGATGTGGAACGAAAAATGAAACTGGTACACACGCTTCTATTTATGCTGCGGGAATACCGGATGACAGAAGATCTAGCGTTTGCCACCGACTGCCTTAAATCCCTGGAGAAAAGCACGTATACTACGGTGGTTGTCTATAACCAGGGTTTCTGGACCAATGAACGGCTGAATGCTTTCTTATCCGCATTTAATTTGGAGACACACATTATTGGCGAGGGTACCAACGTGGGCACAGCCGCCGGGCGGCAAAGCTGCTTCCAGTATATTTGGAACACCTTCTTAGGCTGCAGCTATATCAGTGAACTGCATCTGGACATGATTTTCCCAGAGCAATGGGAAGATCCTTTGGTAGCATACCTTCAAAGCAATCCGGAGCCCATGGTCAGCAGCGGCATCATTGACAAGCAAGGCCAGATGCCATTTATCCAAAAAACCTCATCCTTTTTGCCCAGTTCGTTGGACGGGTTCAATACCTTTCTCAAAAGCTTAAGGATGGAAACCGTAATAGAGGGCTTTACCAATCCATGCATCCATGTCTCCGATATTCTCAAGGAAACAGGCGGATATCAAGTCGATTATCTCAAAGGCCCGCAGTGCTTTGAGGATGACAGCATGCTCCTTGGCTATTTTTATTATTATGGAACAGCCAGAGGCTGGCGCCCAAAGATCAACTTCAATACCGTGGTATACCATGCTGTTGCCGGGCAAAGGCTGGGGATGAGCGGGAATACTGCCATCAATTTTAATGGATTGGTCAAGCAATACGGCTTAATGGGTCTGAAGCATTTGACCATGCTGCATCAAAGCCAGTGGCACAAGGAGTATTTCAAGAATCAGTATGACACGCTGCTTCATCAGTAGTTATCACCCAGAAATCCAAATCAATAATCTGGAGCCTTCCTGAAGGGAGGACTCCTTTTTTGATAATATACAGGACATACACTCCTTGAATGCCGCTTCCGAGAATGCCAGATCATAGCAAATGGTAATATCCTTCCGGCAGCAAATCTGGTTCAAAGGACTTTTCAATACCGCATCCGTTCAACGTTGACGCGCCCCGCATTTTGCTTTACAATATATAGAATCCATGGCCATGCAAAGCGGGCCATGCCCATGTGTTAAAGGAGCTGTCCCATGGCTTATTATCCCCTGGTGCGCAACGCAAAGGTAGCGCTTATATGGCTCATCGCCTACGCGCTTGTTCTTTGGGTGTTTTCTTTTATTCCACCGTTGTTTGCAGCTTTATGCCTCTTATCCCCCATATTGCTGGCTTACTTTGGCGTGCAAAGCGGCTTGATCCCCCTTGGAATCAGCGCATTGCTTACAACGGCTGCGGCATGGCTGACTTCCGGCAATTTATTGATCCCCACACTGACCATGGTGTACCTATGGCCCTTTCTCATCGTACATGCGTTTTGCTTTTACCGTAAGCTTCCCTTTTGGCAGGCAGCGGCTATGCATGTGGCGGTACTGGCCATCAGCATCACAGGGATCCTGACCATTATCCGGCCATACTTAGGCGGCGATTTGTTCATCGGCGGCGCAGCGTATCTGGTGCAGCAAATTTCGCAGTCTACCTATGGTGATCAGTTTCTGCTGCAGCTATATCAAATGGGCTTGCTGTCAGTGCCCACCGAAATGCTGGAAAACAGCGTTTCCCTAAAAGATACCCTGCTCAGAGGAACCGCCGGCATCGTCAGCAACCTGCAAAACATGCTGCGTTCCAATGGGGATACTCCTCCGGAGTGGATGAGCGCATTTGTATCCAATGTCAGCACAAGCTTGTTTTCAGAGCCATTGCGAAACGAGCTGCTCAACGGTCTGCGGCGGCTTATGCAAACCACTTTGTATTCCTTTATCCCTTCCGCCATCGTAAACACATCCCTGCTCATGGGTACCTTTGGCGTTGCATTCCCCGCCACGGCCCTAAGGCGTAAAAAGCAGCCCGTTATCACCTTGATGCCTTTCTCTGCATGGCATCTTTCCAAAGGCGCAGGTTGGAAGGTTATGCTCTTGGGATTTGGTTATATGTTGCCCATTTTGTTTACCAATCCAAACACTATCATGTCCGGCTCCTTCAATCCTTGGCTTCTGCTGGCAGGCAATATGATGTCGGCCGCATTCAGTACTGTTTTTACCATTCAAGGGGCTGCGTTGATAGACTTTTTTCAACTGCGTACCGGCAAGAATTCCTCCTTAAGAAGGGTATGGATATGCTTGCTGTATGTTGCTTTCCCACAGTTGCTTTTACTGATGGGTATTGCTGATCAATTTATCAATATACGAGGCTTGAGAAAGACACACAATAAGGAGGAAGTTTGACATGAAGGTCATTTTGCTTCAGGATGTTAAAGGTTCCGGCGTCAAGGATGAAATCATCAACGTATCCGACGGGTTCGCCCGTAACTATCTGTTCCCCCGAAAATGGGCAGTAGAGGCCACACCGAGCGCGATGAAGGAAATCGAACGCAAGCGTGAAGCCGAAGCGAAAAAGGAAGCTGCCCTGCGTGCAGAAGCTCAGGCCAAAGCCCACCTAATGCAGGGCAAAGTCATTCAAATCAGCGCCAGGACCGGCGAAAAAGGCCGCCTGTACGGCAGTATCACCTCACAGGAAATTGCTGACGCTTTGAAGCAGCAGCATGGCGTTACAGTAGATAAGCGCAAAATCGAGCTGCCCGATCCCATCCGGCATGTTGGCGAGGTGGAAGTGACTGTATGGGTTTACCCCGGCATCACCACCACCATGAAGGTGAACGTGACTGCCTCCGAAAAGTAATAACACCAGGAGGACTTGCGGATGGAAACTGGTTTGACCAGGGCTGTGCCCCCTCACAGCCTGGAAGCCGAGCGCTCGGTTCTGGGTGCCATGATGCAGGACTCCGCAGCGGTTATGATGTCGGCGGAATTGCTTACGGCGGAGGATTTTTATGCTCCAACCCACCGGGAGCTTTTTTCTGCCATGCGCACGCTGTACATGTCCGGCAGCCCAGTAGACTTGGTAACGGTAGATAGCGAGCTGAGCCGGCGCGGTACATTGGACGGCATCGGCGGCACAGCATATTTGATTGAAGTTTCCCAGTACGTACCCACAACGGCCAATATCAAGGCCTATATCTCCATTGTTTCAGAAAAATCCACACTGCGCAGGCTCATCACCGCTTCCCAGCAGATCAGCGCAGAAAGCTATTCCCAGCAGGACCCGGTGCCGGATATTTTAAATCATGCTGAAAAAGCAATCTTCGATATCGTCATGCGCCGCTCTGGCGGCGACGCGCTGGTGCGTGTGGATGAAATCCTCACCACCACTTATGAAAAAATCGAGGAAATGGCCCGGTTGAAGGGCCAGATCAACGGCGTCCCTACAGGCTTTACCCAACTGGATAACTTACTTACAGGCATGCACGGCGGCGAACTGATACTGGTTGGCGCCCGCCCCTCTATGGGTAAAACCGCCCTTGCCATGAACATTGCACAGCACGCCTGCTTTAAAGCCAATAAAACAGTTGCTGTATTCAGCCTGGAAATGCCTCGAGATCAAATTGTTTTGCGTATGCTATGCTCTGAGGCCAGAGTCAATATGCAAAAAGTTCGCTCCGGTACTCTGAAAGATGAGGACTGGATGAAGCTTGCCAAGGTTCTGGGGCCTATCGCTGCCTCCCCCATGTATATTGACGACACCTCCGGCTTAACCCCCTCCCAAATGCGCAGCCGCTGCCGCCGTCTGATGATGGACCAAGGCCTGGACATGATTGTGGTGGATTACTTACAGTTGATGGGCAGCGATAAAAAATCGGAAAACCGGCAGTTGGAAGTCAGCGAAATATCAAGGCAGCTCAAAGGTATTGCCCTTGAGCTCAAGATTCCTGTTGTTGCCTGTGCTCAGCTTTCCCGTGCCCTGGCCAGCCGGCAGGATAAACGGCCCATGCTAAGTGACTTGAGAGACTCAGGCTCCATCGAGCAGGATGCCGATGTGGTCATGTTCATACACCGGGAAGGTTATTATAATATCAACAGCGGTGAGGAAGACAACACCGGCGAAATCATCCTGCAAAAGCAGCGTAACGGCCCGCTGGGTATTGTAAAAGTCAGCTGGCTAAGCGACTTTGCCACATATGCTGATATGCCCATGAGCGATGCGCCATTTTAATGGAATAATAAAGGAGGCTCCCTCTTATGGAGCAGACGACAGTTTCCCAGTTTTCCAAGGATATGCGGTTTGAAGGTTTCCTGCTGGTTCGCTCCGCTGAGCAGCGTACAGCCAACAGCGGCAGCCGCTATTTGGATATGAACCTGGCCGACAAATCCGGGGAAATCAATGCCAAGGTGTGGGATGGCACCACTCCCGCCCCCCAGACAGGGACAGCCATCAAAATCCGCGGCATGGTGCTGGAATACAATGGCCGTCTTCAGCTGCGTGTGGACAAAATGCGGCCTGCAGAGCCTTCAGATGATATGGATATATCCCTGCTTACACCCTGCGCCCCGAACCCGCCGGAGGAAATGCAGGATGAGCTTCAAAAAGTGATCGCCAGCATGACCCGGGAACCGCTGAAAGCACTGCTGACTGAAGTGCTGCGAATGGCTGGTGAACAGCTGTCCTACTACCCTGCCGCACAGCGGCTTCATCATGCTGAGCGCAGCGGCCTTTTGCACCACACAACCAGCATGCTCCGCACCGCAGATGCCGTATTGGCATGCTATCCATTCCTGGATGGGGACCTGGTTCGGGCAGGGGTAATCCTTCACGATCTTGGTAAAATATCCGAAATGGACAGTGACAGCTTCGGCAACGTGAGTGACTATACGGCTGACGGCCTGCTGGTAGGCCATTTGGTTAGGGGGGTGGCACAGCTTAGGGAAGCTGCCTCCAGGGTTTCGGTAGATGGAGAACTGGTTCTCTTGCTGGAACATATGATTATCAGCCACCACGGCGAGCCGGAGTACGGCAGCCCCCGCAGGCCCATGTTCCCTGAGGCAGAGGCACTGCACTGGATCGATTTGCTGGATGCCCGCATGAACGAGATGCAAGGCATATTGGATAGGGTTCCAGAAGGTGCATTTAGCGAGAAGATTTGGTCCCTGGACAGGCGTGTATATCATCCCAGATATAGCAACCTGGATGGCGATACGGGTGTCGGGGAGCTTAAATGATAAGTATCGGTTGACGTCGCTTTCATCTGCTGGTACAATGAAGGCGGCGTTTTACGTATACAAGTGCGTTCATTCATGTGGGAATAAACAGCTTTCATAACTCGTTATCATATTTGATGCACCATTACGCATGTAATAGGCAACGGATGGAGGAAATACAATGATGCGCAAAATCATCATGGTTTTGCTACTGTGTGTGCTGTTGGCCGTTTTGTCTGGCTGCTCCTCACCACAGTATTTTCCAACAGTTACGAAACAGCCTGAAAACCAAGTGCAAGCCCCACCGACGGACCAAATTGATATCCCTCAGGGGGATACCGGTGAATATGAGGGTAATCCCATGGATGAAGAGGGAATCGGCGATTACCAGCCCCCGCAGTCCCAGTATGTTGCTTCATCCGAATCGTATATCTATGCAGGCGCAACACCCCTTCCGCTGGATCCCATCGACATGCCTACCCCTACCCCCCGCTCTGAGCTGACCTTCAATTACGAATTGGTTGAATCCACCGCTCTTGGGCTGAAGTTCGAAGGGCCTGCCGGCTGGACCATCGACGAGTCTGCCGGAGATACAATCGTGCTCAACGAACCGGCGCAAGAGCAGAAGGATAATTACTCCGCTTTTATCAGCCTGCGTAAAACATCTGTAAGCAGCACTTATTCCATTGCCGACATGGAGAATGAAGTCAAGGGTATTTTGTCAACCATCCGCTCCACAAACTATACCGATGATTTCAGGCCCTCCGCCACCGCAAAAAGGGATCTGCTTGACAAAGAAGGGGTTTATGCCGATTACCGCGGCGTACTGGCAAACGGAGCCATCGTCCGAGGCCGGGTACATGTAACATGCATTGACAAAACGCTGTACATACTGCATATGTCACACCCTGCCAATTACAATACGGATTACTTAAAGATTCACGCAAAGATCAAAGAAACATTGGAACTGATCAAGTAATGGCATTTTTTCATCAGTAAAAGGCGGCTGGAAACAGCAGCCTTTTTTAATTACCTTGAGCATACACATGATTGCTTATGCTTTTAAGTAGCCGCTTCTGTGGGCGTTATGATGTCATTTGTGATATACATTTTTCCGTAAGCTTTACAGGTATAAAAAGTAGGGCGGTTGCGCCTGCCCGATGCCTATGCTACAATAAACACTGCGTTATCTGTCGAATTATGAGGAGGCTGTGCGATTGCTTACCAAAAAATTCGCAAGCATTGCCCGTACACGCAGCGCTATGATGTCGCTGATGTCTTTAAGCAATCTATATGCATTTATGTATTCTATGCTGGTGTCCAACAGCCTGGTTTCCATGCCCATCTTTGGCGGCGCTTTGTTTATGAGCGGTCAGTCAGCATCCGTGTTCTTCCGTGGTTATACAGAAGAATCCAGAACATATATCAGCCTGAGCGCCCGCTGGCTGGCCCCTGTCATGCTGACGATTCTGCTGCTGTCCAACTTTTTTCTGTTAATGATCTATCCCATCACCCTAGAGAACCCGGCGGTGTGGATTTTGTTTGCCATTGTCCTTGGCATCACCATGCGCGGCACATTATGCCGACGCATTATGAGAAGATATGTCAACGACCGCTTAACCAAAAAGCAGTTTTTGTTATTCACAGGCATATGTCATGCAGTCCCCGCTATAGTTGTGGCGCTGCTGCTTACTTGGAGCGTAGAGTCACTGCCGGCCTGGCAAATGTTCGGCGGATTTTTACTCAGTGCTGTGCTGGAAGCCTACTCCCTGTGGAAAGACAGGGAACAGCTTCATCAATACGAACCCCAGCCCAATCTGGAAGACGCTTTGCGTTCACTATCCCAGGGGCTTAAAAAGGTAAACGCCTTTAACAGGTATGAGTTGTTTCATAACCTGATCCTTATGGCCTTACAAGTAACACTGGTAATGGCGTACAGCTTTATCGGCACTTCCGCGCAAGAGATACTCACATGCATGCTGCTGTCCCTGGTATGCACGCTGGCCGCCAGAGAGCTGACGGACTTTATTCTCACACATACCAAAAGGCAGGACCCTGATCCTGCTTATTTGCTGCTGGTGGGTCTGTGCTGCTGGCTGTATGGTCTCATTCTCTTTTCTCAGCAGCTGGCGGGCAATTTACGCTATATCAGTGCTTACCTTTCGCTGGCCATGTGCTCGGCCGGCGCCTCCATCAGCACCACCTGCCTTGCAGGCATGGAACGTGATATGTACAGGGTTGCTCAGTTTGGTTCCGGTGAAGATTTGAGCAAATACCCTGTCATCCGCAATGCCGTCCGGGAAGCCGCTGTGCTCCTTGGACAGATGCTTGCCCTTTTGCTGTTGACCTTTTTATGCCTTGTTAATGTTAATGATTTTAACCTGCCCAGGGATGCTGACAGCCTTATCAGAAGCTTCAGGCCCATACTGGTGGTCCCGGCCCTTCTTCTGGTGTTTGGTGCGATGCTTAGTGTTTTGAAGTTTCCGCTGACAAAACGGCACTTTAAAAAGCTTAGGCGCTTTTTACAGTTGCAGACAGAAGGCGAAGAAAACGTACCCATGAAAAAGCAGCTGGAAACGGTGGTCATACGCCGCCATCCCCGCCGCTTTGGTATCAAGATCATTATGTTTTTTCTGCGTCCCCTCTACTACCACAAACTAAAAGGCCGGGAAAATGTGCCAGCCAATGCAGATGGAAAGCTGATTTTTGTCTGTAATCATGGCGAGCTGTACGGCCCTGTGGTAACCAACCTGTATATCCCCTTTTCCTTCCGTCCCTGGACCATCAGTGACATGATGGATAACCTGGAAAACGTCACCGAATATTGCTACAAATTCACCTTCAAACGGCAAAAGTGGCTGCCGGAGAAGCTAAAGATGCCCTTATCCCGCATGCTGGCGCCGCTGTTTATTTGGACCATGCATTCCATCGAGAGTATTCCTGTTTACCGCCACAAGCCGCGGGAGCTGATGACCACCTTCCGCCTTTCGGTGGAGGCCATGCAGGCGGAGGATAACCTGCTCATCTTTCCAGAAGACCCGGATGCACCCAGTCTTGGCAAACCGGGATACCTGCGCCGGGGGATAGGCGAATTCTTTTCAGGCTTTGCCATGCTGGCTCCCTTGTATTACAGCAAAACTGGCAAAAAGGCCATTTTTGTGCCCGTATATGCCAGCCAGGATAAGCGCGTTATCACCTTTGGCAAATGCATTGAATACGATCCGGAGAACCAGCCTACCGAAGAAAAGATGCGCATTGTCAATGGCCTTCGCAGCGCCATGTTGGCCATGGGTCAGGAAATCGGTGATCTATAAGACACCCAGCACTATCATATACATGATAGTGGATGCCGCAATGCTCAGTATCACACTGCGCTTTACGATAGAAAGCAAAGCCGCAGCAGCACCGGCTGCCATCTCTGGCAGCCCATAAGGATACACGTCAAAGCGCAAGGTTCTAAAACAATATACCACCAGCATCCCCATTACAGCACGGGGTAGAACCCTGCCCAGATACCGTATAAAGGGCGGGGCATTTTGTGCTTTGGGAAACAGTACAAAAGGCGCTGCACGGATCAATAGCGTAGTCAGTGCAATAATGCCCACAGTAACCGCTGCCTGCATACTGCTCATGATTCCGTAACCTCCCCATCAAAGTACTTGCGCAAAACAGCGAACAGTATTAGCAACCCGCCCATGGAAGGCAGCAGAAAATAATCCGGTCCGAAAATCAGCAGGCTGATTATCGAAACAAAAATACCAATGAGCGCAGGGCCGTGCGCTTTGAAAAATCCCCTTACCCATCTTTCCTTATCCGCTCCCAGCCATTGCTGCGTAAAGATGACCATAAACAATGCTGTCATGGCAAAAGCTATGCCTTCTGTATCAAAAGCCAATAACTCCCCCGCCAGGTTCCCTATCACAGACCCAACCACCCAGTAGCTCTGGTTCAGAACAGAAATAAAAAAGAAGGTATCATAATCCTCTGCCATGGCCGGTGCTCTCATGCCAGACAGCAGCGCATACGTCTCATCTGTCAGGGAGAAAATCATATAGGGCTTGCGCCATCCCATATTTCCAAAAGACTCCAGCATGGAAAGACCGTAGAACAAATGTCTTGCATTCACCATCAGCGTCACTGCAAGCGCTGTCATTGGTGAGAAAGTGGCCGCCAACAGCCCAGCCGCCACAAATTGCATGGATCCCGCATAAATGGTAAGACTCATGGCAAAAGCCCATACAGGGCCATATCCTTTCCCCCGCAGCAATAGGCCAAAGGCTGAACCCAAAAACAAATACCCTGCCATAACAGGAAGTGTTTGCGCAAAAGCGGCCTTCAAGGCCGCTTTTTGCGTAATTGGAATGCTTGTATTGCTCATATACCCGTATATGCTCCTTCGCATTATGCCTGCAGCATCTGTTGATAAAATTGGATGCCCAGTTCAAGATTCTCTTGTGAAATACATTCATTTACCAGACGATGCCCTTCATCCTTCCCGGTGCGAAAGGGCGAGAACCGATAAATTGTGCCCCCCAGCTCTTCATAACAGCGGGCATCGGTCGTGCCTTCAATCAGGCATGGAACCGTAACGGCTTCCGGAAACAGGATTTGTATGGCCGTTGCAAGGGCATCCCAGGCTCCGCCGCTGGCAGGCGCTACTCCGCTTGGATGCTCCGCCCCCAGCACCGCCAGGCGGATATCCCCCGGCATAATGGCAGAACGTAGATGAGCGATCACCTTCTCCACCGTATCCCCCGGCATCAACCTGCAATGATATGTCAGCGTATGCCGCCGAGCCATGATATCCGGTGCCGAACTGGCGGCCATTTGGGTAGGTACGATGGTACTGAAAAAAGAAGACGGATGGATATCAGGGTCCCTTTTCAACCTGCAAAGCAACTGCCAGAACCAATCGGGATGACCAAAGGCCAATCGCCTGAAAAAGGGCATATGTGGAGCCATGGCTTGCAGCATCCAGCTAACCGGCTGGCAAAGCCTTGGCTTCATGGTGGTTTTTGATATTCTGGCTGCCACTTTAATCAGATCCTGAAAATCGGTGTTCAGCAGGGGCTGGGATGCAAAGCCCCCCTCACCCAATATAGTCAATGCGATATCGGCATATCCCTTTTCGGCCACGCCGATTTTTGCAAAGCGGCCCTCTACCGCTCCGCCGCCATCGAGTATAAAAGCCGGTTCCACGCTTTGTGCCTGGAGGATACGGCACAATTGCTTTGCGCTGGGGCCATAAACCTGGGAGTCCTGCGAAAAAGCGAACCATATATCCGCACTGGGCCGCCAGCCGTTTACCAGCAGGCTTTCAGCCGCCTCGCATAAGGCGATGATACGACCCTTACCTTCAAACGCACCACGGCCATGCACAACCCCTTTTGAAATAGTGCCTGAAAAAGGAGGATACTCCCATAGTGTTAGATTAGCATCATCCACAGGCCGCACATCCATATGCGACAGGAACAAAAGCGGCCTGGTTTTTTGAGCGCCAGGCAGCAGTAGTAAAAGCGATCCCCCAGCGACTGCCTGTGCATGGGCTGTTGAAAAGAGTGTCGGATACGCCTCTTTCAGCAGCTGATGCAGCGCCAGGAAGGGTGCAAGATCACTCTCCCTGTCTTTGTATGATATGGTATGACACGCCACAGCCCTGGAAAGAATCTGTGCTGCGTGATCGCCATCCACTCTGGGTTTCCATCTTCCCACTTTAGCACCTCCCGTGTAAGCCCATCAAAAGAAGTTCGCCGCAGCTTGAAAAACTCCTGTTTTCAACAAAATTCTTCCCCTTTGATTGTGAAAAAAAGAACTGGAAACACATAGGTAAACGTGCTATAATCGATACTGATATGGTCTTCTTGTTTGCAACCATTCATACAAATACATGTGTTCTATTTATCTAAAACCAGGAGCGTTAGTTATATGAAAAAAATCGGTGTATTGACAAGCGGCGGGGATAGCCCTGGAATGAATGCCGCCGTAGTATCGGTAGCCCGCAGTGCAGCCATGTACGGTATGCAGCTTATTGGTATCAAGCGCGGTTATAACGGCCTTCTTCGCAAAAACGAAAAAATTGAAGATGATTTGCTGGAACTGCAGCTGGACACTGTTCTGGATATTGCAGATCTTCCTGGAACATACCTTCGCACCGCCCGGTGCAGGGAATTTCTCGACCCTGAGGTGAGGGCAAAAGCTGCCCAATTTATTAAGGATCAGGAGATTGGCGGCCTGGTGGTCATCGGTGGTGACGGTAGCTTTCAGGGTGCTATGCGCCTTAGCGAGCTAGGCGTACCCTGCATCGGTATACCCGGAACCATCGACAACGATCTGCCCTATACAGAAATGACACTGGGCTTTGATACCGCTGTCAATGTTTGTGTTGATGCCGTTCGCTCCATCCGTGCCACCTCCCGCAGTCATGACAGGCCTGCTGTGGTAGAGGTCATGGGTCGGCATTGCGGTGATATTGCTTTGAATACCGCTGTTTCTACAGGCGCTGAAATTGTGGTTGTTCCCGAGGTTTCCTGGAGTGTGGACTCTGTGGCCCGTCGCTTAAATCAGCTGATTGCCGGTGGCAACACCCGCGCAACCATTGTGGTTGCAGAGGGTTGCTGGGAATCCATGAAGCCTTTTGATTTTTGCACCTTCCTTAATGCAAACGGCAAGAAATGCTTTGAAGGCGAACCTATGAGTGCAATGCGATTCGCATCCGTGTTAAAGCGCAAATGCGGCATGGTGGAAGCCCGTGCCACAGTGCTGGGTCATACTCAGCGCGGTGCCAGCCCCACCTTCCGGGACAGCGCCTTTGCCTTTGAAGCCGGCAATATGGCTGTTCAGCTCTTGCGGGATGGCATCAGCAACCAAGTCATAGGCGTTAAGCAGGGAAAGGTTTTCCACATGCCCATTGAGCGTGCCTTGAAATGCACACGCCGCTTTAATAAAAAGCTTTACACCCTGGCGAACCAACTGTAAATAACGTAACGAGTGCTGCCAAATCAAGTCCATCCAACGGATGGGCTTTTTTTTGTTCCTTCCTTACACGAGCAAACGGCCACACAAAGGTGCAGCCGCAGTGTAGGGAAAAACTCAAAAAAGTAGCATATCCACTTTATTAACACGCTGAGCCTTAGCACATTCTCAGGCGAATTTCACTTTACAAGCGATGTGAAGTGGGTATTGCATGGGGCGTATTCAATTGCCGGCAAAATTCTCAATCCCACGCAGGAGCTCCAGTTCACGAACATCCCTTGCCGTTGTATACATCTTACGCGTCAACACAGCACCACTTCGATAGAAAAGGCAGATAAACGGCACATCTTGGGTAAATTTCTGCTGGATGGCATTGAGTGTTTGTGAAAACGCAGCAGGGTCTACCTTGGTTCGCAGTTCTTTAAAAAGGCGATCCATTTCTTCATCTCGATACCGGCTGTAGTTGCCTGCACTGACATTGCCGCTCATCAGCAAGAATCCGGGATCGGGTACCAAATCCAATTGATAGGACGCCAGTGCCATATCATAGGAGCCGTTGGGCAGCCGGTTAGCAACATCCGCAAATGTTTCGATGTTGATATTCACCCGTATCCCCACCTTGGCCAGCATATCCTTGATCATGTTGGCTGTCTCCACCCGGACACTGTTCTCGCTATCCTCATACACATACAGCTGCACATTCAAGTTACGCGGCTTTCCATCCACCACCATGTTTCGCATCCCATCGCCATCAGGGTCGCGCCACCCGGCTTCCTCTAAAAGAGCTTTCGCTTTTTCAAGATCATTGGCATAAGCGCTTACGTTATCAGCATAAAGCCAGTTGCCGGCCGGCAACGGTGTATCTGTTCTCAAGACCATATTCATGTAAACAGAAGCGGCGATCTGATCGATATTGATGGCATAGCGTATCGCCTGTCGAACCCTTACATCCTGAAACTCAAGGCGTGAATTGTTCATAAGAAGTGTTTCCAGCTGACGGGAACGGTAATCCAGGCGCAGGGAGGTCGTGCCGCTTTTGTATTGCGCAGCTGATATGGACCGCGTAAACACTGTATCCACCCTGGCGTATTCGTAACTGTCAATAATATCTCGGTTGTTCACATGAAAGACAGCCAATATCTCTTTTACCTTGGGCGGCTGGTGCCACCATTTGCTGTTCACCGTCAGCGCCGCATGCTCCCGGGGTAGGAAATTCATGACATAGGGCCCTGTTCCAGGCGGGTTCGGCTGATCCACCCGGTCCGCAGGAAGAATGGGATACGTCAGTGCATACAAAAGCCCGTAGTAGGAACGCGAAGCCTTCATGACCACCGTCAAGTCGTCTTCGGCACGAACGCTTTCTATAAAATACCGCAGATTGCCATAATACCCCTTGTATGAGGCTGATTCGTCTCTGGCCCTGTCCAATATGTACTGGGTGGTGGCTACCACATCACCAGCTGTCAGCGGCGTTCCATCTGAAAACATGATGCCGCTTTTCAAGCGGAAAGTCCATGTCTTTCCGTTGCCGGTAGGCGCAACCCAGCTCTCCACCAGCTTTCCTTCCGGCCGATAATCATCATTGATGGTAAAGAGGCCTTCATATACCAGATCATACAGTGAAGTAAGATCCCTCTCCACCGGCTCCAATGGATAGACCTCTTCCGTCTTTGTAGAGATAAGGCCAAGTAACATGGATGAGCCTATGTTGGATGCCGAAGCACCCGCTATTGCAACCAGCATCAGGCCCAGTGCAAGGCACAGTGCCTTAGGAAGCAGGTTCCTCCTTGGTAAAGTACAATCGTTCGTAAATTGCATAGGCCGAAACCACCCTTTGTGCATATTGCTTTGTTGGTCCATCAATCATGTCATTGATCCGTATGGTACGCCCATCCAGGGAATAGTCAGAATTTTGCAGCCAGCCGGATACCTCGCCCTGTCCGGCGTGATAAGCACTTGCAACCAAAATGGGATCACCGCCAAAGCGCTGGGACAGGTAGCCAATATACCAGCTTCCATACCGAATATTCACCATGGGATCGTACATGCGCTCGAAATTGTATGAATCTTCTTCGTTAAGCTTATCGGCAATCCAGGCTGCCGTATCCGGCATTACCTGCATCAGCCCCCTGGCACCTACGTTGCTTTCTGCATCCTTTCGGTAAGAGCTTTCACATAGGATAATGGCAGCCAGAAAAGCAGGATTCACATTGTTTTCCTGGGCTGCCTGCATTATGGCCTCAACATACTGATTAGGCAGCGGATGCTGGGACAGCAGCTGTTCATGCGCTATCTGCCTTGCTTTTTCCTGGGTATACAAATACGTTTCCATCAACGCCTTGGCTAATACTAAACCAATAAATATAAGCAACAACACAATAAACAATACCGAAAGCCAACGGGCCATTCTCGCTTTATGGCGGCGTGGGGTGCGGGCAGCAGTTGGTGTTGTCATGGAACGGGTGTCAGTCAATATGAGTTCCTCCCAGCGAATTGAGCACATTCTGCCAAAGGACCACTGCCTTGGCGGCGGTTTCCTCCGGCGTACCGTCGGTTCGGATCACATGGTCCGCCCTGCGGCATTTTTCCCGGGGATCCATTTGGCTGTTTAAACGCAATAATGCCTGTTCACGGGTCAGCCTGTCCCGGGCACATAGTCTTCGTATTTGTTCCTGCCGGGGAACATATACGCACCAAACCTCATTAGCGATGGATTCCATACCAGCCTCGTACAAAAGTGGGATATCCACGATGGCAGCCTTGTAGCCTGCAGACAGAGTTTGCAGCTCCTGCCGGATATGCCAATCTACCAGGGGATGGATGATGGTTTCCAGCTTGCGGCGGGCTGCTTCATCCGCAAAGATGATGGCAGCCAGCGTCTTTCGGTCAAGGGTACCATCTGCCGCAAATACCCCATCGCCAAAGGCAGCCTGTATTGCTGGCAGCGCCTGGCCCCCCGGCGCTGTGAGTGATCTGGATATTTGGTCCGCATCTATCACCGGTGCGCCATGCTTAAAAAGCGCAGTCAGCAGCGTTGTCTTACCGCTGGCAATGCCCCCGGTGAGGGCGATAACATACATTGTTTGCCCTCCCTGTTATCATCTGTATGCGTTTTATATATATATAAGCCTATGGAGGATATGGATATAACGTATGGAATTTCGTTTTTCTTGCTTACCATGTAATGCGATTTTTTTTGCATGGGATCGTATCCAATGCCGGGTTTCTCAAGGGTAGCGCCTCTTCACTATTTTGTATCGTACCAGCTGGGCCCTTGATTGACCTCTGCAATCAGCGGTACATCCAGCGTAACCACCTGCTCCATGCAGTCTTTCAGCAGCTTGGCGGCATGCTCCGCTTCCTCCGGCGGGCACTCAATGAGCAGTTCATCGTGAACCTGAAGCGTCAAATGGGCCTGAAGCTTTTCCTTCTTCAAGGCATTGTACACACTGACCATGGCCAGCTTGATAATGTCTGCCGCCGTGCCCTGCACCGGCGCGTTCATGGCCACCCGCTCGCCAAAGTTTCTTGTGTTGGCGTTGGGGCTTTTCAGCTCCGGCAGGTTTCGCCTCCTGTTAAGCAAGGTTTGGGCATACCCCTTTTCCTTGCCCATTTTTACTGCTTCCTCCATAAAGGTTTTCACACCGGGATAGCGTTCAAAATACCTGCGCATAAATTCCGCAGCTTCCTTGCGGGTAACACCTGTGTTCCTAGCCAGGCCAAAGTCGCTGATGCCGTACACCAGGCCAAAGTTCACCGCCTTGGCACTGGAGCGCATTTGCGAGGTTACCTCGGCCATGGGCACGCCAAATACTTCAGCGGCTGTGCGAGTGTGTATGTCCTGCCCTAACCTAAAGGCCTCCACCATGTTCTTATCGCCGCTCAAGTGGGCCAGAACCCTCAGCTCAATTTGAGAATAGTCGGCATCCAATAAGACCCAACCTGGCTTGGGTACAAAGGCCCGACGGATTTCACGGCCCAGAGCCGAACGTACAGGAATGTTCTGCAAATTGGGGTCATTGCTGGAAATGCGGCCCGTAGCAGTGCCCACCTGGTCAAAGGTGGTGTGTACCCGGCCATCCTGGCCCATCAGCCGTAGCAAGCCTTCAATATAGGTCCCGTTCAGCTTAACAATTTGCCGGTAGTTCAGCAGTGGCGTAATGGCCGGATGCAGGTCCGCCAGCCCTTCCAGTATGTCAGCGCTGGTAGAATAGCCCTTTTGGCTTTTCTTCCCCGCAGGCAGCTTTAAGGTTTCAAACAGCACATTGCTCAACTGCTGAGGGCTGTTGAGGTTGAAGCCACGCACGCCGGTCAGCTCGTACACCTGCTCACGCAAAGACTCGATCTGCGCAGTGAATTCAGTGCCTAGGCGAACCAGGGTTTCCTTATCCACAACAAAACCGGCCCGCTCCATGGAAAACAGCACCCGGCATAGGGGCAGCTCTATATCCAGCATCAGTGAAAGCCCCTCACTTTGGGTAAGCAGAGCCAACTGGTTTTGGTAAAGTGGCAGCAGGCAGGATGCATCCTCCTCGCCGCCGGGGGTAAAATTGTGCAACGCATAGCTGCGCTCCTGAGGATTGACCAGGTACGCGGCGATCATGGTATCCCATATCACCTTATCAGGCAGCGGCGCTGAAATATCCGCCAGCTTGTGCAGCAGATTCTTCAGGTCATGAACGACCAGCTCTTTCTCTGTATATAGGGGTGAGAGCGCCAGCAGCACATCGCCCCTGGACAGGCCTGGACTCAGCAAATCACCCTGCAGGGTCACACGGTAGCGGCGTCCATTGGCTGCCAGCGTCAAGCTGTCGCCAAGGAACAGGGACACTGGGCCTTGCTCCTTTACCAGTTGGTTGGCAGTTTCCTGAATCTCCTTAAGGCTTGCAAGCTCCTCAAAGGGGCCATAGGCGCTCGGTGCCATATCGGCCGGAGCCGCCTCCGCCTCTTTCTCCCCTTCCCCGGATAAAGCGGCCAGCCTGCGGGAAAGGCTGGTCAATTCATATTGCTTAAAAAGCGCAAGCCCTTCGCCCAAACGGTTTAAACGGCAATCGGGAAAGCTCACATCACTGGGTGCGGTGGGACGGATGGTGGCCAAGTCCTTGGAAAAACGGGCAAGGTCCATGTTCGCCCGAACCTTCTCCCCCAGCTTGCCAGGGATGCTATCCGCATTTTCCAGCACCTTTTCCATGGTGCCAAACTGGGCCAATAGCTTCACCGCCGTCTTTTCCCCCACCCCTGGGATACCGGGGATATTGTCGCTGGAATCCCCCATGAGACCCTTCCAGTCGGTGACCTGTTCCGGGGTAATTCCATACTCCTCCTTCACCGTCATAGGCGTAAAGAGCATGGTTTCCGAAAAGCCTTTTTTAGGAAAGAGTAGGTTGATGTTGTTATCCACCAGCTGCAATGCGTCCCGGTCACCGGTTAGCAAAAGCGCCCGGTACCCTTCCGCGTCCGCCTTTTTGGCGATGGTGCCAATGAGATCGTCAGCCTCATAACCTTCCAGGCTGTATACGCCAATATGCAAAGCTGCAAGCAGCTCCCGGATCAGTCCAAACTGCGGCCGAAGCTCCGCCGGGGTCTCCGACCTGCCCGCCTTATACTCTGCATATACCGCATGGCGGAAGGTGGGACCATGCTCGTCAAAGGCCACGGCGCAAAAGCGGGGCTTTTCCTCCTGCATGACCTTAAATAGCATACTAAAAAAACCCTGAACGGCGTTGGTATACACGCCGGATGATGTATTTAGCAGCGGCAGCGCGTGAAAGGCCCTGTGTATCAGGCTGTTGCCATCCACGATCAAAAATGTTTCCTTCATGCGTTCCTCCAAAGTGGCTGTAATGCCTCCTTAGTATTTTACCATAAAATAGCGAAGGATACAAAGGAGGCATAAAATGCTGGCAAAGCACCGCAAAAACCATCAACCCTCTTAGATGGAAAGCCATTCCTTCGCCAAAATGGCATACACAAACGTATCCTGCCAGATGGGGTGTCCGTGTTCATCCTTGCGAAAATAAACGTTCTGCTTAAAATGGCCTTCCCGGCGAAGGCCAAGCCTTTCCAGCAGACTCCAGGATTTTGAGTTATCCGGGTTGCACATGGCAATAATCCTACGTGCGCCCAAACTCAAAAAAGCATATTCCATGACAGCCTTTGCACTTTCATACGCATAACCCTTGCCTTGGTATGCAGCGTTAAAAACAAATCCCAGTTCAAAGGCTTCATACTCCTGCCGGGCAAAATAGATATTGCCGATGAGCTTGCCGCTGTCTTTTAAACAAACAGCCCAGAATCCATCGTCATAGGCGCGTCTTTGCGCTTCCTTTACGCACTCAGCATACGACAGCGGATCATAGGGCTCGTATTTCACCACCTGCTGGTCGGATAGGTACTCATGCAGCTCAGCCGCATCAGAAGGGAGAAAACGCCGAATCATCAAACGCGGGGTTGTTATCATCCTATCGCCTTCTTTGGTATCAAGTAGTAATCTCATGCCTGATTATACCATGGTACCGGCAATTTTACGCATGTTCCGGCAAAGTTGAGGAAAGAATGGAGTAGACCCAATTTTAAAGGAGCGATGCATGTGAATCCGTTTTCCCTAAAACCCATGAACATCAATGACGGTTTCATGGACTGGAACCAACTGTACCCAAAACCTTACGACAAAGAAGAAATCGATCCCTACACCAGGGTACGCATTATTTTGATGAATGGTACAGAATTTGAAGCCGTCAAATTCTCCCATCAATTTGCCAGGCATGAAGGCTGCAACAACCTTCGCCGGGAGCTGGCAGTCATCCGCCGCCAGGAACAACAGCAGCAAAAAAAGATTGCCAATTTAAAACCCCTGAATGAAAACGCCTTGGAGCACACCATCGGCTACGAGCAGGTAGCCGTTGACCTGACGGCTATCTTGGCCCAGAGGGAAATGGATGCCTCCGTCAAATCTGCTCTGGATTTTGCATTGCTTGAAGACTTTGACCATCTGTACCGCTATGCGGACCTGCTGGAAATGGAGCAGGGTGTAAAAGCGGAACGCATCGTTGGCCACTATACTGAGATCATGCCAGGCCGGCCCACTATCTCCGAGCACCGCTTTCCCTTTGATGCCCTTTGCAAGCCGATAGATTCGAAAATGGCCGATATTTCCACCAAGCTCCATATTAATATCATTACCGCTGCCGAGCAGCAGACCATGAACTACTACATGAACACCGGTGCCTTCTATGGTTCAGATTTGGGCCGCCGCCTGTATCAGGAGATCGGACTCATTGAAGAGCAGCACGTGACCCAATATGAAAGCCTGATGGATGTCAACTGTACCTGGCTGGAAAGCTGGGTTATGCACGAATATACCGAGGCATACCTGTACTGGTCTATGATGCAGGATGAAACTGACGCCAATGTGAAAAAGATTTGGGAACAGTGTTTTGACATGGAGGTATCCCACCTGCACAAAGCTGCCCAGATGCTGGCCCAGCGGGAAAACAAGCAGTGGCAGCAGGTGGTAGGCAACGGCGAATTTCCCGAAGCCCTCAGATTTAAATCCAACATCGACTATGTCCGCAGCGCACTGAACATGGTGGACTTTACAGCAGAAAAAGAAATATTCAAACCAGTCAACATGCTGCCCCACGATTATGAATTCTTTAAGTTCCAGAACAAAATGAATCATAATGTGGATGCCGTACCCAGCCATCATGTGATCGATATGTACATCCGCCAAAAAGGTCAGGATTACCGCTGGGAAACAGCCCCCAACCCTGTTGTCGGTCTGCAAAACCGCAAAGCCGACAACACCAGCGTAGGCAGAAGCGTACAATAAAATGCGATTTGGAAAATCATCGGGGGGGCTTCTTTATGATGCCCTCCCCCCTCTCACTCTTCCCGGATTGCATTTTTCGCAAATTATGCTGCAATGCTGATATCAATCCAGGAACCACCCCTTTATCCCCCTCATAGGATGCCAGGGGAGGGAGGAGTTTGAGGAGCCATTTGTTTACCGACACCCAGGACTTTGACAGCCATTGGACCTGCCCGCCGGATCAGATTTGCATTTGTCTGCGGATGGACCGGGATTTTTATTTTGGCATTTGCAACCGTGCAGCCAGTCAGGGTTTGACCACTGGCCAGTACATGGAGCAGACCATTAAAGCATGGTTAGCCCTGGGGGGAAGCCTGCCCGATACAACGCCTGGAATCAAGCCGTTACAAGCTGGGTTATCCGGGCCGGAAAACTGAATAGATTTTCACCCGCTCTCATACAGCATGAGGGCGGTTTTTTGTGTATTGTATCTGCATTGCATTAGGCCAACAGTCCCGAATTTCTGTACCATTAGTCCACATCACTATACGCTTTTTCATCACTTTTTATGGGTTCATTAATGTTTACCACAGGAATTATTCACTGCATTATCAGTACATAATCATAGTTATTTTTACCATATATTTTCTGTCCATTTTTGTTATAATCACATATTTCGTTAATTTTTTATTTAACGATTGCAAATAGAATATGATTCCAGTATAATCCTTCCTAACAGCGTATCTGTTCTCCGAGTTTGCAAGTGCCCCTGTGGTATGCAAACCTATGGGTTGAACGGGCAACCGTACAGCCTGCTTTTGCAAAGGAGGACCTGGCTTGCTTTTGATGCATGTCAGGTCCTCCTTTCTTTAAATGTAAACGGCTGTCAGCCGTTGCATATAGGTCGATTTAAGGAGGTTTGGAACATGTCCGAAGCAAAGGGGTTCATGTCCAGGGAGTTTACAAGACGCCAATTCCTGAAGATTTCAGGAAAGAGTTTGGCAGGCGTAGCGTTATCTTCATCGCTGTTATCACTGTTTGCCACAACCCAGGCGGAAGCCGACTCCGGTGCTGTTACCACATGGGCGCTGCCACAGGGGCTGCTGGTTGTCAATGCAGCCAAATGTACAGCCTGCCAGCGTTGTGAAAGCAACTGCACACTGGTAAACGATGGCAAGGTAGGCAGCTATATGTCCCGTGTGAAAACCACACGCAAGCTGTTCTATGCAGACGATGGTAAGAGCGGTCTGTATTCCTTTACCTACAGGTCTTTCCCCGACACCTGCAAGCAATGCGCCGACCCCGCTTGCGGCAATGCCTGTCCCATGAAAGCCATCTATGCAGACGAAGTAACAGGCGTTCGCAAAATCGACGAAGAAAAATGCGTAGGCTGCGGCCTGTGTGTGAAAGCCTGCCCCTGGCAGATGCCCACCATCAATCCTGAAACCAAAAAGTCCACCAAATGCGTTGCATGCGGTGCCTGCGCCAGAGGTTGCGTATCCGGCGCATTGCAGATAATTCCATGGGAAGACGTTGCTGCAGCAATGTAACTTATGAAACTGAAGGAGGGTATCAATATGTACGGTTGGGCAGGAAAAATCCTGAGAGTCGATTTCACCACAGGCGAAATCCGCACACAGGATACCAGCGAATACAAAGAATACATCGGCGGCATGGGCCTTGGCTATAAAATCATTTATGATGAAGTACCCTTAACCACCCATCCATATGATCCGGCATCCAAAGTCGTGTTCGGCGTTGGCCCCTTAACTGGAACCGGCGTTCCCTGCTCCGGCAGAACAAACATCACCATGCTTTCTTCCTGGACCAAGGGCTTTTCCATTATCGATGGGCATATGGGTGGACATTTTGGCCATGCCATGAAATATGCCGGCTATGACGCCATCGTGCTGGAAGGTGCTTCCGATAAACCTGTATATCTCAAAATAGATGATGACAAAGTCAGCATCGAAGATGCCAGTGATGTATGGGGCCTTGGCACGGAGGCTACCATGACTGCCATCAGCAAGAAGGATGGTCCCGAATACTGCGTATCCTGCATCGGCCCTGCTGGTGAAAACCTGGTGAACATGTCCCTGGTCATCTGCTCCAATAACAATGTTGCTGGCGGCGGCTGCGGTGCCATCATGGGTTCCAAGAAGGTAAAGGCCATCTCCTGCCGCGGCACAAAGTCTGTGCAAGTGGCGGATCCGAAAAAGCTCAAGGAGCTGCAGGATTATCAGCTTCGGGAGATCATTGGCGCAAACAACAACCATCCTGTCCCCAACGTGCCCCAATCCTGGGCTGAGTATTCCGCCACCAGCAAAAACCGCTGGCAGGGTGCTCCCGGCAGAGCCCTGGGTCTTGCGGAAGGCGGCCCCATTGATTCTGGCGAACAGCCCGTTGGCGATATCACCAAAAACGCCTGGCGGACCATGAAGGGCATCTTTGATATCGGCGAGGTTTCCCTGCCATACACCATTCGCAACCAGGGCTGCTCCTCCTGTCCTGTTCGCTGCTATCCCGTTTACCGCTATGAAAAGCTGGCTGAAATGGGCTTGCCCACCACCACCACAAACACCTGCGGCGGCATGGCCAAAACCAAGTTCTATGGGGATGGCGTCCACGATTTTGAAGTAAAAGGCGACGGCCCCATGGTTCTGGGCATCGTAACCACCCAAGCATTGGATGATTACGGCCTGTGGACCGGCTATTCTGACCTGGATCTGGACTTTGACTGGTGTCTTGCCCATGGCATTTTTGAGAAAGTGCTGCCCCCAGAAGAGTTCAAGGAGATTCCCTGGCATTGGATGCAGGAAGGCGATCCCCGATGGGGCCAGGAAGTGGTCCGCCGCATCTCCCTAAAGATTGGTGAGTTCAGCCATTTGGGCGACGGTTCTTATCTGATGGCAGAGCGCTGGGGCTTAGGCGCTGAGTATTGGGACGATGCTTCCGTCAACAAGGTCACCTACAACGGTTATACAAAGCACCATTCTACCGACCAGGTTGGTCAGGCAGGCCTTTTGTACAACATCGTTTACAACCGCGACTGCATGGTGCATGCATCCTCCTCCTACACCCGCAACGGCCTCCCCACCGAGCTGTTGATCCGCAACGGCGAAGAAATCTGGGGCAAGGGCTTTATGGATGCCTCCACCAAGGAAATCACCCCCATTAACGAAGCCAAGGTCCGCTTTGCAAAATGGGGTCTGCTGACAAAGCAGTGGCATGACTCTGCAACCCTTTGCAACTGGGTATGGCCCATGTCTTTGTCCCCCTCCAAGGAGCGCGGCTACCGCGGCGACCTGAGCCTGGATGCCAAGTACATGTCTGCCGTGCTGGGTGAAGAATGGACTGCCGAGAAAGTGGACTGGTATTCCGAAAAAATCACACAGATGCTTCGCGTTATCACCATCATGTCCTTTGGCACAACCGATATGCGCAATGCCCATGACAAGGTGACAGAATGGCACTTTACCATGGACCCGGATATGAAGCCTTTTGAAAAGGGCACCTATAAAATGGACCGGGAAGATTGGGAAAAGGCGTTGGATATGCTCTATGAGGCCATGGGTTGGGATATTGCCACAGGCGCACCCACCCGGGCTACTCTGGAGAAATTCGACCTGAAGTTCATGGCTGATGATTTGGAGAAGAAGGGCCTCCTGGTCGGCTAAGAACAGATTGCATTACAAAAGCGGAGAGGTTCCTTCATGGTTCCTCTCCGCTATCCCATGAAGGAGTCGTTTCATGGATAATCAAGATCGAGTTGATTTAAAGGATTACCTGGAAAGCCTTGAGGATGTACCCGATCCATTTGAGGGTATACCTATTCCCCCTGCTCCTGAGGAGACTTCAACTGAACTTACCCAGGCCAATCGTCTTGCGGCATATGTCCGTATGCGCTCTAAGGGCGCTCAATTGGCATGCAAAAGTGCCTTTGCTGCCGAGCTTGAGTGGGACGAAACCGTAGAGATCGATCAGGTAACCGCTGAAATGTTAAATGATCCGTCCAATGAAGATATCCGTCATCGCAAAGGCACTAAGAATGATTATTATTATTCCATTACATATATGTCGGACAATTTCGCCATGATCGCCGCGTTGGTGCTGGATAAGAACATTCCCAAAACCATCGTAGATATGGTCCGCTTTAACGAAAAGACCTATCATCTGCCCACATCAGCCGACAAGTTCACACAGTATCCATACTTCTTTACCCAGGTTCAGGTGGAGCAAGCCATTATCACCCTTATGCGTCAGGAAGAAAACAAGGATATTGGTAAGGTGGAAACCGGCAACAAAAAGGTATACCTATTTCATGATACGCAAGCGATGCCGCCCCGTCTTGCCAAAGCTCTGGCTGAGGAAAACGAAAAGGATGAGTTCGGACGCTATTGGTAAACAGGTTTTTCTTACCGCCAAATGGGTCAATATGAAAACGGCAGAGATGTGCATTTTGCATTCTCTGCCGTTTTCTTTGTTCTTGTAAAACCATCACTTACGGAAACAGCCTTCCGTAGGTCACAGGCCCCACAATGCCATCCACCTTGATATTCTCGTCCTTTTGATAGTCTATCACTGCAGCATAGGTCAGCTTGCCGAAGATGCCATCGGCGATATCATCCAAATATCCCAGCACAATCAGTCGTGCCTGTACCTTGACCACGTCATCGCCCTTGTCTCCTTTTTTCAGATAGCGGGATTGGGGCGGCTTGGGCACCAGGGAGGCAGCGCCGCTGTTAAGCTTTGCCCAGGTCACAGGGCCTACGATACCGTCCTGAGTGATCTTGGCATTCTTTTGATACAGCAGTACTGCTTCCAAGGTCATATCACCAAAGATGCCGTCTGCTGTGCCTGGCGCATAACCCAAGTCTAACAGCCGCTTTTGCAGCTTACGGACGTCCTGCCCTTTGGAACCCTTTTTCAGATAACTGGAACCTATGTCTTGGCCACCGGATGATGAGCCGCCGATGGAGCTTGAAGCTACCGTATAGGTTGTCAAATCCAGCAAATGCAGTGTCTTCGGTCCTGCCACCCCATCCTCTTGGATGGCAAATAGCGCTTGGGCCGCAATCACGGCCTTGCGGGTTGCCTCGGTAAAAGTGGTGGAAAGGGCACCATCGTACACGCCAAGATCTGTCAGCACCTGATGCAGCGCTTTCACTGCCGCACCCTTGCTGCCCTTGCGCAGTGTCGGGGTGGGAAGCTGTACTGTGGCCGGTATATCGGATGCTGTACAGGCAATGGTAAATATGATTGAGCTTTTTGCACTTCGGCTTTGGCCATGGTTACGAAGCACAAACTTATTGGCACCCGGCAGGCATTCCACCGTAAACGTACCGGTGCTGCCGCTTAGCTGCACAGATTTTGCAGCAAGCCAAACCCCCTTGTACTGATGCTCCAGTACATAAGTATAGCCGTCTGATCCGGAAAACGAAATTTCGACGCTGGCTTTGGATGTGGTTGCGGGATAGTCCGCCAGGGAAAAATCCGGTAGGTGTAGTTTGTCGTTAAATGTTTCGCCTAAGGCCATGCTGGGGACAAATAGGCAGATTAGCAAAATGATCAGCAGGTTCAGGTTACGTTGCTTCATGACTCATTCCTCCATACTCCGTCAGATAGGCAGCCAACGATCGGCGAACTGATGGTAAACGGTATGCGTTTATGATGGTAAGTAGAAGAAATACATGTAAACATTTGTCCAAGCACTTACATTGCACCATCTCAGGATCATGCAATAATTTCATGCATCCGGCATACAATTGCCTGATGATTAAGGAAAGGAGTCAAGATCATGCAGGATACGCAAAGCCGCTGGCGTTCCAAAGCCGCATGGGCATCCCTCCTGGGCCTGGTAGGCCTTCTATTCAGCCATTATGGCCTGTACAATTTACTGGGGATTAACAACGATACATGGCAAACGCTTGTAGAGTCGCTGCTGGCCGCACTGGTGGCCTTCGGCGTGCTGAACAATCCCACCGATCCAGAGCATTTCTAGCAAATTGCGAAATCATCTCTTCCATATGAATATCCATAAAGAGCGGCCCCGTTTGGAGCCGCCCAGACTGTCAAAAAACCTACTAGGAAGTATTGGAGGGCCGAAGCCCTCCAATTTTAGATCGAAAACCAGCGACATGTGCGGTGGTTTTCGAAGGAATTTCGAAGAAATTCCTTCCTTGCCCGAGCAAACGGCCGCACAAAGGCGGAGCCGCAGTGCAGTGTGGCGAGGGAAAAACCCAAAAAAAGTGGCAGGCCCACTTTTTTGAAACACTGAGCGGCCCCGTTTGGAGCCGCCCCTTGTTGTTGGGCATATTAACAGCCTGTCAAAACAATAGCTATTGAACCATAGGTGCGCCAGCGGCTTCCTGCTATATTGCTAATGTTTCACTCATAACTAGGAAAATTCTGGACAAGCGCTTCAAAATAACGTATGATGATGCTGTCAGAAAAAAGGATGAGGGGGCCTGGTAAATGAGTGAAAAATGTGTTCATACAGCGGAGATCCGCTTTGGAGAATTTCTCAGGCAATACTTCAAAAAAGATGGCATTTTGGCACAGCCCTTCCGCTGCAAAAACTGCAAAGAGGAGATATTCTTTGTTAAAGCCAGGAACCAAATCATTTGGGATACACTGATTTGGATCATCATTTTGGCATTTATGCTGTTCGTTCGCTTTTTCAAAGATACCGCCACTTTATCCATGCCACTTTGGGTGTACATACTGTTAGCGGTGATGGCCGTATCGCTAATAGGCCTTGCCCTAGATATGCTGAAGGAATGGTACCTAATTCAAAATGGAGCATTTCACGTATCTAAGCACGAACAGCCCCCAGTACCGACTGAATCAAACCCAGATCAATAAGCATCATTTACCCTCCCCGGCTCATGCAGCCGGGGTTTTCCATTCTGGCGCTTTAATTGGCTGTCTTTTGAAAAACATGATATACTAAATAGTAATCTCATGTAAAGGTGTGAAATCATGACCGGTATTCCCATCGGCGCGGCCCATATCATACGGTTGCTGGAAACGTCAGGCTTTGAGGCCTGGGCTGTAGGCGGCTGTGTACGTGACAGCCTGCTGGGCCTAGCACCCAACGACTGGGATATTTGCACCAGCGCCAAGCCTCAGCAGACAGTAAGCATCTTTCAGGGACACCGGGTCATAGAAACAGGCATCAAGCACGGCACAGTAACGGTACTGTATGAAAATGAATCCTATGAAGTCACCACCTACCGTACCGATGGCGTATACAGTGACAGCCGCCGGCCAGACAGCGTAGACTTTGTCACCCATGTACAAGATGATTTAAGCCGGCGGGATTTTACAGTCAATGCCATGGCCTATCATCCAGAGCGCGGACTGTATGACGCCTTTGGCGGAGAAGATGACTTAAAGAATAAAATCATCCGCTGCGTAGGCGATGCCAAAGCGCGATTTGAAGAAGACGCTTTGCGAATCCTTCGGGCTATGCGCTTTGCCTCCACCTTTGGCTTTGCCATTGAAGAAAAAACAGCTCAGGCCATTTTGGATTGCAAGGAGCGCCTGCGCTTAATCGCTCCGGAACGCATTCGGGAAGAGCTGCTGCGGCTGTTAACCGGTGCTGGTGCGGCAGACATTCTGCGGGCCTTCGCCCCTGTACTGGATGTTTTTCTGCCGGAGCTTGCGTCCATGCGGGGGCATTACCAGTATAACCCCCATCACTATCTGGATGTGTGGGAGCATACCCTGGCAGCCGTTGCCGCCGCACCCCAAGACCCCATTCTTCGCCTGACCATGCTTTTGCACGATTCCGGCAAGCCTGCCTGCTTTTTTAAAGATGCAAAAGGAGTCGGCCATTTCTACGGCCATCCTGAGGTTAGCCTGAAAATTACAAAAGCCATCATGGACAGGCTGCGCTTTGACAATGATACGAAAAAGGCGGTGGAGGAGCTGGTGCTCCACCATGACGCAACAATCCCGGCAAAGCCCAAGAATGTACTCAAATGGCTCAATCGCATTGGTGAAACACGGCTTATGCAGCTTTTGCCTGTTAAACGTGCCGATGCCGCCGCTCAGCATCCGGATAAAAGGGAAGCCAAACTTGGCGATATCAGCCGTTTGGAAGCATGTATCAAAACGGTTATCAATCAAGGCCTGCCCTACCGCTTGAAGGATTTGGCCGTGACCGGAGATGACTTAATTGCCATTGGCATCCCGCCAGGGAAGCAAGTAGGCAACCTCCTTCAGGAGTTATTGAAACGGGTCATGGAAGGCAGGCTAGCCAACGAAAAGCACACCCTGAGGGCAGCTGCCGAGAAAATGTACGCCTCCGGAAAGCATTCTAATAATTAAACTGGATCAATTGAAATCGCCATGAATGTTTGCATTATGCACAATATTCCAGCGATTTTTTTGTTTTCATACCCCCCTTTGTATTGTTTATATAAGAACCATGTATTATAATTACAAGTAGACGGGGATCGTTACGGAACATCTCTGAATCTAGATATTTGGAGGCTTTCATTACATGAAGAAGCTCTTGTCCCTTCTTTTGGTTTCCATCATGGTACTTGGCTTTTCGGCATCCGCCATGGCAGAAGGCGAACTGTTCATCGTTTCGCCCAACAGTGACGGCCTGCTCTCCATCATCCCCAAGTTTGAAGAGAAGACCGGTATTAAAGTCACTGTGGAATCCCTGGGCACCGGCGATGCCATGAAGCGTATTGCCACCGAAGCGGATAATCCCACCTTCGACCTGATGTACGGCGGCTCCCTGGCCAACTATGTGGCCAACAAGGACCTGTTCCAGGAGTACCTCTCCCCTGAGGATGCAAACCTCATGCCCGAGTATCAAAACAAGCTGGGCTACTCCACCAACTACACCGTAGACGGCTCTGTGCTGTTGGTGAACACAGAACTGCTGGCAGAACTGGGCATTGAAATCAACGGCTATGCCGATCTGCTCCAGCCTGAGCTGAAAGACAAAATCGTTACCGCCGATCCCACCGCCTCCTCCTCTGCCTTCTGCCAGCTCACCAACATGCTACTGGCCATGGGCGGTTATGAATCCGAAGAAGCCTGGACCTATGTTGAGAACCTGTTCAAGAACATCAACGGCAAGGTTGTCAGCTCTTCCAGCGCAGTGTACAAAGGCGTTTACAACGGCGAATACGTGGTAGGCCTCACCTATGAAGACCCCTGCGTCACCCTGCTGAAGGACGGCGCCACCAACATCAAGATCGTGTACCCCACAGAAGGCACTGTCTTCCTGCCTGCTCAGATCGGTATTGTCAAAAATGCCAAGAACGTGGCAAACGCCCAGGCCTTCATTGACTACATGCTTTCTGAAGAAGCCCAGGCCTTCCTGGCCGAAAACACAACCAGCCGCCCCATCCGTGTTGTGGAAGCCGGCAATGAGTATATGACCCCCATGGCCGACATCGCCCTGATCTTTGAAGATTCCGAATATGTCACCAGCCATACCGCTGAGCTGAAGGAAAAAGTTCAGGATATCATGATGGGTATCTGATCCAAACCCTTGAACAATTGATAGACGAGGAACCCCCTCGTCAATCCCCAAAGGCTGCCAAAGCCAGGGGCATGCCTGAAGGCAATAGGCATGCCCCTTTCCAATTCTCTTAAAAGTAAAGGAGAATAGCACTTGAGCGTTTCAATAACATTTACTGATGTCGACAAAAAGTACGGCGACAATGTAATTATTCCTGCATTATCCTTAACCGTTCATAAAGGCGAATTTTTCACGCTGCTGGGTCCATCCGGCTGCGGAAAGACAACACTTCTGCGCATGGTGGCAGGCTTCAACTCCATCGAGGGCGGGAAAATCGCCTTTGACCAGCAGGTCATCAACGACATTCCCCCTGCCAAGCGCAACATCGGCATGGTATTCCAAAACTACGCCGTGTTCCCCCACATGAACGTTCGTCAGAACGTAGGCTTTGGTCTGGAAAACCGGGGCATCTCCAAAGCGGAAATCGCAAAGCGTGTGGATGCCATTTTGGATACCGTCAGGATAACTGAGTATGCTTCCCGCATGCCTGACAGGCTCTCCGGCGGCCAGCAGCAGCGTGTTGCCCTGGCCCGTGCCATCGTCATTCATCCCAATGTGCTTTTGATGGATGAACCGCTTTCCAACCTGGACGCCAAACTGCGCATTGAAATGCGCAATGCCATCAAGCTGATTCAAAAGGAAGTGGGTATCACCACCATATATGTAACTCACGACCAGGAGGAAGCCATGGCTGTCTCCGACCGTATTGCCGTTATGGAAAAAGGGGTCATCCAGCAGGTGGGAACTCCCAAGGCCATATACCAGCGGCCTGCCAACCTGTTTGTCGCCAACTTCATTGGCCGCAGCAATACCCTGGATGCAGACCTTTCCTTTGCGGATCGTCAACCGCATCTAACCTTCGGCAATGGCTACAAAGTGCCATATGACTGCCTTACGCCAAATGTAAAGGCCGCACAAAAGGTGAAGGTCTCCATCCGCCCGGAAGAGTTTGTAATACAAAACAGCGATCAAGGCATTGAGGGAGAAATTCTCTCCAGCGTCTTCCTGGGGCTGAACACCACCTATTTTGTCAAGCTCTTTAACGGTGATACAGTAGAGATCGTGGAAGAGAGTTCCATCTCCAGCATCCTGGAAAACGGCACCAAGGTAAACCTTGGCTTGAAGCTGGACAAAATCAACGTATTTAACGACGACGGCAATGTAAGCCTTACCGCGGGGGTGGTCAGCGATGCGCGCTAAGGCCGTCCGCTGGGAAGTGTGGCTGTTTATCTCCATCGCCGCCCTGCTACTATATGCCCTGTTCCTCCTCTACCCCATGTTCACACTGCTTTCCCAAAGCGTGATGGGCAAAGAGGGCGGCTTTTCTCTGGAACACTTCCAGCGTATTTTCTCCAAAGCCTATTACCTTCGGGCCATGGGCAACAGCTTTAAAGTTACACTGGCAGTAACCCTCTTCTCCGTGCTGTTGGCAACGCCCCTTGCGTACCTGCTTGCTGTGTACCAAATCCGCGGTAAAGCCATGCTGGAGATATTGGTGCTTGTTTCCTCCATGTCCGCGCCCTTCATCGGCGCTTATTCCTGGATCATGCTCTTTGGCCGTAGCGGCTCTGTGACCACCTTCTTGAAAAACAGCATCGGCTTGGTCCTGCCAGATATCTATGGTTTTCCTGGCATTGTGCTGGTCATGTCGCTGCAGCTTTACTCCCTGGTGTACATGTTCGTTTCCGGCGCATTCAAGAACATGGACAATTCCCTCATCGAAGCCTCCGAGTCCATGGGCTGCACCGGTATACGCAAGATGTTCAAAATCGTACTTCCACTTCTTATGCCTACGCTGTTGGCCGGCGCATTGATGGTCTTCATGCGCACCTTTGCCGATTATGGCACCCCCAGGTTAATTGGTGAAGGCTACATCACCCTGCCCGTACTGGTATACAATGAGTTCATGGGCGAGGTAGGTGGCAACGACGGTTTGGCCGCAGCCATCTCCATTGTGGCGGTTGTCATTACCACAGGCGTATTCCTATTCCAAAAACTAGTGGTCAGCCGCAAGCAATTCTCCATGAGCGCGCTTCATCCCATCCAGCCCAAAAAGCTAAAAGGCATCGGCTCCCTATTGGCGCATTTGTACTGCTATATCGTTGTAGGCATCGCCATGCTGCCGCAGCTGTACGTTATCTATTCCTCTTTCCGTAAAACCAACGGCAAGCTGTTTGTCCCCGGCTTCTCTATAAACAGCTATGTGGAAGCCTTTTCAACAGTAGGCAAATCCATTGTCAACACCTATGTGCTGGGCTTTATCTCCATAGCCGCGATTGTTGTGGCAGCGATACTGATTGCATATGTGGTCGTACGCCGGCGCAACGCCCTAAACAGCACGTTGGATGTGGTCACAATGTTCCCGGAAACGGTGGCTGGCTCCATCCTAGGCATTGCGCTTTTGATGGCCTTCAGCAAAAAACCCCTATACTTCAGCCAGACGGCTTTCATCATGATTCTAAGCTATGTCATTCGCCGTCTGCCCTATACTGTTCGCTCCTCATCGGCCATCCTCCAGCAGATCAGCCCCTCCATTGAGGAGGCCTCCATCAGCCTGGGCGCATCCAACATGAAAACCTTCTTCAAGGTGACAGTGCCCATGATGCTCCCCGGCGTGATCTCCGGTGCCATACTAAGCTGGATCATGATCATTACGGAACTGTCAACCTCCATCATTTTGTACACCACCAAAACCAAAACCATGACCTTGGAGATCTATTCTCAGATCATCCGCGGCAACGACGGCATTGCCGCCGCTATCTCCTCCATACTGACCTTCTCTACCATCATCGCCTTAGCCGTATTCTTCAAGGTCAGCGGCAAAAAAGAAATCAAGATGTAAGCGCATCCCCCTAACGCACCTCCTATGGGATACGCTTAAGCAACCCCATAAACAAAAAAATCCCTGCACACCGCTTCCTTCAAGCGGTATGCAGGGATCATTTTTTAATAAGTTACGTATATCAATAGCGAATCAAATAAACAGCAGCAGGCTAACAGCCATTACAGCCATGCCGCTGACCAAGCCATAAATGGAGATATGGGATTCGCCATATTCACGTGCGGTAGGCAACAGTTCATCCAGGGAGATGAAAACCATAATGCCTGCTACCAGAGCAAACAAAATTCCATATGTAACGTCATTGAAAAAAGTAGAAAAAAGCACGAAACCCAGCAAAGCACCTGCAGGTTCCGATATGCCTGAGAGGAAAGAATACCAAAATGCTTTTTTCCGGTTGCCTGTCGCAAAGTAAATTGGTACTGAAACAGCCAAGCCTTCAGGAATATTGTGAATGGCAATAGCTACGGCGATAGCAATACCAAGGGATGGATCTTTCAGTGCCGAGGTAAAGGTGGCAAGGCCTTCCGGGAAGTTGTGAATGGCAATGGCCAAAGCACTCATAAGCCCCATCCGCATGAGCTTGCCTTTCTTCTGCTCAACGGCACGGGCTTCATCCGACAGTTCCTCAACCTTGCGTGCCTCATGGGGATTTTCCCCGGATGGAACCAGCTTATCTATCACAGCAATCAAAAGCATGCCGCCAAAGAAAGATGCCACCGTAACCCAGTTTCCCGTAACAACGCCCAGTGATGCTGTCAAACTATCCTTTGCCTTTACCCATATCTCCACAAATGATACATAGATCATAACGCCTGCAGAAAAGCCCAGGGCAAAGGATAGGAACTTGGTATTGGTGCGTTTGCTGTACAGGGCGATCAAGCTGCCAATGCCTGTAGACAAGCCTGCAAACAAGGTCAGGGAAAACGCAAATAAAACAGATGATAACTCCACTTTCTGCCACATTCCTTTCACCAAATGGTATACCTTACTATATCATATACCCATGGCTCCGTGAATGGATTATGTGTATTGCATAATTATTTTTATTTTGTCTTTTTCTATTATAAAAAGCCTGCCACCCATATATCAGGCAGCAGGCCGTTCTTGTCCTTTATGCTTTTGCTATCCTCATGGCCTACGCCTGCCCAAACGCCCGCTCAAATGCATCAAAAACATCTTTATTAATTGTAAAGCTTTCCTCAGGTGCTTTGCCGCTAATCTTCTTTATCACAAACTTTTCTAGAAAGTTCATAGTTTCCACATGAAAGCCGTTGCCCAGCACCCCTTGTGCCGTAGCTTCCCGGCGAAGCTCAGGCGTAAATGCAGCATCCATTTGTTTTTCCGCCTGTTCACCGTCTGCCTGGCAGCACAAAAACAAACCTAACTTTTTCTGTTTCAGCACCTGTGCATGCTGAGCCACAAAAGCCTTTATTTGCTTGCGGGGCATCCCGGCATAGACCGATGCTCCTAAAATGACAGCATCATAATTGGATAGATTCGGCGTCCTATCTTTTAGATTCACCAAATCTGCACCGCCGGCCAACGACGTTTTCAGTGCCTTTGCGCATTTTTCCGTCACGCCATGCTTGGTGGCATAAGCTATCAACAAAGCCATATTTCAATCCCCCTTCTTAATCAGTGCATTTTCAATTGATTGTAAATATGCATTACTGGTAATAGTAGAACCAGAAACCACGTCAACTTTCGTAGAATTTGCATCCACCACTCTTTGAAATAACGCTCTTGTCACATGCTCCTGCGGAAATAAAACATCCTGAGCAACGATAATATCCGTTATTCTGCCGTCGGAAACAGTTACTGTTACCCTGTTTGTAAATCGTCCTGCGTTATACCCGCCATCATAAACACCATCTCTTAGTCCATTTGCCGTTGCTCCTTGTAGATTTGGCTGGCTGTTAGCCGCAAGCCCTTGCATTAAATACACAAAAAAGCCCGCAAAGAGTATCACAAGTGCTGTAATAAAGATCGCCGCCGCTTTAAGAAACCTTTTCATGCCCTATCCCTCCGCGCACTTGCGCCAGCCAAAAAAATAGCCGCGATTCATACGATATCGTGGCCATTATACAGGAAACCCATAAGTTGTCAATGAAAAACGAAAGAAATTAATGGAAAACTAATGTGCCTCTAATCTTCCCTTACTTACCTGCTACGTTTTGGCTTATCCTTCCCCATTTCCTTGGCCCTTTCCTGCATGGCCTCCAGCATCCGGCGGCGTTCCTGGGGTGTCAGCTTGCCAAAGGGAGAGGTGGATATAAGCTCAACTTTGTCCTTTTGCTCGGAGGTCTCCAGTAGATCTGCCATTTTCACAGCTACTGGTGCAGGTTTCACTTTTTCTTCTTCAACCGCTTCCTCATCGTCATCGTCATCATCATCGTCTTCATCATCATCTGGCAGACTGTCTATTTTCAGCTGAGTAGGCAGTTCATCAAAATCTATATCGTCTTTTGCATCGTAGTCAGCAGATGTGCTTAAGATAATCGGCGGCTTGATTTGGGCAGAGCGGTACTGCTTGGGTTCTTCCGCCTTCTCCGCAAATTTAGCATCAACTGTCCGTGAGGTTTGAAGCATCAGATCCGCTAAGCCGCGCTCCGTCTGTATGTTTTTTAAACGCAGCTGTGCCAGTTGCTCCTGGGCAGCCTTCATCTCTTCCCGCTCTTTCTCCATACGGGCTGCTTCCATGGTACGCTTGATCTCTTGGGCATCAGCTTCTCGCTTGACTTGTGCCTGGTTCTGCTTTTCCCAGCGTTCCTGCTCCTTTTTTAGCAGGGTCATCCATTCCTGCTCCAGCCGCTCCTGCCCCTGCCTTAATTGTGTCAGCTGCTGCTCCAAGCGCTCGCTGGTATTCTCCGTTTTTAAGGCAGGCTCCTCATCTGCAGCCAGCAAAGACTGCTTGTACAAATCCTGAAGAAAAGCACAGCGCTTTTCCAGCAGTTCCGCTTCTTCCTTGGCTGCAAGTGCTTCCCTACGGCCTTTATCTCTGGCATAACCCACCAGCGAACCGGTAGCAAGCAGGACAACAAAGGGAACCCAAGCCTTCCAGTCGGTAAACAGGGAGAGCAGATCCATATTCTGTGCGCCATAACCCCTGGCGATGGAGAAGCAGGCAAGAACAACGGCCACCAATCCTGCTTGCAGGCCATGGGCAGCACTTATCAGCGCAACATATAAAAGATGCAGATCGGTAAGGGGCAAATGCCCAGCACTCTGCAGCATCTTCAAAAGCTCCATGGCTGCAAACCCTAACACAAGAGATGTGCCTTTTACCACATAAGAATAGCGCTTTAGGAAGGTGCGTATACGCCCCCGGACAGGCTCCTTACTTTTCAGTGATGACTTCACAGACATGTATAAACTGTCCAGGGCAACACTGAATCGCTCTGATGCGGCAAATCCATAGCCGTCCAAAGCAGCGCTTGCATCCATGGGTGGATAGCCTGTACCTCCCACCCCCTGGGATACACTGGCGCCCAGCAGGCCAAAAAGGGCTGTAAGCTCACGAACCGACAGCGCTTCCGCGCCTCGGACCATAAGTACATCCTCAGCCTCTTCCTCTCTTTCCAAAAGCATGTAAGCCAGCTGCGCCACTTCTGCGGCGGATACAAAATCCAGCTGTGCGCCTCTTGCAAAAGGAAGCGTAATGGTTTCACCCAAGGCCGCTGCAGTAAGCATACGGCCCGATAAGGTATCTGATTCCCCTGGCCCGAATACGCAAGGCAAGCGCACGATGGTAATATCCAGCCCTTGCTTGCGGTAGCAGGTGCAAAGCTGCTCCATGGCCTGCATCAAAACACCGCGTTCACTGCTGGCATCCGCTGGCCGGCAAAGCTCGCCGGATGTAATATACAGCACACGGTACATACCATGGCGCTTTGCCAGGGCCAAGGCACTGCTTAGCAGGTCAGCCTCACCGTGAAGACGGCTTTGCTGCTCGCCCCTTGTCGCTAAAAACACCATTGAGGAAAAGGCATATTGCTGGCATACCTGTTCCAGCGTTTGATCATTGGTGAGCGGTACAACATCAACCCCTTTGCCAAAGGCAATGGGCGGTACCTCATGAGCCGCAATAACGGCATGATACTGTCTTGACAGCCGTTGACATAAATGGGCCGCCAGGCTTAATACATTGCCGGTGATCAGCAGATTCTTCATCCACACTCTGTCCTTCCGTCCATTGCTTAAAGGCTGGGATGATCGCAGGGTACAAAATATCCATTATGAGAATAAATATACTCATTTGTATCATATCATGGAATCGATTTGGTTTCAATTACTTTCATGCATGTTATCCATCGTTTCAGGCCATTCTTTTCTTGGGCCGTTTACATTCAAACTGTACTTTTTTTCGCTCAGCAGTATGGGAATTCTGTCAGTTTATTGACAATCCAGGCAAGCGTCCTTATAATAGAAATGTTAGCGGACATGCCGCGCGAGAGGCTCAACAGAAACAAGGAGGTTCTTCCATGTCTATCAAAATGACAGTGGACGGCAACACGGCCGTCAGCCATGTCGCTTATGCGTTCAGCGATGTGGCGGCGATCTATCCCATCACGCCTTCTTCCAATATGGCGGAAATGGTTGATGAGTGGTCGGCCCAGGGGCGCAAGAATCTGTTCGAACAACAGGTCCGAGTGGTGGAAATGCAGAGTGAAGCAGGTGCCGCAGGCGCTGTGCACGGTTCTTTGGTGGCCGGTGCCCTGACCAGCACCTTCACCGCCAGTCAAGGTTTGCTGCTCATGATTCCGAACATGTACAAAATTGCCGGTGAGCTTTTGCCTTGCGTTTTCCATGTGAGCGCCCGTGCATTGGCCGCCCATGCGCTCTCCATCTTTGGCGATCATCAGGATGTTATGGCCTGCCGCCAGACCGGTTTTGCCATGCTGTCTTCCAACAGCGTACAGGAAGCCATGGACTTGGCACTGGTTGCCCACCTGGCTACCCTGAAGTCCAGCGTTCCTTTCCTGCATTTCTTCGACGGCTTCCGTACCAGCCACGAAGTGCAGAAAATCGACGGCATCGAGTACAGCGAAATCGCTTCCTTGATCGACCACAAGAAGATTGAGGAGTTCCGTGCCCGTGCCATGAACCCCGAGCATCCCCATCAGCAGGGTACCGCTCAGAACCCCGACATCTACTTCCAGAACAGGGAAGCTGCTAATAAATTCTATACCGTTGTGCCTGAAATCGTGGAAGGCGTTATGGCCGATGTTTATAAACTCACCGGCCGCAAGTATGAGCTGTTCCAGTATGTAGGCGCGCCCGATGCCGAAAGGGTCATTATGGCCATGGGTTCTGGCTGCGAAACCATTGAAGAGACCATCAATACGCTCTTGAAAAAAGGCGAAAAGGTTGGCTTGATCAAGGTCCGCCTGTATCGTCCCTTCTCTGCCAAGCACTTCCTGTCTGCCATCCCCGCCAGCTGCAAAAAGCTTGCTGTGCTGGACCGCACCAAGGAAGCCGGCAGCCTGGGCGAGCCTTTGTATGTTGACGTTCGCTCCGCTCTGGCGGAAGCCGGTCGTGAGCTCACCGTTGTGGGTGGCCGTTATGGCCTTGGCAGCAAGGAATTCACCCCCACCATGGTTAAAGCCGTGTACGATAACCTAAACGGCGAAATGAAGAACCACTTCACCGTGGGTATCGAAGATGATGTCACCAACTTGAGCCTGCCCCTGGGCGAGCAGCTCATCGCCGCTCCTGCCGGCACCGTTGCCTGCAAGTTCTACGGTTTGGGTTCTGACGGTACCGTTGGTGCCAATAAGAACTCCATCAAAATTATCGGTGACCACACCGACATGTACGTGCAGGGCTACTTCGCCTACGACTCCAAAAAGTCCGGCGGCCTCACCGTCAGCCACCTGCGTTTTGGTAAAGCCCCCATTCAGTCCACCTACTTGATCGACGCTGCAGACTTTGTGGCCTGCCATAACCCCGCTTACGTCACCGTGTATGACATGGTGTCCTCCTTGAAAGAGGGCGGCGTGTTCCTGCTGAACAGCCCCTGGAGTGCCGAGGAGATGGATGCCCAGCTCCCTGCCAAGATGAAGCGCTTGCTGGCCAAGAAAAAGGCCCGCTTCTACACCATTGACGCTATTGACCTGGCTTCCAAAGTCGGCATGGGCGGACGCATCAACACCATCATGCAGGCTGCTTTCTTCAAGCTTGCGGAAGTGATTCCTTATGGCGAGGCAGAAGGCTACATGAAGGCGTATGCCAAGAAAACCTATGGTCGCAAGGGCGATGCTGTTGTTCAAATGAACTACGCTGCCATCGACAGCGCCATCTCCGGCCTTAAGGAAATCAAAGTGCCTGAGCAGTGGGCAAATGCTACCACCGGCGCAGAGCCTATTCGTGTTGAAGCCACCGATTATTTCTATGATGTTATCTCCCCCATTCTCTCCCAGGAAGGCGACAAGCTGCCTGTCAGCAAGTTCGACCCAGCCGGCGTTGTGCCCACCGCCACCACCCGCTATGAAAAGCGCGGTATCGCGGTGAAGGTACCCAAGTGGATTCCCGAAAACTGCATCCAGTGCAACACCTGTGCCCTGGTTTGCCCCCATGCCGTCATCCGGCCCATTTATACCCCCGAAGCCATGATGAAGGATGCACCTGAGGGTTATGTAACCAAGCCCGCCACCGGCAAAGAGTTCGCAGGCATGCAGTACCGCATCCAAATCAGCCCCATGGACTGCACCGGCTGCGGCAACTGCGCAGAAGTCTGCCCCGCTAAGAATAAGGCCTTGGAAATGGAACCCCTTGAGAGCCAGAAGTTCCAGGAGCCCTTCTTCGAGTTTGCAATGACCATGCCTGAGATCACCACCATTACCAACAAGGCAACGGTGAAAAACAGCCAGGCTTTAAAGCCCCTGTTCGAGTTCTCCGGCGCATGCGCAGGCTGCGGTGAAACCCCCTATATCAAGCTCATCACCCAGCTGTTCGGCGATCGTATGCTCATTGCCAACGCTACGGGCTGCTCCTCCATCTACGGCGGTTCCGCCCCCACCTGCCCCTACACCGTCAACGAAAAGGGCCATGGTCCTGCTTGGGCCAACAGCCTGTTCGAAGATAACGCAGAGTTCGGCTTCGGTATGCAATTGGCTACTGCCCAGCGCCGCGAAAAGCTGGCCCAGACCATTGAGAAGCTGATGGCTGTGGATTATTGCTCTGATGCCATCAAGGAAGCCGGAAAAGAGTGGCTGGAAGGCATGAATAACGCCGAAGCTTCCAAGGCTGCCTCTGAAAAGCTCCTGGCTGCATGCAAGGACGGCGTTGATGTTGATCTCACCGGCACCGAGTGGGAAGCCGAGTGGCTGAAAAACGGCAAGGTCTGCACCTGTGAAGCCTGTACCTTGGCAAACGAAGTCATTGCCAACTCTGACCTGCTGGTCAAGAAGTCCGTTTGGATCTTCGGCGGCGACGGCTGGGCCTATGACATCGGCTTCGGCGGCCTTGACCATGTGCTGGCTTCCGGCCAGGATGTGAACGTACTGGTAATGGATACCGAAGTGTACTCCAACACTGGCGGCCAGGCCTCCAAGTCCAGCCCCACCGGCGCTGTTGCCAAGTTTGCCGCTGCCGGTAAGCGCACCCGCAAGAAGGACCTGGGCCTGATGGCCATGAGCTACGGTTACGTTTACGTTGCTACCGTCGCCATGAGCGCCAACCCCGCCCAGTTGATGAAGGCCATCAGCGAAGCAGAGGCCTATCCGGGCCCCTCTCTGATCATCGCATACTCACCCTGCATCAACCACGGCATCAACATGGGTCTTTCCCAGGCCGAAACCCGCAAGGCTGTGGCAACCGGCTATTGGCCGCTGTACCGCTACAACCCCAACCTCGTAGACGAGGGCAAGAACCCCTTCAGCCTGGACAGCAAAGATCCCACCCAGAGCTATCAGGACTTCTTGAAGGGCGAAACCCGCTACACCTCCTTGACCAAGCTCTTCCCCGAAACGGCAGAAAAACTCTTTGCCGAAGCGGAGAAGGATGCCGCTGCAAGGTTGGAAACCTACAAGAAGCTGGCTCAGTAAGCCCATTTAAATCATCACTTAAGCAGAGCCGCCCATTGGGCGGCTCTGTTCTTATCTCCATCATAAAACGAGGGAGCATTCTTCCATGTAAGAAATGCTCCCTCGTTTTCTCATGCGCTTATATGTATTGGCTTGCACCTTACCAGTATAAGCCAGATAAAATTGTGGAAAAAAGAATGGGCAATACAAGCAATACAACCAAGACCAGGCAAACGATGCGAACGACAAGAACCTTGCGGGATTCCTTCTTCTTGCTTGAAACAGACATGAAACCTTCTCCTTTACTCTGCCAAATAATCGGCCGCATCAATCAGCAGCGGCTCTCCCAGCATATTTAAGTGTATCCGTAATGCGCCAACTTTTGCGCCTTCCGGCAGAAGGAAGGCAATTTTCCCGGAAACCGATTCGCTTGGCAGCAGGGATGCATCCAGCGTTTCCGTTAGATCGGCAAACCATGCCTGGGCCAGCTCATTCCCGCTTTCATCAGTCATTGCAAAGGCCAACTCGCTGGATACCGTCAGGTTCTGTGTCCCTTGATTAGCAACGGTAAGGTTCACCATCACATATTGATATCCGGCAGGCGGATCGGCAAGCGTTCCTTTATCGGCAAGTTCCATATCATGGATGGTGATCTTCCATCCTGCCTGCTGGTATGCACCATCGGCATTCGGTTTGGCATAACCTGTCTCCTTGACAGCTCCGCCGATAGGGATGGCTTGACTCACAAGTATTTTCCCGGCCATCAGCTCGCTGACCTTAGTCAAATCATCGGGGACCAGGAAGCATACATATCCCCGGGCAAAAGGCATCTTCTCTCCAAACCCTGCATTTATCAACGCCAGCATGTTGCTGGATCGGGCCGGAACCACATTTTCCACCAACGAAGACCCACTGCCAAGTGTCCATTGTGATATGATTTTCGCCGGTGTTTCCTGTGTGCCTGTGCCAGTAATGGCGGCATCTATCCAGATATACTTCATGCCGCTTTGCATGTCTTCGCCATAGGCCCCCAGGCTTTGCGTCACACCATAAACCGTCACGTCATACCCCTCGGCCTGAAATACAATTGGCTCTTGGCTGCTTACAGCCAGCACAGCCCCAGCACTCCTGCCCAGGCTGATGTCCCCTGCGATGCTGCCATTTTCATCAGTTATTACCAGTTTGTAGCTGGCCGCCGCCTTGGGAATCTCAAACAAAGCACGAACCGCTCTCTCATCCGGAGCAAGGGAAGCCGTAAAGGATGAACTGCTGTTAAAAAGCAACGGCGTATACCCCCGGCCGCTGTCGTCCAAGGCCAGCAAATACTGCTCCGGGTTAACAGCCGAACCTGTTTCATCTGCAGTCTTCACAATGAGGTTAACAGATAGAAATTGGTTTCCCTCACCAGGTGCAATGGTTTGCAACCCCGGTAGATAGCCGTAGTCAGTAACAGTGTATTGAAGGGCGCCGGTACTGACCGCCTGCTGGGCTGTGGCGCCGGTTAAAGGCATGACGGCAGCCAGAAAAACAGCGGCAGTTAAAAGCGTACGGCACAGTTTATATCTTATTTTCATATATTGGCTCCTTTCACATATATATGAAATACTATATAAACAATAAATATCCCTTTGAAAAACCATTATAAAACCTGCTTATGAGCCTTCACCCACCACTCATCAGACTTACGAATTTGCTATTCAAAATGCAAAGATAAGCCTGTGTAAGTACAGCATCATTGGTGATAAAATCCCGCTACATTATAGCACTTTTTTTGCCTCGTCACAAGAACAAGCCTATGGACCAACTGTCAATTATTTCTTTCATAGCCCAACAAAGTTGAGGGCTGATCTTGCGGATTCTCCGGCAATACAATGCGAACCTGTGTCACCCTGCGCTTCCATACCCTTGTGGCCTGAACCCGTATGCCGGTAATTTCAAAGCCCTCACCCACCTTGGGAATCTGGCCCATCTCTTCGGCCACCCAGCCGCCAACGGTATCCGCCTCATATTCCTTTTCCACATGCAGCAGCTCCAGCAACTCCTTTAAGTCGGCGCTGCCATCCACCAGCAGGCTTCCGTCCTCCTGCTGCTGAATAAATTCAGCCACATCATCGTGCTCATCATAAATTTCGCCAACCAGCTCTTCCAGCACATCCTCCAAGGTCACAATACCTTCGGTTCCGCCAAACTCATCCAGTATCACAGCCATATGGTTTTTACTGTTTTGCAAAAGCTGTAAAAGCTTGGTGATTTTCAGTGTAGCTGGCGCAAACAGAGCCGGCTTCATCATCTCTTCCACCCGGTCTTTCCCTTCATGGGTGGCAGCATAAAAATCCTTTTCATGCAGAATACCAACAATGTTGTCCATGGTTTCTTTATACACCGGTAGCCGTGAATAGCCGTGCTCCAGGAAGGCCTTTGTAACCTCACCGATGCTGCTTTCCACATCCAGGCCGACCACATCAACCCTGGGCGTCAGTATATCCCTTGCGTCCTGATCGGTAAACTCAATGGCAGAGCGTATCAGTTCACCCTCATGCTCATCCATATCACCATCGCTTTGAGCTTCATCCACCATGGTAATCAGCTCATCCTCAATCATCAAAGGCTCCTCTGCCGGTTTGCCAATCCTGCCTGCCATCAGCAGCCAAATGCGATGCAGCAAGCCCAGGGGGGCCAGCACTTTCACCGCAAGTTTCAGTGGCCCTGCCATCTTCATCAGGAAATCCTCCGGACTGCCCTTGACAAGTGCCCTGGGAACAGCTTCATTGAATAGGCTGATGGCCACCGCTGCAAGAGCCATTGCCAGCAGAAAGGAACCGCCTGACACACCGCCATCCAGCAGCATACCGCTGATGGAAATAGCCAGAATATAGGTAAGCCTTCCTCCAAGCAGGATGATGGGCTGCAGCTTCTCATGATTTTCAACAATGGCATAGGCCTTTTCCGCCTGCATGTTCCCCCCAAAGGCAAGGCTTTTCAAACGGGAACGGTTCATTTCCTCCAAGGAAGTTTGCGCAGCAGTAAAAAACGCAGACAGCAAAGTACACAGCACAATGGCTGCCACCAGCAGGAAAGCGCTCAGATCCATGAATTCAATCCCTTTCTCTTATCAACAAAAGTTGGTTGTATTTCTTTTGTGCATGAAAAAAGCGCATCAACAAAACAACGCCTGCGTTTTGTCCAACTGCGCTTTGTATCCCTAATGATTGAAAGAAACGTTCGTCCTTCCGGACTGGGAGGTTCGTCCAAGTTTTACACCTCTATGCCCAAATGATGAATGATTATAACATACATCCGTCGCAAATGCAATTGTTCATTTCGGAAGGCTCTTCGCTCAACTCCATGCCCATCCCGGCTCGTTTGACAGTTTTGCTTCCATATGCTATAATAATGCAGCTTTTTGCACGTCAATGCTATAAGGGAGGACCACTTATGGGAGATCTTCTACGGGAGTTATTTTCCGGTGTCATCTACCTGTTTACGGCAGATGGTTGGAGAACGCTGGTCATGTTTCTCATTTCCGGCGTATTGATTTATCTGGCAATCAAAAAGGATTATGAACCAGCCCTTTTGCTGCCAATTGGCTTCGGTGCCATCCTGGCCAATCTGCCTCCGGTAATGGAAACCGCACTGCCTGCCGTGCTGGGCCCGGATGGATTCCTTACTGTGTTATTCAACGCCGGCATCAAAAATGAACTCTTCCCATTGCTGATTTTTATCGCCATCGGCGCAATGGTAGATTTCACCCCCCTGCTGAAGGATCCTTCCATGATCTTCTTCGGCGCTGCAGCACAGTTCGGCATCTTTGCCACCTTCCTTCTCTCTTTGCTGCTGCTGCCCATCGTTGTCCCCAATGAAACCCCTGAAATGATTATGAAGCTGGCCTCTGCTATCGGCATCATAGGCGCTGCAGACGGTCCTACCACACTGTATGTAGCCAACCATTTTCAATTAGCTAAATACATTGCTCCCATCTCTGTGGCCGCCTACAGCTATATGTCCTTGGTTCCCATCATTCAGCCCCCGGTTATCAAGGCGCTCACCACCAAGAAGGAGCGCACCATCCGCATGGAATACAAGGAAGAGAAGGCCTCTTCGCTGGCTTTGATCCTCTTCCCCATTATTGTTACCTTGGTTTCCGGCATTTTGGTTCCCATGAGTGCACCGCTGATTGGCTCGCTGATGTTTGGTAACCTCATTCGCGTTTGCGGCGTGCTGGAGCGGTTGAGCAAAACCGCCCAGAACGAATTGGCCAATCTGGTAACCATTCTGCTGGGCCTGACCATTGGTTCTACCATGGTAGCCAACGACTTCCTGCAGTGGAACACGCTGCTCATCATGGCGCTGGGTCTGTTCGCCTTTGTCTTTGACACCGCCGGCGGCGTTCTCTTTGCCAAGTTCCTCAACCTGTTCCGCAAAAACAAGGTCAATCCCATGATCGGCGCTGCCGGCATCTCCGCCTTCCCCATGAGCGCCAGGGTTATTCAAAAATTGGCCAAGGAAGACGATCCTTACAACTTTATCCTCATGCAGGCCATCAGCGCCAATGTATCCGGCCAGCTAGGCTCAGTTGTTGCCGGCGGCATGGTCATCACCCTGGTCTCCATGCTCTTGAAATAATCTGCAAGGCCGCAAGAAAGAAGGTTTGACGATCATGTTCAAATGGCTGTTTGCATCCGCCGCGGCTGAAAGCGCTATTGCTCCTGCCGCATCTGCCGCACCTGCTTTTGCCGATTCGCTGCTGGGCAAGGGGTTGACTACCACTGTACTGGGCCTTGCCGGCGTTTTCTTGGTTTTGTGCATTTTCTTCGTCGTGATCAAAATCATGCAGCGTATCAAGGAATAGGCTTTAGCCATCACCTAATTGCATCCAAGCACAAGTTATCCCCCGCCTTCAAAAGCGGGGGGTTTTTTATGCCTGGCTGCCATCCTCCACATGAATGGGTGAACCTGCTTTCTGCATAAATGATGTTTGTCTGCCGACATGCTGTACATTAACCCTTTACAAGGAGATGGTTTTGACGTATAAATAATAGGTGGGCGCATGATGCTCTGTCTTTCAGCATAGCATACGGAGGAAATAACAATGTATCAGCAAAGCAACTGGGAAGAAAATCACCAACAGCTTAAACGGCGGGTTCTTGCATTATCAATCCCCTTGGTATTCTTCTTGGCGGGCATTGTCATATCGCTGCTCCCTTCCATCAGGCTGCAATGGCTGACCATCTTGCTGACCATCTTAGGCGGTTCTCTGGCAATTTTTTGTTATAGCATGTTCATCAGCCCGGTTGTCAGCTACGGCCGTCATTTGAAAAATGTGCTGCAAGGGCGTACCAGAGAAACCACCGGCCGCGTGAGGGAGATCGCAGAGCAATCCTGCATTCGTGAAGGTGTGGAATACTACCCCATGAGCATCAATGTTGGCGATAAAGACGACGATGCCGATGACCGCCTCTTTTATTACGATGTGCAAAAGGGGACACCGCCTTTTGTACCAGGTGACAGAATCACAGTCATATCTCATGATAAAGCAGTAGCTGACTTCCGCAAAGCCAATTAAGTCACAACCTGCTCTATCAGCGAAAAGGAGACTATCTCCGTGTATGAAGAACGCCCTGTGCTGGTCTGCGTGACTGGCCAAAAAACATGCGACAGACTCATTCAAAAAGGGGTTGACCTTGCCAAAGAACTTTGCGCTCCGCTTCTGGTAGTCCATGTTGCACCTGCCGGTGCACTTTTGCTGGGCGGCTCCACCCAGAGCGATGCTTTGAATTATTTGTACGGCCTCTCCTGTGAAGCCGGCGCAGAAATGGCCGTACTGAGAGCACCCGACCCTGTAGAACGCCTGATTCAATATGCCATGGAGCAAAATGCCGCACATATCATCCTGGGATCAGGAAAACCAGAAGGCAATACCCGCAGGGATATCGCAGGGATACTGAACTCCCGTCTCCCCAATACCCAAACGCATGTGGTGTACTTATAATTAAAATACATCATAAAACCTTAACCAAGTGGTGATATATCACTCTATACGGGTGATAATTGATACAGAAGTGGTGTTTATGCTGCACATGCCGTATAAACACCATTTTCTATACGCAAAGCCTGCCGTATTCGAACTTCTATTATATTGGCTTTTTCTTTATATTTTATTGTTGACAATAGTGTGCGTCGCACATTATAATGAATCTGAGGTGATGAACTTGGATGATACGGCGTTGCTAAGTAACATTCTTTTGGAAATGCGCCGGGGCACGTTGACCCTGGCAGTACTCAGTCAGCTAAAGCAGCCATGCTATGGATATTCCCTTTTACAGCAGTTGGAGAAAAAGCGAACAAACGTTGAACCTGGCACACTGTACCCACTGCTTCGACGAATGGAGGCCCAAGGGCTATTGGAAAGCAAATGGGACACAGCAGAAAGCCGGCCGCGCAAATACTATCTGCTTAGCAGGCAAGGGCTTGAAATGTATGAAACCCTAAAAAACGAATGGCGGCGCATATGCGAAGAAATGGAAGGCCTTTTGAAGGAGGACGAGTATGAATCTCTTGATTGACCGTTATGTCTATGATGTCATCCGCAGGCTGCCGGAGCAAAACCGTACGGATGTGGAACGTGAACTAAAAGCAAACATCAGCGATATGCTGCCAGAAAGCCCTACGGCATCTGATGTGGAACGTGTGCTGAACTCCCTGGGCGATCCGGGAAAGCTGGCGGAGCAATACAGGGTAAAGCCCCGGTATCTGATCTCTCCGTCGCTCTTTGACGATTACCTGACTATTTTAAAGCTAGTCATCTCACTGCTGGCAGTCATCTTCTCTGTTCTAAGCGTTTTTGGCACCTTGGTGGACGCTCCGGCAGGCGGAACCTTTGGCCAGGGGCTTACAAGCGCTTTCACGGGGATACTGAGCGCACTGTTTTCCGCCATCACCAATGGTTTTTTATGGGTAACACTGAGCTTTGGACTGGCGGAATACTTCCAAACTGCCAAAGGAAGCCATGCATGGTCGATAAAAGATCTGCCGAATCTGCCATCCAAGAATCATATCAAAATCTCCAGAGCAGAAACCGTCATCGGTATGGTATTCTCAGCGGTATTTCTGGTGATCATGGTACGCTATCAGTCTTTGATCGGCTGGCATGAGTATGGCTTGAATAGCATCAGCCTGCCGCTCTTTAACAGCCTGGCAGTAAACCGGTATATCCCCTATCTTGCTGGGCTGACCATTATCTCCTGGGCGGTGGCAGCGGTAAAATTCTACTATGCCCGTTGGAATTACCCAATCGCTCTTTTATCCGGCATCAACAGCATTTTGTGGACAGCCGCCTCCATTCTTTTCTTAACAGGTGCCAATACGTTTAACCCGGCATTCATCCAGCGCGCTGCCAACGCTTTTGACATTGAATTACAAGCCATGAACAGCTACTGGCAAAATGGCATCACAGCCTTCTGCATCCTCTCTCTGATTGGCACAGCCATCGAGATCGTGTCCGGAGTGTTCAAGGCACAAAAAAGCCGCAGCCTTCCTAATTGAGCTTTAGCTCCATAGGCAGCCTGTGCATAGAATTTCAACCAGTTCCTCCAGCCCCTGCTGATCCTGCTCATCAAAGCGGGAGAAGCTGGGGCTGTCTATATCCAGCACGCCTACAACACTTCCGTTTGCACGCATCGGAATTACAATCTCCGAATTTGATGCACTGTCGCAGGCAATATGGCCAGGAAACTGATGAACATCCGCTACCCGCTGCGTCCTGTTCTGTGCAACAGCTGTGCCGCATACCCCTTTGCCTACTGGGATACGGATGCAGGCCGGCTTTCCCTGGAATGGCCCCAGCAATAAATCGCCCTGCGTCATCAGATAAAAGCCCACCCAATTGATATCCTGCAACGCGCCGTTTAGTAGCGCAGCCATATTGCTCAAGTGGGGCAGCGGATGGGTTTCCCCTTCCATCAGCGCATAAAGCTGCCTTTTTAATAGGTCATACATTTGCGTCTTCTGCTTAGGATACGTTTCCTTCGTTTCAATCAAATTGCCTGCCTCCTTTATCAAATGTAGCTGGATAAATGACATTATACCACATAGTGTCTTTCCCGTTGCCTTTCCGTTAACAATACCAAACTTCATACACTTTAGCGTTTTCATCTCCTATTGCATATACGCATTCAAATCATTATACTGTGTCGCAGAGATGAATGGATAAACACAGAATATGTAAAGAGGATTTACTTATGCATAAGCAGCTTCTCTTGAGTCAATCATACCCTTCCCTTGGCGCCAGGATCATTCATGCCTATCTTAAATCCTATCCTGCCTTTGAGGAAATCCCAGGCGATGACGATTCATTGTCGAAGCATCAAATGCATCAATTCCTTCATGAAGCCATCTCCATTTGCTATCAAAACCCCGAATGTACCGGTATTCCCTTTTTGCCTGACCAATGCTTTGAGGAACGCTGGCATCTGAATAAAACCAATCCGGAATTGATGGATGCCATGATGAAAGCTGAGAAGAAGCTCTTTGACTGGCTTGCCCCCCTGCACAAATTGGGCATCGCAGGTCTTCCCATGGATAATCATTTGTTCATCGCCAAGTCTAGCTGGATGGTAACAGCTAAACTGTTGGATAAATATAACCAGCTGGGTCTGACATACGAATCTGTTCCGCAGGGCATGATCATCCGCTGCTCAAAGTTCCCAAACCTTTTCCCTGCATGGAAACATCGAAGCGAAGCCGCCTCAGCGCCCGGCGGACAGGCCATTGCCATACTGACCCGCTTTCTGTATGGTACCACCCCTGACCATCCATACAGGGCTGCCCAGATGTTTGGCAAGCTATACACAGACAGTGCATGGCTTATTGATTTGGAGTCCTTTTTTGAAGGTATGGGCTACTCCTTAACCAATGAAGAAAGGCATAACCAGGTCCGCTGGGAAAAGGTACACAAAGACAAGGAGCGCAGCTACTTTTATATCTCTTTGCGTTGGCGGGACAGGAATCAAATGTGCTTTGAGTTCAAAGTCCCCGCCTTTCGAAAACTGCTTGGCTTTTATCACCAAATGGAATATGCCTTGGGTGAGCTGTGCTATATGCGTACCAAGGCCTGTGACAACTGCGGCTATTGCACCCAGACCGATAAAAGCAGAAAGCGCCAAAAGCTTGCGCTGCTGCTGAACTATCCTGGCGGGGTTACCTTAAAATGCCCCCTGTGGCCATGGTTTTGCTGGGATGCGCTGGATGAGCAGACCATCGCAAAGGTAAAGAAACTGTTTCTCTTTGCAGAAGAGAAACTATACGGCAATCAATACAGCATGTGAATGCAAAAAGGGCCTTGCAGCAAACCAATCTGCACCGGCCCTTTTATAATGGTAACCCGCAAGTCAATCGATCACAAGAAAACTGTTTTCCAAAAAGTCCCACAGCGCCTGACGGCAGGCATCAAAATCAATCTCCCGGGTGGACATCCCCGCATAGTTAATTGGCGAATAAGCGCCCTCAAAGGGGAGCTGCAGTTCCTCCATGGTGGTTCCTCGCAGCTCCATGGCATATTGAACCGCTTCCAGCATTTCTCCCGCACTCAAATTGGTCAGCAAATTACTGTCCAGCACTGCCTCCATCACATCAATGGCTTGGTCGAAGGTAATGGATTTGTGCGAATTGGCCAGTGTGGATAACACCGTCCGCACACGCTGGGTGCGCATCAGGTCGCCGCCTCCCCCCACCTTGCGAATGCGCATGTAAATAACGGCTGCATGGCCGTTGAATCGGTATGTTCCCCCGCGCCTCATTCTAGGTACGGTGGAATCATCGGGTATTGCATAGCGGGTCAAATAGTCTGCCTCTTCATTGGTGACCGTAATATCCACGCCGCCCAGCGCATTAATGATATCCTCAACCTGGTTCATATCAAACAGCATGTATTTTTCAATACGGATACCAAAATGGGTGCTGATGATTTTGCACAGTTCCTCTGGTCCATAGTTTTTGGCAATAAAGTTAACTCGGCCGATTACGCCGTCAGGCCGCAGGATCAACATTTCCCTGCTGAAGGATGTCAGCATCAGGCGTTTGGTCCGTGTATCCATTGTCACCAGTACCAAACCGTCGGTATTGCCCAATTTCTTGGTATTTCCATTCCATTGATCAACACACATCAGTAAATAATGGTGCTGTCCCTCCACAACCTTGGGCAGATCCTCCCAAGCAATGGGGCTAATGGGTTTGGGAAGCTCTTGTGCGTGAGCACCAATCATTAAAAAACAAAGCAAACATGCCAGCGTTAATGCAATACGCCGCTTGATCATTTAACCAGCTCCTTTGTACAGTGAAAATATGCAGCCATATAATAAACGCAGTAAATGCCAAAAACATCCCGTTCAAATACATTTCCGCCATCAGCTGTCAATATAACATAGAAAAAGCTGTTTTGTAAAATCATTTCCGCGGCATGCTGGTACAATCAAGCATAAATAAAAAGGGGCAGATGCACCGCATCCGGCCCCTTTTAGACTGCCAAAAAGTAGCTTTAGTCCTTTCAAGCTGACGGGATCATTGCCAATACCTTACCTTAATGACCCCCGGCTGCATAGAGAGCTCAGTAATCAGTTCCTCTGTAGGCACTTGGCTCAGTTCCATCACGGTAACGGCCATTTCCTGGCGGCTCTTGTTGAGCATGTTGTTAATGTTGATTCCTTCCCGGGAGATTGCAGCAGACATGTTACTGACCATGTTGGGCACGTTTTCATGGATCAGCATGATCCTGCTTCCTTCCGGCTGCCCGGGCAGTATGATTTCAGGCATGTTCACGCTGTTGCGTATGGTTCCTGTTTCCAAGTAATCCCTAAGCTGCGCGGCAGCCATTCTGGCGCAATTCTCTTCGCTTTCCGGGGTGGATGCTCCCAGGTGAGGGATGCAGATAACACCTGGCACACCCAGCATGTCATCCGTGGGGAAATCAGTAACATAACCGCCGAGCTTCTTGGATTTGAGTGCGGCGCGGCAGGCATCGCTGTCCACCAGCTCTGCCCGGCTGAAGTTGAGCAGCCTGGCATCCTGCTTCATCATGGTGAACATGTGGAAATCAAACATGCCTTTCGTTTTGGGTGTCAACGGAACGTGAATGGTGACATAGTCCGATTTTTGCAATAGCTCCTCCATGCTGGATGCGCGCTTGATGGCATAAGACAAAGACCATGCGTTTTCTACAGAGATAAAGGGATCCAGGCCGATAACGTCCATGCCCAGCCCGTCATGTGCGCTGTTGGCCACCATGGCACCAATGGCGCCAAGGCCAATGACACCCAATGTTTTACCACGAAGCTCTGGTCCAACAAATTGGTTTTTTCCCTTTTCAACCAGTTTGGGAACACTTTCTCCTTGTCCCTTCAGCCCCGCTGCCCATTGTACACCGCCGATAATGTCCCGGCTGCACATCAAAAGGCCTGCCATAACCAGTTCTGCCACTGCATTGGCATTGGCCCCGGGCGTATTGAAGACTACAATGCCCCGTTTGCTGCAGGCATCGATGGGAATGTTATTGACACCAGCTCCAGCCCGGGCAATGGCCGTGAGGCTTTCCGGCAGCACAAGGCTGTGCATATCCGCACTGCGCACAAGAACCGCATCCGGTACAGGTTCATCCTTGGTCACAGTATACTGGTCAGCCGAAAGCTGGCTATGAATAATGTCAGATATCTCATTGAGGGTTTGTATTTTGAACATTCTTTCCACTCCTCAAACATCACGAATAGTCTTTGGATCCACCGTGTACGTTTACCCATTTGGCTTCAATTGAAGCCAAATGTGAAAACATACTTACGTCAGGCTTGCTTCAGGGACGAAATCCCTGATTCTCCATTTCAAACTTCTTCATGAATTCCACTAGTTTTTCAACGCCGCTAACCGGCATGGCGTTGTAGATGCTGGCCCGCATGCCGCCAACAGAACGGTGCCCTTTTAAGTTCACCAAACCGTTCTTGGCTGCTTCCTTAACAAACTTTTCATCCAGCTCATCGCTTCCGGTGACAAAGGTCACATTCATCAAACTGCGGCATTTCTTCTGTGCGGTTGGCGAAAAGAGTCTGCTTTCATCCAAAAAGTCATACAGTATCGCCGCTTTGTCATTGTTAACCTTCTCAATGGCAGATACACCGCCCAAGTCCTTGAGCCATTCAAAGCCCAGCTTGGCAAGGTAAATGCCATAGGTGTTGGGGGTGTTGTACATACTGCCAGCCTTGGCCTGCACATCCCAATTCAAAAGCTTGGGGCATAACGGATTCGCCTTGCCCAGCAAATCTTTTCTGACAATCAGCACACAAAGGCCGCTGGGACCAATGTTTTTCTGTGCCCCGGCATATATGGCGCCAAACTTTTGTATATCCATAACTTCACTTAAAATGTTGCTGCTGGCATCTGCTACCAGAGGCACACTGCCTGTATCGGGCAAGGTAACAAACCTCGTACCATATATGGTATTGTTAGTGGTGATATGACAGTAATCCGCCTGGGGATCAAAGGCTGCTGCTGTCAGATCAGGCACATGGGTGTAATTGTCCGCCTTGCTGGAAGCCGCAATGTTTACCTTTCCGTACCGGGCGGCCTCCTCTGCAGCCAAATGGGCAAAGTTACCGCTGTCGATATAATCTGCCTTGCCGCTTCCGGTCATCAGATTCAGTGGCACTGCAGAAAACTGCTGTGTAGCGCCGCCCTGCAAAAAGAGTACTTCATATGATTCTGGTATGGCCATCAGCTCCCTAAGGAGCGCAACCGCGGCATCATAAATCTCCAGATACATTTTGCTGCGGTGGCTCATTTCCATCACAGACATACCACAAGACCCATACACTACCAGTTCTTCTTGTGCCCGTTTCAGTACAGGGAGCGGCAGCATTGCCGGCCCAGGAGAAAAATTGTATACGCGCTCCATTTTCGAATTCCTCTCGCTTTCCGCTGTTGAATTAGGTCAGCTAATCCCTCTTGATTTAACGTGGGACAATTTCTGCCCTGCGGGCTCAAATCGAACCATTAACTATATTATGATGCAATTTCGCCTCAAATGCAAGAGGCAAACAAAGAAAATACAAACCTTTGTCCAAAGGCATACCGCCTTAATCCAAATATTTTTCACTGTCTTACTCAGAAAACGATTGCACCATTTGGTCAGGAGGGATTTCTATGCCTAGTATCAACCTGGGCGCCATGTACCATCAGCCCTGGCTGGGATACCGCCATCCACTTTAAGATGGGCGGATTTGCATCCGGTTGTCCACAAGCCGAGAT
>JAEYQQ010000018.1 GCA_023409955.1 Bacillota bacterium | reverse complement strand
ACCTGATCGACGCCGTACTCACCCTTTTGGTAGCCTTCGGCGTTCTGAACAATCCAACAGATGCAGAGCATTTCTGAATATATTTGCAAAAGAAGCAGCGGCTGTGCCAGCATTTGGCGCAGCCGCTTTTGCGTTGCATGGGCAGTTTTCGCTGCCATTCATTTATTGTTTTTCATTAGCAGAAAAAAGCTTGACTCTCACGTTAGGTGATGGCTTATGATATCTTCAGGGGGTGGTCGGCAGGCAAACGCAGGCGGTTGCACTGTGATAGGCATTTGAAATGACCCCTGGGAAAGGTGAGAGACTATGAAAACAGTCAGACAGGTATCCCATTTGACCGGTGTTAGTGTCAGAACCTTGCAGTTCTACGACGAGATTGGTCTGCTCAAGCCGGCGCAGGTAACGGATGCGGGCTACAGGCTCTATGACGAAGCTTCGCTTGAGGCGCTCCAGCAGATCCTTTTTTTCAAAGAGCTTGACTTTACCCTCAAAGATATCAAGGCAATTATGGATAATCCTCAATTCACCAAAGCGGATGCATACAAAAAGCAAAGAGTGTTGATTGAGCTAAAGCGCGATAGACTGGATGGATTGCTGCGGTTGTTGGATAAGCTTGAAAAAGGAGAAAAAGGAATGAGCTTTAGGGAATTTGACATGTCCCCCTACTATCAGGTCTTGGACGAACTACGCAGCACCTATACCGATGAGATTGCAAAAAAGTTTTTTGAAGCTGGCGAGTTTGATCATGTAATAGCAGATATTAAAGCAAGGGAAGGTGAAATAGCAGAACTTGCTGTACGGCAGTATGGAAGCATTGAAAAATACGCCAGTGCCATTAAAAAGAACTTTGAGGTGTTATTGCGCAGGGATGAAGACGAAATGGAAACAAAGGCGGCAATTGAGCAAACAAACCTGCTGACCCATGCCATAACAGCGGATTTAAACAAGGATGTATCGTCTGACGAGATTCAAAGCATGGTCCGTGAACTGGTCTTGCTTTGCGAATCATGCTGTCAGGGCATTGATATGGGAGAAAACTATTGGGCATCCATGGCGGAAAACTATCTTACCAATGCCACGTTTATTCAAGTAACTGATCAGCAGTTCGGCCTCGGCGCATCGGCGTACTTAGGAAGGGCGCTGAAACATTACTTGGCATAATGCGTTCATTGACTTTGGCATCAATAAGCCGGTCATGCAAGGCAATGACCGGCTGGTATGCATTATGGATTTATTGTGCAATTGGCCGACTGCTGCAGTGTGCACCTATTATGATTAAGACTCCACCCATTCACCTCCCACATGTTGGACGTATAAGTGTTTCGTTTATTACAACTAAAGTGAAGTATTTCTCAAAAAAGTAGGAACCTGAATCAACAGGTTCCTTTTTGAAACATATATACAGGACGATAGATTATTTCTCTTTGGCTATCTCTGCCCACACCAGATAGCCGATGCCAATGAGCAGGCTAAGTATGCTTAACACAACAGGCGTGGGGCTGGCGATTTCCTCCTTGAGTGGGAACAACGTACCAATTGATGAGGGAATTTCAAACAAAGCTGCCACCAGGTACCGCATGATGAATAGAAAAGCTGCAATACCGCAAAAGGCTACACCTGCTGCTCGCTTGTTCATGTCATTTCTACCCCTTATATCCTATTTGGTAAATCATATTTCACTTACGCTTATCTGCATTCCATTGTACATGGAAAATCATGGGCATGCAATATGCGGCGCAATGATTTCCCAAGATACATAAACCTGCCGAATCAAACACCCTCCGGTTTTTCTTTACATATATTACTTTTGGGTCCCATTATAAACTGGAGGAATCCCTTATGCCTGCCAATGAAAATTACCCGAAACAAAAAAAGCCGTGCTGCTCCGGCCGCCCGCCCAAAAAGGAACCTTGGAAGAAGCACGACATGGCCTGCTGCAAAGTATGTTATGAAATGCCCTGCCCCCAGCCGGACCACCGGTGTGAATATTTTGTTCCCATAAAGGTACCAGGCTATGGCCCTTGGCAAGCCTATGAACAAGAGACCTACAACGAACACAGACGGTACGAAGCACAAAAACCAAACCATGAAGCCTATGAACCCTATGAACCCAAAGAGCAGCATGAACCCCGGAAAGAAAAAGATATGAAGAAATGTCCAGAGGATCAACGCGGCTGCCGCTATCCAGGCAAGAAATGCGCTGATGAACGCCGTGGTCATGAAATTGACAGCCGGTGGGCGCTGTGCCGCGAGACACCCAACAACACCTGCAAGGATGAAGAAAAGCCCAGTCGCCCAGAACCAGTGAAAGTTGATCGCTGGGAAGAAAAGCCCAAGCAAGCCAGGGATAATGGCCTTAAGGATTCCCTCAGCTATAACCAGGATTTTCAACAGGCTTATCCTGTGGATACAGGCATGATCAGCCATTGGGATAGCCGAAGTTTGGAAAACCGACAGAATACTCGGGCGGATCGCAGTTACAATCAGGCCGCAGAACAGGCTTACTATCCTCCAACGGGCAATGCAGACCGCTGGGAAGAGAAACCTATGGAAACACCGGTAAACTATCGGGAAGAGAGCTTCGGTTACAGCCAAGATCAGCAAAAGAGTTACCAGCTGGAAACAGGCATAGTTGATCACTGGGAAGAGAAGCCTGCGCAGACCCAAGACATGAACCAGGAAGAAAATCGCAGCTACGACCAGTATCCTTATCCGCAAATGCCGATGGAATATTCACAAGACGGCACATGCATGGCCTATACCCCGGATGGTGTCTGGGTATATTATCCCAATAAGAATTAAAGAAAAC
>JAEYQQ010000171.1 GCA_023409955.1 Bacillota bacterium | reverse complement strand
GGGTTGCCCCAACGGCGCGCAGCATGCCGATCTGGGCGCGGCGGTCAGAGAGCATCATGGAAAACGCGCCTATGATCCCCATGCACGCCACAAGGATCAGCACCGCTCCCAATATACCAACAAAGATCAGCACGATACTGCTTTCATAATAATCATAAATCAGGTCGAACCTGAAATAATCTGTCCAGTCATGATGCAGCGTGTTTTTGGCATATGCGTTGAACTCTTCATTTGTAACGTTCGGCGCAAGCTGCAAAAGGCGGTGTACCACGGGCCTCCCGCCGACCTCCACCTGTTCACCGCGATATACCACCGCGGCGGGATATTTCAAATAGTTCATGGGGCTCCAGCGCGAGTATCCCAACATATACATAGCCTGGTCAGAAAGAATGCCTACCAGTGTATATGTTTTTGTGACCGATTCCGGCAAATAACCGTTCCCGTCCGGCACCTTTAGCGACAGCGTCAATACATCGCCCAATTCGGCATTTGGCCGCAGACGCTGGAGCTTAGCGCGCTCCACCGCGATTTCACCCACAGCCTCGGGCATGCGGCCCTGCACACACTGCCTGTAAGCCATTGCCTCCCCCGGTTCGTCATAATAGGCGATGGCGATTTGGCTGCCTTCTGTTTCGCCGATGATGAAAACATTGCCGACACTTTTCACGTATCCGCTTTCCAGCAATGCCTGTGGGGATACCTCCTCCGCGTCCAGCAAAGCGGCATCCTGCCTGCCTACCTGGCGGTAATGGCGCTCCTGATAGGTATGAAAAATACTCTGTCCGATGAGCAGCATAGAGGATGTAAAGAAAATGGCAAGCATGATGCCAGCCACCAGTGTTGCATATTGACGCCTTCTTGTGCGTATGCTGCCCAGGGCCAGCGTATTGACGGTAGGTGCCTTTTTCATGGCTGAGTCCCCCAGGCGCTGTCATGGACGACTGCGCCATCTGAAAGTGAAAGGATCCGGTCAGCCTGCTCAGCAATGGCCAAATCGTGGGTGACAAGAATCAGCGTTACGCCAAGCTCCTGCCCCACATATCGCAAAAGAGAGAGCACTTCCCTACCGGTTTTTCCATCCAGGTTCCCGGTAGGTTCGTCTGCAAACAGCACGGCAGGCTTGTTAGCAAGGGCCCGGGCTATGGAAATGCGCTGCTGCTGACCACCGGATAATGCACCGGGCAGGTGACTGATCCTGTCTCCGATCTCCAGCATATCAATCAGTTTATCAATGTACTTTTGATCTGGCTGCTTTTTATCCAGCATCACAGGTAGCAATATGTTTTCGTAGCCGGTAAGTTCCTTGACCAGATTGTAGGATTGAAATACAAAACCAAAGCGGCGCCTGCGCAGCACAGATAGCTGGTTGTCGTTGTAAGCAAAAAGATCGGCATCCTGAAAGAACACCTTGCCGGAGGTGGGATACTCCAGCCCTCCTAAAATATGCAAAAGCGTGGACTTGCCCGATCCGCTGGGGCCAGTGATGGCCACAAACTCCCCTTTCTCAAAGGTTAAGTTCATATCTCGTACTGCATGGACCGCTGTCTCACCTGAAGCAAAGGTTTTGCATAACGCTTGACACCGCATAATTTCCATAACGTGTACCCCCTTATGCAGCCATTGTACCGCCGAAAGCTTGCGGCCTTGTGACTGCATACTTACGTTTTCTTAAGACGGTGATGCAGTATCGGCAAGCAGATTGTGACTTTAAGCCCACCATGCGCGTTTTCGGCTGACACCGTGCCATGATGCTTTTCCACAATTGCCCGAACGATGGCCAGCCCCACACCTGCTCCTTGGGAGGCGGTAGATACCGAACTGCGAAAAAAGCGCCGGAACAGGCTGCCAAGCTCCCCTGGAGGCACGCCACCGCCATCATCCAAAACAGTGCAGAAAACTGAACTCTCTGCTATTTCAATATGAATGTTGATCCGGCCATTCTCTCGGGTATGTTCACATGCGTTTTTTATCAAGTTCATGAGCGCCTCGCACATCCAGGCTTCATCGCAGTGCAGCTCTGCTTCTCCGCTTATTTCAATCTGCCTTCCTGGAAACAGCGGCATAACCCTGGCCACGGCATCCTGAGCAATATGGGATAGCTCCCTCATTTCAAAATGAAAAACATAGCCATCAGCCCGTAGGCGCTCTAGTCGAAGCAGCGATCCAATGAGGTGCTCCATGCGATTAAGCAGCTTCAATTGCTGTTCAAGGTGCGCGCTGCCATCCATTTCACAGTACAGCTTAAGGCCCGAAATGGGCGTTTTCAGCTGATGAGAGATATCCGTCAGGAGCTTTTCATTTTTCCGTATCTCTTCATTCTTATTATCTTCACTTTGCAAAAGGCGCGTCTCCAATTCAATAACCGCATTTTCAAACAGCGCAAAGCGGTTGTCACGCACGCTAAAGCTTGGCGTCTTGATTTCGCCAGATAAAAACTGCATGATCTGGTCATGCAGCCGGACAGCTTCCCGCCCCCGGCGGATGGCTTGTATAACACAAAATACAACAAGGGCAGCCAGCAATAATGCCACCCCACCCAGCAGCGCAGCTAAGGCGTATCCTCCCATTGGTAACCCACTCCCCGCACAGTGCGAATATACTCCGCCCCTATCTTCTCCCGAAGGCGGCTGATGTGCACTGATAGTGTATTGTCATCGATAAACTGGCCGCCCATATCCCAAATATCTTCTAGCAGCATTTCCCTTGTCATTACCCGCCCGCTTGCACGGAGAATCAGCGAAAGAAGGCGGAATTCGATAGGCGTAAGAAAAACCGTCTCACCATTTTTCCGTGCTGTCATTCTCTCTGTATCGATTTCCAGCCCTGAGCGTACAAATGCTGCAGGTGTACCCCTTCGAAGCAGAGCACGAATACGGCTGAGCAACTCCAACATTCGAAAAGGCTTTATCACATAATCATCGCCGCCAGCATCGAATCCTCGTACCACCTGTATCTCTTCATCACAGGCGGTTAAAAACAGGATAGGCATTGCGCATCCTGCCAGACGCCAAGCTTTGCACAGACCGATCCCATCTCCATCCGGCAGCCCGATATCCAGCACAATCAAGTCATAATGATCATTTTCTACATACTTAGTCGCTTCCTGTACCGAGGCGCACGCATCCATGGCATAGCCTGCCTGTTCCATAAGCTCTGTTAAGCCATTGCGCAGGAAGGGATCATCCTCCACAAGCAGGATTCTATTACGCACAATAACCCTCCAAAATGCTCTATCTTTCCTTATTATACCATACAGCTGCATGTATGGGCGATTTCTTATGAAATCGTAAGCCAAGAAGACCAGGTGCAAGAGCATCTTGACTTGTTTTCAAAACATCCAAGTTTTAAGAACGACAATAAAAAAAGCCTACAGGGGCACCCATGTTTTACAATGGGTATTTATCCCCTGCGGCTTGAATAGCAAAGTTATAGACCGATTTCAGCTTACATTGTCCAGCAGCATTCTTAATCTGCTGATATTACTTTCCAGTGCTTCCTCTTTCCCGAAAATACTGGAGGTTCCGCATACAAATGTATCGGCCCCAGCTTGTCTCATTATCTGTGCATTAGCAAAGCTGACATTGCCATCCACTTCTATGCGGACATCCGGATATCCCTTGTCATCCAGCCAAGTACGAAGCCGAGTAATTTTCCCTATCGTTTGGGGGATGAGCTTTTGCCCAGCAAAGCCTGGGTTTACCGTCATCAGCAAAACACCGCCAAGATCAGGCAGTACATCCTCTAGCAGACCAATGGGTGTTCCTGGATTCAGCACAGCCATAGGGGTGGCGCCTTTATCATGTATTTGAGCCAGTGCGCGATGCAAATGCGGTGTACTCTCTATATGAACCGATACCATATCACCCTTGCGAATATCAAATATGCGAAGCATTTCCAAAGGTTCTTGTACCATCATATGATAATCAAAGGGAATGCTTGTATGCTCCCTGACCATGGTCATATAATCCGTCCCTAAAGTAATATTCGGTACAAAGTGACCGTCCATCACATCCATATGCAGAAAATCGATGTTATGGTTTTGAAAAGTAGTAAGTATACTATGAATTTGAAAAATATCCGCACACATCATGGATGGTGATAATCGAGAGCTATGCATGAACCTTCTCCTTTAAATATAGCAATTAAAATCTAGAACGAATCGATGCAATCTTCTTACACCTTTTTCATCCGTCTTTTCCAATCCTCTGGTATTTCTATTTCGCATATCATTTCATCAACATCATCTATATTGCAAAGCGTGTAAAAATAGCCGCGATTCATCTTATTGGATGCAGATAAAAATACTTTCCGCTTGGCATGCTTAAACATCAATTGACGCATTTGGGCTTCTTCCATGGATGAATCAGTAAGCCGTCCATCGCTGGTGATGCCTCGACATGAAAAGAAAAAAATATCAGCATTGATGTTTTCAATCAAGCTTTCTGCATGCCTGCCGATGAATGAATAGGAATTGTCAATCATCACGCCCCCTGTAACCAAGGTTTTAATATGCCTCTCCCCCAGTGCAAGGGCAGCCTTTAATCCGCTGGTAATGGCCAATAAATTCACAAACCCAGTAAGATACGGAATAACACTATATGCGGTAGATGATGCATCAAACAAGATTACATCGTTTTCTTTTACCAAGGAGGCTGCTTTTTTACCAATGATGTTCTTTGCTTCAGTTTGCTCACTCTCACGCATATACAGCGGTACATCCTTATTGGACTTAACCGGCATCGCTCCACCGTAAATCCTGCGGATCAGGCCGTTCTTCTCCATGGACTCCAGGTCTCTGCGAATGGTCGCTTCACTGACATACAACGATTTCGACAGCTTTCTTACTGATGTAGCGCGATCTTCCTGAAGCATTTCAAGAATCTTTTCATACCTCTCCACACTGAACACACTCTATCACCCCTATCACCTATTATACTGTATATTTTGGTAAAAGCAACATTATCTATGATATACTTTGATCATTTGTGAGCGTTTGTATGATTATTTGGCATTCAATATGACATCCGTTGACAAAGTAGTTTATAGCCTTATAAAATGAAACCAATGGCTATACAAAGACTTATATATAAAGAAGGAAACGTGTAATGAATTTTTCAACTATGAGTTTTGAACAACTAACAAGGCATGGCGGACATCAATGTAACTGTGGTCTAAATCACGAAACAGGGCTCCAATACTTAAAAATAGAATCCGGTGCGGTAAAATATTTGCCGGATGCACTAAACCAGCTGGGTTTTAAAAAGCCATTCGTGGTATGTGATCAAAATACTTACAAAGCCGCTTGGAGCCATGTTGAACCTGTTCTTTCACAAAACGGCATTTCCTATGTGCTGTATACATTGGATGGCGCTATGCTGGAACCAGATGAGCATACCGTAGGCGCGCTGTGCATGGCATTTGATCCAAGCTGTGATGTTGTTTTAGCTGTTGGATCAGGTGTCGTCAATGATAGTTGCAAGGTACTGGCGCATACGGCTCGCATCCCCAGTGTTGTTATTGCGACTGCCCCTTCCATGGATGGTTATGCCTCTAATTCATCCTCCATGATCCAAAAGCGTGTGAAGGTAACGTTGTATAATGCATGCCCGGTAGCGATTATTGCAGATATCGATATTCTCAAGAATGCGCCTATGCGTATGCTTTGGGCCGGTATTGGTGATATGCTGGCGAAGTATATCTCGATCTGCGAATGGGGCATATCTCATTTGGTAACTGGTGAATATTATTGTGAAAATGTAGCCGGCTTGGTACGTCAATCACTAAAAAAATGCGTAGATGCCGCTCAAGGGCTTGCAAAGAGGGAACCTGATGCTGTGCAGGCAGTAACAGAGGGTTTGATTCTCTCGGGCCTTGCCATGAGCTTTGCCCGTATATCCCGCCCGGCCTCCGGGCTTGAACATTACTTCTCTCACATCTGGGAGATGATGGCACTGGATCGAGGCGAACATAGCGATCTTCACGGCATACAGGTCGGTATTGGCACCTATATGACATTCCGTTTATATGACTATATCCGCACCATTTTGCCAGACCGCCAGAAAGCAGAAGCTTTCATAGCTGCATTTGACAATAGCCAATGGGAAGCCCAAATGCGCAAGATCTTTGGAAAAGCATCTGATGTTGTCATCAATGGCGAACATACAAGCTATCACAAGAACGATCCGGTACGTCACAAGGAACGGCTTAACAAGATCATCGCCCATTGGGATGAAATTCAAGCCATTATTGCTCGTGAACTTCCCCCTACAGAGGATTTGGCAAATTTGATGCGCAGCCTTGAGATGCCCATGGAACCCTCTGATATTGGCATTGGTCGTGAGGATGTATATGCGGCCTTTATCGGCTCCCGCGATGTTCGTGACAAGTACCTGACCAGTTCAATGCTGTGGGATCTAGGCCTGCTGCATGAGATTGTTTTACCAGTGAAATAGGAGGAGCATATGCGTATATCTACTTCAACCTGCAGTCACGAAAAAGTATTATGGGGCACTGATGTCACTTATACCTGTGAAGACTCTTTGAGAGCATGCCGCAAGGCTGGTTTCAAAGTTATGGATATGAACTTTGCAACCTACTCTCGCAATGCATTGCCTATGACAAGACCTGACTGGGCGGACTGGTGTGTTCGCCAAAAAGCATTGGCAGATGAGCTGGGAATAGAGCTTTCACAGGCCCATGCACACTTTTTTGCTCTGAATGAACAAGGAAATGAAAGCGAAGAAGATGCGGAGCTGATTCGCCGGTCCATCATCGGCGCAGGCTTGATGGGCATAAAATGGATGGTCTTTCATCCTTACAGTTTACGAGATGGCATTTGGTATTCCTATAAAGATTCCAAGCGCCGGAACATGGAACTATTTCGTGAATATGCGGAGCTTTGTGCCAAGCAAAATGTGTCCATCGCCTTGGAAAATATGATTGAAAGTGAGAATCGCGGGCGGCGGTACTGCAGCAGCACAGAGGAATTGATTGATCTTCATGATTCCTTAAATGATCCCATATTTGGTATCTGCTGGGACTTTGGCCATGCCAATCTTGCCCAGATCGATCAATGTGCCGCCTTGCGGCAAATTGGCAAGCGGCTGAAGGTTCTCCATGTTGATGATAACCGTGGCAAAAAGGATGATCACCTGGCTCCCTACTTTGGCACTATTGTATGGGAACCCATAATGAAAACCCTTAAGGAAATCGGCTATGATGGCGATTTCACCTATGAAATATTCAACTTCCATAACGGTTTACCCGATGCCATGCAGGAAAAAACGCTTCGCTATACCTATGAGCTGGCCGAATATATGCTATCGCTGGCAAAGTAAGCATTCGGTCAAGTGTTCTTAAGGAGAAGATTCAGCCAGATGCACAAGTAACCAAAAGGCATGCTGCCTGCACAAAGCAGGCGGCATGCCTTTTATATAAGATAGAATGATAGACCAACAAGACGTTGCCCACTGAAACTTTTATAGTATAATGCTTGTATTGGCAACAAATAATCGCCCCTACCGTGTATAACCATCCCCTTAACGAAACAGAAAGAGCTACCTACCAACGACCTTTCAGCATTCACAGCTAAGCAACAGACCGGACGACATGGTTGTTCAGAGGCATAGCATCATAGGTATCAAAAAAGGGACCTGCCAGCCGGCAGGTCCCTCGATTAACTGGCTTACACAATCAGGGAAGAATAACAGAGCATTCTTCGATCATCATGTCTACAGCCTGCTGAGCATCAATGCTCCTGTCCTGAATCAGCAGAGAGCAAACTTGACGCCAAGCGGTCTCTACGTCGGACTTATAGGGGCTGTAAGGAAGCTCCTGAGCAATTTCCAACTGCTCGAAAGGTGTTTTGTACTGAGGATAAGCGGCCCAGTGATCCTTCATGGCCTGGGTTTCAACAGAAGTCTTGGTTACGGGCAGATAGCCGGATGCAATAGCGTTGTAGGCAACCTGCTCATCACTCATGAGGAAGAGCATGAATTCCCAAGCGGCATCGAGAGCTTCTTTGCTGTTACCGCGTTCAATAACTGCGATGTTTCCGCCGCCGGTGGGGGCAGCAGCCTTGTCCCATGTGGGCATGTAGGCTACGCCAAGCTCAATGTTGGCTGCCGCGGTCTGCTTGATCAGGTTAGCCATGGAGCCGGAAGACTGATAGAACATGCCCAGCTTGTTGTTAAGGAACAGTTCCGTCATAGCGTCAGTAGCATTGGTGGAAACAAAGGGAGCACACCAGCCTTCGTCTACCCATGCGCGCCATTCGGTAAAGATTTTCAGCATGGTGCCATCTTCCAGCGCAGGAACGGTAAGACCATCTTCGCTGAACATATTGGAACCCAGCTGCACCAGCCAGTTCTGCAGGAACCATGCCGGGTCATTGTGCAGCTCAAAGCCATACACAAGGGTCTCTCCGGTAGCTTCATCCTTTTTGAACAGCTTACGGCCTACTTCAACCATCTCATCAATGGTAGTGGGAGGTGTCAAGCCAGCAGCATCAAACATGGTCTTGTTGTAATAAAGAACCGGTGTAGAACGAATGTAGGGCAGAGAAATCAGCTTGCCTTCGGAATCATAGGAATATCCCAGCAAGATTTCAGCGAAATTGCCCATATCCATACCGGAAGCTTCCACATAGGGGGTCAGGTCTGCCAATACGCCTTCTTCGGCCATAACCGGTACGCCGGCGGCACGTTCCAAAACAACCAGCTCCGGGGGTTCACCAGCAGCAACAGCGTTCATGTACTTTGCCAAGGCATCTGCATAATTGCCCTGGAAGGTATCAACTACCTGAATTCCTTTTTCTTTACCAACAGTTTCATTGAAGGTCTTAACCTGATGAGTCATCGCTTCAGCATTGGCGCCGGAACCGCGGGTGTGCCAAAGCTCAATGACGATGGGTTCGCTTTGGGCCATAGCTGATGGTACCAAAGAGATCATCATTACCATGGCCAGTAGCAGTGCAAACAGTTTCCTCATGACTTGTCTCCTCCTTAAAATGGTCTTTATTTCTCCACAGGCAATGCCTGCTTCGTACTACTTAACACCCTTGTAGGCAAACGCTGCTATGATTTTTTTGCTTGCAAACAGGAAAATGATCACAACAGGAATCACCAGTATCATGTTGCCTGCCATAATGGTCGTCCAAATGACGCCCAGCTCTTCCGATTTAATCTTCTCAATCGCCATGGTCAAAGGTCGCATTTCTTCTGTATTGGTCATGACCAAAGGCCAGAAGTACGAGTTCCAGTGGCTAACGAAGGAGAAAAGAGCAATGGTGATAATGCTAGACATGGACATTGGCAGCATGATACGTGACATAATTTTAATCTCGCTGGCATTATCCAATTTAGCACTCTCAATCAACTCATCCGGCACTTGCATAAAGCCCTGTCGTAAAAGGAAGATACCAAATGCATTGGCACCAAAAGGCAATATCTGCGGCCAGAGGGTCTTTATCATGCCCCAGTCTGACATGGTCAGGTACACAGTAATAAAAGTAACCTGTGTCGGAATCATGAACGCGATCAGCACGATGCCAAACATCAGACCCTTGCCGAAAAACCTAAACTTTGCAAACGCATAAGCCGCCGGCACCATGACTACCAATTGAATCACAATTACAGCCAATGTGACCACAACACTGTTAGTGGCATAGCGTGTCATGTTAATGTTCATCTTGGTAAGAATGGTTTGATAAGCCTCAAAAGTAAAGTCAATCGGCCAGAATGATGGCGGAGACATAATCGCCTCACTGTAGGTCTTAAAGGATGTAATCAGCATCCAATAAAACGGAAACAGAAAACAAGCGACCACTAACAGTTTTAGAATATCTCCCGGCAAGGAGGGAAGATAGTTGCGCAAACGGCGCTTCCATTGGTGATGATTTCCAAGGCTCTGCATGGACATTTGTTTCCCTCCCGCCTTATTGATAATGTACCTTGCGTTCCAATCCGCGGAAATAGACAAGCGTCAATAGAGTCAATATCACCATCAAAACAACACCGGCTGCAGCACCTATCCCTAATGTGTTGGTGCGGACAAAGGCATAGTCATAGATGTAGCGGGCTACCACCTCAGTGGAACTGCCGGGTCCGCCTGCCGTCATGATATTGATTGAGTCAAAGACCTTAAAGGAACCGATGGTGATGGTAATCAACAGAAAGAAGAGCTGCGGTGATAAAAGTGGAAGCGTAATCTTGAAAAAGCGTTTCATACTGGGTGTATTGTCTAATTCAGCAGCTTCATAAATCTCTGTTGGAATGGACTTAAGCGCAGCCAAAACCACCAGCGCATAATACCCGATGGACTTCCACACGCTGACGAAAACAATGGAGGCCATTGCGGTATCTGACGAGTTCAGCCATCGAAGCCTGGGCAGCCCCAATGATGCCAGAACGGTATTGAACAGTCCATAAGAGTTCTCATCCATAAGCCATTGGAAGATAAATGCAATGGTTACAGATGCAATCAGGTGGGGCGTAAAGAAGGCTGTCTGGGCAAAACGGTTAATCTTTCTGTCTTTGTACATCCACAGTGCAAAAATGACAGCAAAGAATATCAACAGAACCACCACAGAAAACGTATAGACTGCGGTGTTTTGCAGCGCTATCATAAAGTCCTTCTTCACAAAGAAAATGGTGTTGTAGTTCTTCAACCCAACAAATGCCTTTGTGGGATTCATTACATTTCCGCTGAAAAGGCTGAGATAAACCAGGTTCAGCATGGGGTAGAGCACAAAGATAACAAGGAACACCATCGTGGGAATCACCAGCAGGTAAGGAAGAAAATTACCCAACTTCATGCTGCCCATTTCGGCCCAGTTACCGATGATTATACATCCAAGGATCAGTAACCCGCCTGTAATCATTAATCCTGTGCCGCTGGCCTTGAGAAAATCAACCAGCCAGCCTGCAATCTTTACCTTGTCAGTTGCCATTTCATATCCCAAAAAACCTATCAGCAACAGCAAGATACCAATAATCGAACCAATCATGGCAGGTAGCTTAAGGCTTTTTACCTTAGTTGCCATCAGCCAACCCTCCTGCCATGCGAAGATATGCGCCATACTCTCTGTTATCCTTATTACGGATACGCTGCCCGTCAGCCCCAAAGAAGTATAGGTCACGCTCCTTTACCTGAACATATACCATGTCATCTGCATGGAAGCCTTCATCTGTGCTCTTGACCATAATGTCTGTATTATCAAAGCGTACCTTGTACAAGGTTTCGGAACCCAGCATTTCTCTGGTGACAATCTGACCTTTCCTGTTGTAGAAAGACGGCTGCGGCTCATGTGACAGCAAAACTTTTTCTGGCCGATACCCCAGCTGAATCCCATCGCCCAATGGCAGTATGTTCATTGGCGGCGTGCCGATAAACTGTGCAGTAAAAATGTTATTGGGATCATTGTATATCACGTCCGGTGAAGCTTCCTGCTGAATTCTGCCCCGATCCATCAGAACAATAACATCAGCCATGGCCATGGCTTCCACCTGATCATGGGTAACATATACAAAAGTTGTTTTCATGCGTTTATGCAGCTCAATCAGCTCTGTCCGCATGGCAACGCGAAGCTTTGCATCCAGATTGGATAGGGGTTCATCCATCAAGAAGACCTTTGGCTTTTTTACCATGGCCCTTGCCAAAGCAACGCGCTGCCGCTGGCCGCCAGAGAGGGTGCCAGGTTTCCGGTCCAAATATTCATTTAAACCGACAATTGCTGAATACTCTGCAACAAGACGTTCCCTTTCCGCTTTGGGTACCTTGTTGTTTTTGAGTCCAAATTCGATGTTCTCACGAACAGTCATGGTAGGATAGATCGCATAGTTTTGAAAAACCATGGCTATATCACGCTTGCTGGGAGCCAAATCCGTGATATCCTTACCATCCAAAAATACTTGACCAGAAGAGGCGAGACCAATACCTGCGATCATGCGAAGCAGCGTTGTTTTCCCGCAGCCAGATGCGCCTACCAGCACCGTAAATTTTCCATCCTGGATTGTTAAGTCCAAGTCCTGAATCACATTGGTGCTGCCAAAGGATTTACACACCTTTTTGAAACAGATTTCCGCCATTTGGAAAGCTCCTTTCATACGGGAAAGTTACTGTATTAAACGATTGCACAACATAAAGGTAGTATATTAACTCAGGTGCGACTTTGTCAACATGTTGCGCAAACGTTGAACTTTCATAGGTTTTTTGAACCTAAATCGATCAAACATAACCATACCCGATCATATATATGTTTAATATTGACAATTTGGATATATCCAGAAGATTGCTCCCTATCATAAGCACAAACATAACGCCACCATTTGGACAAGAATAACCCCCTGGGATACGAACATGTATCCCAGGAGGCAGCATTTAGATGAAGTTGTACTAACTACTTAACCTTCGTAAACCGGCATGTTTCATGATCGACCTTATATAGCAAAGCATTACCAAATTGCTTATCATTCACTTTGCCGGACTCGGCAACATAGAAGTATCCGTTCCCAAGTGAAATAAACCCGGTATCTGCCGAAGCCGGCTTTTTCTTCACTCCCCATATACCGCTATTGTTGTCAAAGCTCCCTTTTTCCTTCAGGGTAAGTGTAAGACCGCTCATATTGCCATAACTGGTATTCTCCCCAAGGTTTAGCTTTTGCTCAACTGGTGCCTTACCGCCATCAATTAAAAAGACAGGATAGTTCGGAAATTCCTTTTTCTCCCCTTCATAGACAACCAGCCAGTAATCACGAGTATCACGATCAAACTCCAGGTTTTGAACACCATAAGAAGTATTTCCAGTATAAGCAAAAAGCTTGGAAATAGGCGCTGGACCTGTCTCGTGAGGATGATTCTGATCAAACGCCATTGGGTTGAATGTATCCGGGTCAAATGCCAATATTACCTGATAGTCGTTATCACTTCGATTGATATTTGCGTAAACGCCATATGCCAGCATCATATACATTTTATCTGATGTATCCCCGGGCATGGTACCAAAGGTGATACCATCTATTCCGCTGCAGCCATGACGATGACCCATGGATGTTACAGCATTGTTATGCTCATTTGCAGATAAGTTGTCAACATAATCCTCAACAACCATGCTCATGTACATGGTGCTCATGACATCCGAGTTTCGATAATCCATATCCATTGCTGTCATTTTGGATACATCAAACACAGCCACATAGAATTTTTCTGCTGCTTTGTATTCCAAAGACCCATACACCTTGCCCTGATAAAACGCCAGGTCGCCAAGGTGCGCACCGCCGCCATAAATCCCCCCTGACAGTAAACCGGTTACGCTGGCAACAATCTCGCCGGTTTTCATATCAATCTTCACCAAGCGATCGGTAAACGAAGCATACATAAAGCGATTTTCGTCATCACAGACAATTCCCTGCATATGGCCTGCAGGACTGCCCCAAGAACCACATGATATCGTTCTGGGTAATTCCAACTCCCTGCCTTCCGCCTTTCCCCCAACCCCTGTGACAAGCAGTGTCAATCCCATACACATAGCTGAAAATAACCTCATACCCATTTCCTTTCGTCCCTGCGTGTTCATTTACCATGAACCCATGAATTGCTCAGCCAGTATATCATAAAACAAGAACTTAACAATTGCAAAATAAAAAGATTAATCAAGAATCATGAAAGGGGAAGACAGAATTGGTAAAAACAATACTGCTGCAACAGTTGGACTTTGCCGCCATATTGACCGTTTTTATTCTCTTTGGGCATGCAACATCTGCCTCCCTATCACGAGATCAAACCTCGCATATCAAAAACTGCTTTGGTGATGATCAGTCAGAGCGTATCGATGGAACTCTGAAAATGCACCAACAAACATGGCTGTTCAGCGTAACAATTAGAAACCACGATGATACGAATAGCCGCATCATATCCGGCACGATGAACGGTGAAAGTATACTACTTCCTATTGATGGGCCCTTTTCCTATCC
>JAEYQQ010000137.1 GCA_023409955.1 Bacillota bacterium | reverse complement strand
TACACCTATTTCATTTTTGTCCCCATGCTCTTTCATGGAGGACTGGTCTCCACCTATGTTGTCAATACCCAGCTGCTGGGCCTGCAAAATTCGTACTTGGGTCTGATTCTGCCTCTGGCCTGCTCCTATAACAACAGAAAATAGACAATCCGGTAACAATTCGCTATATATACGCAAGTAATCCCTGCATAAATGGGGTTGAATTCAGGCACTCCGCTATGTATAATACTGTAAAAAGCAGGCATGGAGGTTACATTCATGGCCCGGCTGAAAAGAACCGTTATTGAATACAGAAGCTATGAACTTCCGCCAGATTTTCCAATTCTGCTTTTGTCAGGGGCACGCTGGCACATTTCCGATATCAAGTCAGGCCGTCTTCATTTTCATAACTGCCTGGAAGTAGGCCTCTGTCTAACCGACAGCGGTGTGATGGAGTTTTATGGAGCTCCCCGTACCTTTACTGCCGGGGACGTAACATGCATCGCCCGGAATGTTCCTCATACAACCTACAGCAATCCAGGCCAGGCCAGTCTCTGGGCCTACCTTTTCTTCAACCCCCAGGAGCTTTTGCGCAGCTATTTTCAGGATATACTTCCAGAGGGCGGCCTGTATGCAGATATGCTGCAGGACAGTAATATGATCCTATCCTCCAGTGAGTATCCCCAAATACATCAGTTAACGCTGATGATCATTGAAGAGATGGAGCAAAAGCCTATGAACTATCAAACAAGCGTCCGGGGGCTTTGTCTTTCACTGCTGATGTTGTTTTTGCGAATCTACGCCCAAACTGTAAGAAAGCAAGATAAAAAAAAGAGCGGGGATTCACTTCCTATCGCCCCCGCACTGGACTATATCCACGCCAATTATATGTATGATTTTCCCATGGAGCATCTGGCTAGCCTTTGCCATGTTAGCCCCACTCACTTTCGAAGAACCTTTCATTCCATCATGCAGCAAAGCCCGCTGAAATTCATTCATACCACCAGAATCATGGAATCCTGCACACTGCTGCGCAGCACAGAGGACAGTATCGCAGCCATATCCGAGCAAGTAGGATTTGGATCCGTATCCAGCTACAACAGGCACTTTATGGAGATCATCGGTTGTGCACCCAATCAGTTCCGGCGAACTGTATCTCCCATAATCAAACCCTCTATTTTAGAATATACGGGATGGTTCTAATGCTAACAGAATATAATTTAATTAAGGATTTCATTTAACATGTCATTCCCCCATAAAATAGCTTTCGTATACCCATAGTGCTGGTCGTATTACATAGCGCTTTAAATTAACTTGCCCAGCTGAGGCAATATTGCCATTGGATTTTACATGAAAGCCAGATTTAATGCCATTATCCTTGCGCACATCACGCAGCCACCAGTTGGAATAAGTAAAGTCACAAGCATCACCTTCTGCTGGATATGGCATTGTTTCCTCCGGCCGATCCAACAGGTATTCACTGTTTTTAGCCATTCTGTGGTTGGTTTGGGGAAAATATTTCTGCACCTCTGCTACGCTCAATAAAAAAACAAGATCATTAGTATCCTCCGATGCAGCAATTTTAATCTTTTCACCCGTAGCCGGAGACTTGAACGAGCCTGCCGGTGTCGTCACCACAGTCTCTGCAATGGCACAATACTCCTCATACTCAAAGGCTAGCAGCACAAAATCAAAATTCAGCCAGGTTCTTAAGGAGGATTCAGCCCAGGTGACCCTTACCTTTTCGCTATTGTAAGGCCCTGTCTCAATCCCATCCTTTGATATCAAAAGCAGCTTGCCATCTAGCCGGTCCAGAACAATCCACTCGATAGGAGCAGCCTCGCTATCACTGACATCATCCGGTTGATACAAGCCGAAACAGACCGTATCACCAATGGATACCAGTTCCTCAGTTGATTGCGCAGCAGCCTGTGTGATGCCGTATCCTGGAATGGTGCCAAGCAAAGACACCAATACGAAAAATGTGAACGCCGTCAAGACGATTGAACGCTTCATGGAAATCCCTCCGCATTTTCTTATCGACAACCTATTCATGAGATGTGTATGGGAATAATTAGACATACGAATTTCTATGCAAAATCCATCCTATAAGAAGAGAATCGCTCATATGTTCTGATGTTTGTACGTTCTGACAATCATTGTAGCCTTTTCATCCATCCTCGTCAATATAGCGAATGGAAAACACTTGCAACTGGTGGAACTAGCAGTGAATTTTATTAATAGAAGCGCATCTCATCCCTTTACACCTTTCTCGCAATGTCTTATAATGTAGCGAATTTGAAAGGGGATTGCTATGCAGGAAAGTAAGAAACCATCCCTTGGGGCACGACTTCTGAAACGTTATGGGCTGGATGCATTGAGCGCTATGGCACTAGGTCTCTTTTCCACTTTAATTATCGGTACTATATTGGATCAAATCGGTACCTTTGTTCCAGGCTTGTCCATACTCAGTGAGCTAGCTGCCACAGCGAAAATGCCGGAGGTCGTCGGCGCCGCCATCGGCGTATCTGTTGCCTGGGGCATGAAGGTAAAGCCATTGGCCATCTTCACCTCTGCTGTCTCCGGAGCCTTAGGGTATGTGCTCAGCGGCCCACTTGGCTGTTATATTGCAGCAGTAGCAGGTGCTGAAGCAGGAAACTTTATCGGCGGCAGAACAAAGCTTGACATTATTCTGATCCCCACTGCCACCCTTGTAATCGGCGGCCTCACTGCTACTATCGTCAGCCCCGGTGTAAACTATATCATGACACTTCTTCGCAACTTCATAGATACAGCAACGCTCCTGCAACCCATTCCCATGGGTATCATCGTATCGGTGGTGGTAGGCCTGGTGCTGACAGCGCCGATCTCCTCCGCAGCGCTTTGCGCCATGATATTTGCTGTGCCCGAAGGTGGACAGCTGGGATTGGGCTTACAGTTGGCTGCCGGAGCCGCCACAGCCGGGTGCTGCGCCCAAATGGTTGGTTTTGCGGTTTCCAGCTACCGTGAGAACGGCCCAGGCGGCCTTATTGCCCAAGGTATTGGTACGTCCATGCTTCAGGTACCCAATATACTTGTTCATCCCCTGATCCTAATCCCGCCCACACTAGCATCCGCCATTGTCGGTCCTCTTGCCACCACCCTGTTTCAAATGCACAACTCCGGCGTTTTTGCCGGCATGGGCACCTCCGGGTTTGTGGGGCAGATCGGTACATGGCGAGCCATGACACAGGTTGATGGCGCTGGATTGCTAGCCGTGAAAATCGTGGTACTTCATATTGTTCTACCTGCTCTCATCTCCCTGGGAACCAGCGAGTTGATGCGCAGCTGGGGTTTAATAAAGCATGGAGACATGAAACTGAACCTGTAGTGCTGATTTGACCTTATAAACATATAGTTATTCTATAGCAATATATCAACAGCCTAATTTTGCTTTTAGCAGAATCAGGCTGTTTTCGAACCTAAAAGCGATATATATTTACAAAAAGCCTAATTTTATGCCAACAGGCAGATGACAAACAGAAATGCTGCATGGTATACTAAAGCCGGTTATGCATAGGTTTTATACATTCCTTTTTACACAAAAGCTCGATGGATTATAAATTGTGGAACATCCATTGAATGACCTTATAAGGTGGTAACCAGATGGATATCGCGCTTTTTCAAGATATGCTGCTCAATGCCACCATCACCTTAATTTCCTCCATTTTATTAACATTTGTTTATGATGCTTTCAGAGAGAATGGTACACAAGCAAACATATGGATCGGCATTATTGGAGGTTGTACCGGTGTCATGCTGTTGCTGACGGCCGTTCCTTTTAGTCCTGAAATGATATTTGATACAAGATCCGTACTTATCAGCACCATGGGTATGTTCTTTGGGTGGCTTCCTACCGTCATTGCCTCGACCATCATCATCGCCGCCCGAATCATCCTGGGAGGGACCGGTGTTATCTCAGGCATATTATCCATTACAGTTTCGGCTGCAGCAGGACTGATATGGCGATCGCTGCGCCTTATGCGCAAAGGGTTTGACAGCCGCTTTTCTGCTTTTGAATTCTATCTTATAGGCTTCATTACACACGTTCTGGTGCTGATTTGCTTTCTATCATTGCCCAGCACCGCAAGAGAACCTATACTTCTAAAAATCAGCGGGCCTATTCTATTAATACATCCTGTCTGCACATTGCTGGTATGTGTTATCGTGTGGTCGCGTTTTAGGCAGATCCATACAGATACAGAGTTGCTGCTCAGTGAAGCAAGATTCAGGACGTTGTATGAGCAATCTCCAGTGGGCGTAGCGTTCAAGGACCGTAAGGGGCGCATGCATTGCAATCTTGTAGCAGAAAATATCCTTGGCTGCCCAATTGAAAAGCTTGATTCTACCAAATGGCCGCTACACATATCGTCTGAAGATATCGGCGATCGTTTGGCAGCTTATGAGGACTTCTCCACAGGAAAAACCAACACCTTTGAAATGGACCGCTTCTATATACGGCCTAACAGCAGCTCCGTATGGATTCATCTGACTTTGGCATCGCTTGAACTACCGGAAATGGCAGCCAAATGTCCCATGTGGCTGATGCAGGACATTACGGAACGAAAAATGAAGGAAAAAGAGATTCTTCATTTGACATATCACGATGCTCTTACTGGTTTGTACAACCGAACATATATGGAAGAGCAAAAGATCAAACTAAATACACCAGAAAACCATCCTCTGGCTATTATTATGGGCGATGTTAACGGGTTGAAGCTGGTGAATGATGCCTTTGGTCATGCAGAAGGCGATTTGCTGCTGAAGGAAGTGGCAAGGCTTTTACAATCATGTCTTCGTAAACAAGATGTTGTTGCCCGCATCGGCGGTGATGAATTCCTCATCCTCTTGCCCAATACACAAGAAGATGATGCCGAAAGCATTTGCCAACGTATGCGCAATGCTTGTTCTGAGCACAGCATAAAGAGAAATGACGATTTGCTTGAAATCAGCATTTCACTTGGTTATGCCATAAAGAAACGTGACGATGTATCTTTGGAGATGGTCATCAAATCAGCTGAACGGTACATGTATAGGCATAAGCTTGAAGCCCACAAGCACCTGTATGCTTCTATTTTAAATACAATACGAACAACGCTGTATGATAA
>JAEYQQ010000092.1 GCA_023409955.1 Bacillota bacterium | reverse complement strand
CATTACGGGTCTGAAAATTTATCCAAGTGCCCAAATCATGCTGCTGGACAAGAATACAAGGCGAAATTTGGAACTAACTGAAAGTCTTCGGGGCCGTACAAAAAAAGGTACGCTTTTATGGTTGCTGGATCAGACATCTACTGCTATGGGTGGTCGCTTGCTGCGCAGCTGGATTGAACAACCTCTGGTAGACAGAGAAAAAATCAATCAACGGTTGGATGCTATCTCTGCCCTGCTAAACCAGCATGTGCTTTGCATGTCGCTTTCTGATGAGCTGCGCGGTGTATATGACATCGAACGCCTGTTAAGCCGTGTTTCTTACAAGAGTATTAACGCAAGAGACTGCCTGGCACTTATGGCATCTCTCAAAAAAGTGCCATCCATCAAAGAGCTCATGCGCTCCTTAGATAGTACTATAATGAGTACCTTGGAAACCACCCTTGATCCCATGAACGAGCTCACTGACTTGATTGAGCGGGCCATTCATCCTGATACGCCATTGGCCATAACAGAGGGTGGGATCATCAGAGAAGGTTACAACCAGCGCTTGGACAGCCTCCGGGAGGCCGCTACAAGCGGCAAGCAATGGGTATTGGATTTGGAGACAAGAGAGCGCCAGGAGACAGGGATCAAGAATCTACGAATCCAATATAACCGTGTTTTTGGCTATTATATTGAAGTGACAAAATCATATTATGAGCTGGTACCTATGCGCTATATGCGCAAGCAGACCTTGGCCAATTGCGAGCGTTATGTCACTCCGGAACTTAGGGAAATCGAGCAGAAGATAGTTGGTGCCCAGGAGCAATCTGTGAGACTTGAGATGGAACTATTTGTCACCATCCGTGAGCATATCGCAACGCTGATTGAGCCAATGCAGCAAACAGCCCTTGGCTTAAAAACCTTGGATGCGTTGGTGTCTCTAGCAAAGGTTGCCAGCAATAACCACTATGTACGTCCGGAGATAACAGAGGATGGCAAGCTTACTATATTGGATGGCCGCCATCCTGTGGTGGAGCAAACCCTTCGGGAGGGCGCTTTTGTCCCCAATGATACGATCATGGACAATGACAGCCAGAGCATGCTGATCATCACTGGGCCCAATATGGCTGGCAAAAGTACATACATGCGTCAAGTGGCGCTGATCGTACTGATGGCGCACATAGGCAGTTTTGTACCTGCAAGAGAAGCTTCAATTCCGATTGTAGATCGAATTTTTACCCGTGTAGGTGCATCCGATGACCTGGCCAGTGGTCAATCCACCTTCATGGTGGAAATGTCAGAGGTAGCTCATATTATCAGAAACGCCACATCCAGATCCCTGGTGATTCTGGATGAAATCGGTCGTGGAACAAGCACTTTCGATGGTCTTTCTATTGCATGGTCTGTGGTAGAATACTTATGCGATAAGAAAAATGCCGGTGCCAAGACACTTTTTGCTACCCATTATCATGAGCTTTCCGAACTTGAAGGTAGGTTGGATGGCGTGCAAAACTATTGCATTTCTGTCAAGGAGCATGGGGAAGATGTCATATTCTTGAGGAAAATCATCCGTGGTGGCGCCGATAAGAGCTTTGGTATTCATGTGGCCAGATTGGCGGGCATCCCGAAGCCGGTGCTTATGCGTGCCCATGAGATTCAAGCCCGGTTGGAAGCATCAGATATCAATCAAAACACCATTGGCCAAAACATACTGGAGGACGGAAAGAAAACCGGCAGCCAACAGGTTGGCCTATTCAACTTCGCCCAGACAGAACTTGTAGAAGAATTAAAAAATCTTGATGTGATGGCATTAACGCCCATGGATGCCATCAATCACCTGTTCCGCCTGCGGGAAAAAGCACGCAAGCTGTAAGGAGGTATCCATGCGTCCAATAGAAAAGCTGTCACCTGAGGTCATCGGCAAAATTGCTGCCGGTGAGGTTGTGGAGCGTCCTGCTGCCGCCATCAAGGAAATGGTGGAAAACAGCATGGATGCCGGTGCCAGCGCCATAACCATAGAAATACGGGATGGGGGAATTACCTATTTTCGCATCACCGATAACGGAAGCGGTATCCCCCAACCACAAATCCGCATGGCCTTTGAGCGTCATGCCACAAGTAAGATTGCATCATCAGAAGACTTATTCCATATTGAGACGCTGGGCTTTCGTGGTGAAGCCCTTGCTTCCATTGCCGCAGTAAGTAAAGTAACCTGTACAACCCGTGTTCGGGATGAGGACAGCGGCATTACTGTGGTAAACGAAGGTGGTATAATTCAGGAGATTAGGGAAGCAGCCTGTCCTCAAGGTACCACATTTGTTGTTAAAGACTTATTCTTTAACACACCGGTTCGCTTAAAGTTCTTAAAGAAGCCCGCTGCGGAGGCAGCGTTGGTATCTGATCTTGTTATGCGTTTGATTTTGTCTAACCCCGGTATATCCTATCGGCTGATAAGTCAGGGCAAGGTCATCTACCATAGTCCAGGAGATGGTAAATTAGAGTCTGCCGTATTCAGCATTTACGGCAAGGAAATGCTAAAGTCCATGCGTTTTATATCCGGTGGTTCCAGGGGTCTGTGGATGGAAGGTTATGTTGGAATAGGGGACAGCGCAAGAGGCACACGTAGTCACCAATCTTTTTTTATCAACGGCCGTTATCTAAAAAGTGCTTTACTGGCCCAGGCATTGGAACAGGGTTGTAAAGAAAGGGTAACAATAGGTCACTTTCCTACCTGTGTACTGCATTTGAAAATGGCTTTTGATGCTGTGGATGTGAATGTGCATCCTAACAAAATGGAAGTCCGCTTTCAAAAAGAAATCGAAGTTTATGAAGCTGTCCGTGATTTGATTCTGGATGTATTGCACCATGATGAAGCGCTCACTAATATACCAGAAATGGAACTCACCCCCCCGGAAGCAAAAGGTACACTTTTCCCCAATAGCGTAACGATACAAAGGAAGCCTGAGAATAAGCACGAATTGTCCAATTCAACAAGCTTAGTGGCCCCTTTAAAGCCCACCGCTTTCTCACTAGATGATAATCCAGCGCCAAATGTGCCCAATGCAGAAGTTATATCAAAGCCTGCTGCCGATATGCCCTCAGCCTATAGGTCCATTGTGATACCTACGCAAAATTGGGAGCAAGGCAATGTTTTTAGGGAAACATATGCTCCATCTTTTACTAAGGCTCATATAGTTAGTTCACCACAAGATACGCTTGTTAAAGCGCCAGAGCAGTTGAAAACAGACAGCCTGATAACGCAGGACAAGTCAGATACCATATTAGTGTTGCCTGAAAAAGAAGCCAAGCCCGATCTCGTAATCCTTGGTGTAGTCTTCAAAACATATATCCTCATTGAATACGGGACACAATTACTGTTGATTGACCAACACGCTGCCCATGAGCGGCTTTTGTTCGATCATATGATGAAAGCATATGACCAGAAAGCAGCCGCACAACCCTTACTCCTACCTCAGGTCGTTTCACTAACGCACAAGGAAATGGAGACCTTTAAAGATAATCGAGAGGCGCTTTTGCAGGCTGGTTTTGAAGTCGACAGCTTCGGAGGACATACGGTCCAAATACGCGCTGTTCCTGTCATTTTGGGCCAACCTCAGGCCAAAGGTTTTTTTCTGGAGCTTTTGGACGAGTTGGAGAACACACGCGGTCTTACAACCCTTGAGAAAAGGCGGACTGCCATTTTGCAGATGGCCTGTAAGCGTGCGGTAAAGGGGGGAGAGCGTCTCCCTCAGGTGGAAATCGAGGATTTGGTCCGCAGAACAACAGAGACAGGTGTAACCCCTACATGCCCCCATGGTCGCCCACTGGTCATCTCCATCACCCATCAGGAGCTTGACAAGCGTTTTAAGCGCATTCAATAGCCGGAAGGAAGATCCACTCGTGCATAAGCCTCCTTTGATTGTTATCGCAGGCCCTACTGCCAGCGGTAAAACCAACCTGTCCATTGCCCTTGGCCGAAAACTTCAGGGTGAAGTGGTCGCCATGGATTCCATGCAGATCTACCGGCATATGAACATCGGTACTGCAAAGCCTTCGCTTGAGGAGCGCAATGGCATACCGCACCACATGTTGGATATTGCTGATCCAAATGACGCATTTTCAGTGGCAGATTATGCAAGACAAGCCAAAGTATGCATTGATGACATTCTTCAGCGAGGGAAAATTCCCATCCTGACAGGTGGGACAGGGCTATATCTAAAAGCGCTCACTTCATCCATGGAGCTAGGCGGCACACAAGCTGATCCTGCTATCAGGGAAAGGCTAACGGCCATATCCCAGGAAGAGAATGGCGTAGATACCCTTTGTTCCATGCTTTTAAAAATTGATCCTGTCACTGCGCAACGCCTTCACAGAAATGATATCCGCCGGATTATCAGAGCGCTGGAAGTCTATGAACTCACTGGTAGGCCATTTTCAGATCAGAAGCAAACAGACAATGTGCAATGTCCATATCAGCTGTGCATCCTTGGTATGACAGTGGAGAGAGACCTGCTCTACAAACGCATCGAAGACAGGGTAGACGAGATGATCCGATCAGGGCTTCCTGCGGAAGTTGAACGGCTGCTTGAAATGGGGGTTACGGCCGACGCACAGGCGATGCAAGGCTTGGGCTATAAAGAATTGGTTCCTGTAATCCGTGGTGAACAATCTCTTTCCCAGGCGATAGCTGCCATCAAACTGGGTACTCGTCATTATGCAAAAAGGCAGATGACATGGTTCCGTAGGACAGAGGGGATTTATTGGCTGGATGCGCTTTCACACGATCTTGTAAGTAAAGCCATTCAACAGGTGAATGATGTATTACAATTAACGCAAGAGGATAAATAACATGCTGGATATTAACAAGCTAATTACTAAAGCTCAATCTGACTGTGCTGAAATTTTTTCCGCTATGGAAGAAGTTGAATTGTTCAATACCAAACGTGTTCTAGATGCCATGCAAAAACATCAAGTGGCTGCCCGCCATTTTTCTCCTACCACTGGCTATGGCTATGGAGATGTCGGTCGTGATACCCTGGAGGCTATCTTTGCTGACATCTTTCACGCAGAAGCCGCCATCGTAAGGCCCCACATTGCATCTGGAACACATGCCCTTGCTTTATGCTTATTCGGCCTATTGCTGCCGGGGGATCATCTTCTCTCTGCTTCTGGTAAACCGTATGATACATTGGATGGAGTAATTGGCATAGCTGGCGATGAACCTGGTTCCCTCAAGGAAATGAATGTATCTTACAGTCATGTAGAACTTACCGATGACGGAAAGCTTGATCTACACGCCATAGCAAAAGCTATTCATCCCAACACAAAAGTTGTTATGGTTCAGCGAAGCCGGGGATATGCCTGGCGTGATTCTCTAAATCCGCAAGATATAGCGCCCTTGGCAAAAATTTTGCATGAAAAATACCCGGGCATAGTTTTGATGGTGGACAATTGCTACGGCGAGTTCGTTCAAAAAACGGAACCCATTGAGTATGGAGCGGATGTTTGCGTCGGCAGTCTGATAAAAAATCCAGGTGGTGGCCTGGCTCCTACCGGTGGATACATAGCCGGTAAGGAAAAATGCATCCACCGCATTGCTGCACGCCTTACAGCCCCAGGTGTTGGACAGGAAGTTGGGTCCTACGCTGGTAGTTACCAGCCCTTTTACCAAGGTTTGTTCATGGCTCCTCATGTGGTCGTTCAGGCACTAAAAACTGCCATACTTGCAGCACGGATATTTGAACTGCTTGGCTTGAAGACAACACCTTCTGCCTTCGCTGTACGTTCAGACATCATACAGGCCATTGAAATGCAATCACCTGAACGTCTGATTGCCTTTTGTCAGGGGATACAGGCCGCTTCTCCGGTAGACAGCATGGCTGTTCCAGAACCTTGGGACATGCCTGGGTATCAAAATCAAGTGATCATGGCCGCCGGCACCTTTGTTTCCGGTGCCTCCATAGAACTCAGCGCAGATGCTCCCATGCGTGAACCTTTCATCGCATATCTTCAGGGTGGTTTGACCTATGGACATGGAAAAATTGCGCTTGAAAAAGCACTTGTGCATATGCAAAAAGCAGGCTGTCTGAATTAAATAAGTCTTTCATGAATTGCGCCACTCCTGTCATATACTTAGCAGAGAGGAGTGGATATCATGTCAAAAAATCCTTTACCTAAAGCACAGGTAAAGCCCATGCAGGTGGTTCGCCGAAACCAGGTGAATGGGCCTGTTACTGTTCCGCAAAAAGAGCTTACGAAAAATGAAGAACAGATCAAGTGGGTTCAAACACCAAAAAAGAGTATTGTGGAGAACCTGACACGCAATGTAGCTGTAGCTGCTGCACTGCTGTTATTTGTTGTAGCTGTGCGAAGCGCAGCACTTCCCCAAACCCAAGATGTGTTTACTGCAGTAAAAGACAGTGTCAATATGAATTTGGACGAAACCCTTGGGAAACTGTCTTTTGTCAGCAATCTTCTACCTGAATCTGCACTGGTATTCTGGAATAACAATGAAGCAATCCAGGTAACCGCTCCCATTCATGGCGATGTGGTGCATACATATAGTGAAGAAGAACCATATATCGGGTTGTTGGGCATCTCACGGGATATTCGAGCTGCTGCTGACGGAGAAGTTATGAATGTTGCTCATGGCGATGGCGAGGAACGTGTTGTCCGCATTCGGCATGATGATGGCTTAGAAACGATATATGGAAATCTAACAGAGTGTTATGTAGCAG
>JAEYQQ010000028.1 GCA_023409955.1 Bacillota bacterium | reverse complement strand
ACGGGCAGCGGCACGCAGAGCAACATGAACGTGAACGAAGTTGTCGCAAATGGCGTGAATCAAAGGGGAAGATGCCGGAAGATACACCCTAATGACGATGTCAACAAGAGCCAGAGCTCCAATGATGTTTTCCCTTCTGCTATGCATATCGCAGCTATGAAGGTGATCAGACTGAATTTGTTGCCCTCCCTGAAAAGGCTGCAAAAGACGCTTGGCAAATTGAGCGCTGAGTTAAACTGCATCATCAAAATCGGCAGGACCCACATGCAGGATGCAGTCCCTTTGACACTAGGGCAGGAGATCGGTAGCTGGGCGCATATCATCATGAACGCAGGGGAAATGATAGAGGCCACGCTGCCTTTTCTGTCTCGCCTTCCAATTGGAGGGACGGCGGTAGGTACGGGATTGAATGCTCCGGTGGGTTTTGACGAAGCAATATGCAAGGAGATAAGCCGTGAAACCGGGATCTCCTTTTTGCCGGAGGAAAACAAGTTCTATGGCCTATCCAGCAAGAATGCGCTTTCATTTACACACGGGGCGCTAGCAACCCTGGCGGAAGGATTACATAAAATCGCTTCCGATGTCAGGCTTTTGTCCAGCGGCCCCAGATGTGGCATCGGCGAGCTTATTATACCTGAAAACGAGCCGGGAAGTTCCATCATGCCTGGTAAGGTGAACCCCACGCAATGCGAAGCGCTGACCATGGTGTGCCTTCGGGTCATGGGCAATCAAACGACGGTCTCCATGGCCGCGAGCCAGGGGCAATTGCAACTGAATGTGTACATGCCCGTTATCATCGACTGCTTTTTGCAGTCTGCCGACTTGCTAGCAGCCGCAATGGACAGCTTTGAAAAGAACTGTATACGGGGTATAAAGCCTAACGAAGAGCGGATACGAGAAAATTTGCACCGTTCCCTTATGCTGGCCACAGGGCTTAGCACCAGGATTGGCTATGATAGCGCAGCGAAAATCGCGCGGCTGGCCTATGACGAAAATCTGTCTTTGAAGGAGGCTGCTGTCCAGCTGAACTTGCTGGATGAAGATGAGTTCGACCTGCTCGTAAGACCAGAGGATATGGTATATCAAAAGTGATAGACATATTGGTTACTTATGCTCTACCGCACAAGGTTAATGCAGTACATTAGTGGATGACGCCCAGTAGCCATCGCCGCATGCTGAAGCTTGTCCTTGACAAGGTGGCTGGGAGCGCTGCACTCCAAAGGTGATGGAGGTGTGATGACGCTGATATTGAATGTCCAGCATGAGCTAAAAAATCTTGATAAACTAAAGTTTTCACCGATGCTTGGCATCGGTTTTTTTCTATTTTGGATATCTTTTTGATAGCAGAAATGTCAAAAAGAATACAACCGTTCACATCGATGGTATAGCAAGATTATGTTGTGCTAATCGCTTATCCGCTACCGGTATTTCACAATCATATAATCATAGCGAGCAATCAACACTCTCAAAATATTGCATTGATTATTTCTTTTCGTTTATTTGTCCGCGACGATATTCCTGGGGGTTCATGCCAATATGTTGCCGGAATACTTTAGAAAAGCGACTGGAATTGTCAAAACCCACTGCAATGGAGATTTCTGTCATATTCGAATATCCATGATCCATCATTTCACAGGCATGTCTGATTCTTACGCTATTTTTATACTGGGAAAAGGTAATGCCTATTTTTTTGGAAAATAATTCGGATAAATAGTTTTTGTTAATAAATATTCGCTCTGCAACATCGTTCAGAGAAATATCATGCATGTAATGCTGTTCAATATATGCAATGGCAGCGTCCAACGCATTATTCTGTGTCCCCACACCGGGACGCGGGTATTGCTCTTTCAATCGTTTTTGAATACGCTGCATCAGTTCCTTGGTTAGGGTATCATCCAAAGGTTTTAACAAATAATCAAATATATCGTATCTTAATGCCAGTTGAGCGTAGTCAAATTGCTCATACCCACTGATGAGCACAATCAGCGATTTTATGTCCTTTTCTCGCAGTACCTTGGATAGATCCAGACCGCTCATTTTTTCCATACGAATATCCGTAAAAATCAGATCGGGATGGGTTTGCAGGATAAAGGGTAGGGCACTTTCGGCGCTGCGGAATTCTCCTGTAACGAAAAAAGACCAGCTCTCAAAATTGAACGTCTGGCGAATATCCGCAATGGCCCAGGGATTGTCATCAATTATAACGACGTGAAACGTTTTTTCCACCCCAGGTTCCCCCTTCTTATGCAAACAGGAACCATAATTAACCTATGCACCTGCATGCTATTGCACGCAGGTGCATAAGTGAGAAAAGTCTTACCTGCCAAAGAATTCAGCGTTCAGATCATCAATGACGGGCTGCCAAATATTCTTGTTGGCTTCGATATAGTTTTTCCATTGTATTGTCCTTGTCGGGTGATCAGGCTCATGCTATGCTACATGACCGATGAAGCCAGGCTTTTCAGGTAAGAGTATTTATGGTGAGCAAATAAAAGAATGGGTTTCTTTACCGATTGTCGATCCTGACTATACATGTGATGATTGCAATTATTCAAAGTGATTTACATTCCCCTTCCAATCTGCTAGAATAATGATAAGAAAAAAGGTATCAATAGCCAAATAATAGGAGGGAACGTAATGAAAAGGTCTCTTTCTTTTCTGCTGGCGCTAATGTTGGTTTTATCAATGGTACCTGCTGCTGTCGCTGAAGACTATTCTGGTTACACAATCCGCATCTATTCCAACTCCAACTCTACAGAGAGAGCTACCTGGCTCGTAAACGAAGCCAAAAATGCTGGTTTCACCATCTCTATGGATGACAACACCGTTATCTCCGGTGATACAGCCGCTATCCAGGCTGCCAATGAGAAAAAGGACGGCGACATCCTCTTTGGTTTGAATGAAACCCGTTGGAGCCAAGTCATTGAAGGAAAGTATGAGAATCTTGTTCTGGCCGACTGGACGCCGAGCTGGGCCGAGGAAGTGGGCCAGTACAAGTACGATGGCAAGGCCTATGGCCTGGTTATCCAGAATGTTTTGATGCTCTACCGTACGGACGATCTGGGAACTAAGGGTGAAAAGTTGGCTTTTGACCATTGGGCAGACGTTGTTAACAGCGGCTACACTTGGTATCGTCAAGGCAAAGTTGGTGGCACCACGAATGCCAACATCAACTCTGCGATGCTCTTCCCCTTTGTAGACCCGAACAGCCCCGCCGGTGGTATTTCCATCGACGGTTGGAAGACCCTCTGGCAATACTGCGCTAACGGCAATTTTACAGGTGATAACTACGGCTTTGACCCGCTGAACAAAGGTACAGTGCAGGTTTCTACATTCTACTCATCCTCACTGTATGGCCAGATCGACGCCGCTGCCGAAGGCTCCGCCACGCCACTCAAAGGCACGCTGGAACCTGAAAACTGGGCGCTGGTTGATATCAAAGACGGTTCCTACTATATCGCAGAGTACATTGGTATCCTCAACCGTGAGGAACGTAGCGATAAGGAAACGGAAGCCGTGAAGGCGTTTGCGCAATGGTTTGGTTCTGCTGAAGTACAGGCTGCGTGGGGAGAAGAATTCGACTCCTACCCCTGCAACACCGTTGCTGCTGGCATGCTGTATGATGAAGTTCCCGCGATTTACACGCTGAAGAACTGCGCCCAGGAAATGGTGAGCGGAACCGATATGAAGTATTATGCTTATGTTAGCGCACACTCCAGCGAGTGGACGAATATCATGACCAATTTGGGTTTCTACTGGGCCGATATGGGCACACCCAATCCTGAACCCGACTGGGATAACCTGGACTGGGCGACGCTGACCCAACCTACGGCGAAGTAAACGAAGCATAAAGTCAAGTCTTTCAAATGTTTCC
>JAEYQQ010000004.1 GCA_023409955.1 Bacillota bacterium | reverse complement strand
AACTATACCCACCACATAACTGGCGCGCCTGAAGGGATTCGAACCCCTGACCCACGGCTTAGAAGGCCGTTGCTCTATCCAACTGAGCTACAGGCGCATACCGTAGTTGGCGACCCATGCAACAAGGATCCCGCTCTTGCTGACAGGATAAAATTCTATCACATGCATGTCGGTCTGTCAATATCTTTTTTACCGAAGATATGGCGAAATTCGCCACTTCCTCAGTAAATGACAATAGAAATGCTATTAGCGTAATAAACGCTCTACTGCTTTTTTATCTGCAGCAGGATTTAGTTCATAAATCCTCTCCCGAATTTTGTCACATGCCTCCTGCACCGATATGGCTGCTGCCGCCTTTACTACATCCTTCCCCCAAAATGCTTCGGTTAGTTGAAATGTGGTAGCAGGCCAGCCATAGGGAACATTCTCCTTTGAAAGCTTTTGCTTTTGGCCACAGATCGTTAAAAACATGCCAGTTTGTAACCGGGCCAATGCAGCTTCCATTCCTTTTGCACCAACCGCTGCTTTGATCTCATGCAGGGCAGCCTCGCCTTCCTGAGCAACAAACTGGCATATGCTCTTTTCCAAGTATCCCAGCCGCCCCTGCTGGTATATCTGCTGGTAGTTTTCATGCCGCCGCTTTGCACATAGAAAATACGGTGCCCATTCCCTGGTCATAAATCCGCCTTTATGGAAAAAAAGCTTCCCATAACCAATATCAGTTTCTTCCTCTAAAACACGCATTCGCCAAGCCCAGGGATCGGTTTGCGGATCACCTGTATGCCATTGGATACTGTTTGAAAACAGCGATGAAAGCGAGAAGATTCCTTCATCGTTATCTGCTGCTATGGCAAAACCCGCCTGCCGCAATTGGATACAGAAGTCTTGATAGTTATCAATAACGTCAAAGGTCATATTCGTTCCCCCTAAACTTATGCATATGTGCCTGTAATCGCCCAAAGGCCTTTAAATAACGCATGTTCCTAATTGCAATGTCAACCTTCCACCAGTTTTCGCTAATGGCAAAGGCTTTATCATACCCTGCCCAGCTCCAGGTGATTTCCCAAACCCCATCGGCATTGCGCTTTTCCTCCAGCCAATCAAGCTCACGCTCCACCAGTTCTTTATTCTGTGCATATAAAGGATGCTGCGGGGTATGGATAAACTCCGAAGGCCTGCAAGCATACCCATCCCACTTGTCCTTGTCTGATTGCATCAGCCTGTTTTCCTGAACAAGCACCTGCGCTTCCAAATCCTCCATGGGGAACATGCTAATAAGCCCTGCTTTTTTAATCCAGTTCATCAGCGATTCCACACACAACAGGGAGTGCATAGAAATTTCTGGCGCAGACAAAAAAGCTGCAATCAGCTCCCCTGCAATCTTTTTGCACCGCACAAACAACGATGATCGTTCCGGTGCAAAATAAAGCCCAGCCCCGGCAAGGATTGCTGTGGGATTAAACTCACTGTGGCTGGTGCTGACAGATTCCATCTCCCACCACGGCGCATGAGGGTAATCATTATTGCTGGGAACAATATTAAGCCACCGGTGTTCCGCCATGTCTTTGCCACTGTCCAGGTACTGTAAAATCCCCCATACAAGAGGATGATTTTTTTCCAAAAGGCCATTGTCCCAAAGGATATGTGCAGCCGTGCTTGTCTGAATAGGGGTGGAATGGGGGTTCCACGCATCCGCCTCCAAAGCGTGGCCAAAGCCGCCATCCGGGTTTTGATAGGCTGACAAGGCTTGGTAAATCTGCTGGGCACTCGTGTTTTCCATATGATGCTGCCAACGGTATAAATCGATAGGCCTTGCATTTCGGTAAACAAAATGGCGGATCTTCAAGACGTCATTGCCGGTAAGCATACTTTGTCCTCCATTAATATATAAGTAAGCAAATCTCTCTTTTAATAACTAGAACCAACGCTTCGCTATGTTGTCTGCTTCTTTTTTCCATTCTACTTCCAGCCTGCCTTCCTGTCAATGTAACCAGGCACTTGCACACCAAAATTTGCTTTAGTTTAGATGGTTGATTCTGGACGGAATGCTTCAATCATGATAAAATCGATCATATTAAGTACAGCGTTGCAGAAAAGGCGAATACAAAGATACATAAGGAGGTTTTCCCATGAGCTTGAAGCAATATGAATTTTGGTTCATTGCAGGTACCCAATCCCTGTATGGGCCCGAAACCATCAAGGAAGTGGAACAGCACTGCCACGTCATTACCCAAGGCTGGAACGCGGATGCCTCTATCGTAGGTACAGTGGTCTTCAAAGGCGCTGTGCTGGATGCCGCATCCATACAAAAAGTCATTCAGGATGCCAATAACACGCCAGCATGCGCCGGTATTATCGCCTGGATGCACACCTTCTCCCCCAGCAAAATGTGGATTGCCGGCCTCACCCGCCTGCAAAAGCCCTATCTGCACCTGAACACCCAGTTTAACCGGGACATCCCCTGGAATGAAATCGATATGGATTTCATGAATACCAACCAGTCCGCCCATGGTGATCGTGAGCATGGCTTCATCGGTGCCCGCCTGCGCCTGCCGCGTAAGGTAATTGCAGGCCACTGGGAAGATGCAAAGGTCCGCACACGCATGGGCCGCTGGATGCGCTCCGCCATCGGCGTACATGAATCCCGCAGCTTGAAAGTCTGCCGCTTTGGCGACAACATGCGCGATGTAGCCGTTACCGAAGGCGACAAGGTGGAAGCCGAAATCAAGCTGGGTTGGTCCGTAAACACCTATGGTATCGGCGACCTCATCGCCAGGATGAATAAAGTCACCGAGGCCCAGGTGGATGCCAAGATGGAAGAATACAAAAAGAAGTATGATATCAAGACCGATAACATCGAGGCTGTGCGCTATCAGGCCAAACAAGAAGTTGCCCTACGGGCTTTCCTGGATGAAGGCGGCTTTAAAGCCTATACCGACACTTTCCAGGACCTGCAGGAATTGCGCCAGCTCCCAGGCCTTGCCACACAGAACCTCATGAAGGACGGTTTTGGGTTCGGCGCAGAAGGCGATTGGAAAATATCTGCCCTGACCCGTATCATGAAGGTGATGGCCCAGGGGCTGCCTGGCGGTACCGCTTTTATGGAGGATTACTCCTACCATATGGACCCAGATAACGAAGGCATCCTGGGCGCCCACATGCTGGAAGTGGATCCGGACATCGCCGCCAACCGCCCCAGCATTGAAGTGCATGTCATGAATATCGGCGATAGAGAGCCTCCAGCCCGGTTGACCTTTGCCACCGGCGACGGTCCGGCCATCGTAGCCACCCTGGTTGACATGGGTGACCGTTTCCGCATGATCGTAAATGACATTGAGGCAAAAAGCCCCTATCAGCCCATGCCCAAACTGCCCGTGGCCCAGGTTATGTGGAAGCCCCTGCCCGACCTTTCCACCTCTGCCGAAGCCTGGATCTTAGCAGGCGGCGCCCACCATACGGTGCTTAGCTATCAATTGGATGCAGAATATTTGCGGGACTTCTGCGAGATGCTGGGCATCGAGTTCATTCACATCAACAAGGATACCACCATTGCTGAACTATCCAAGGAACTGCTCTGGAATGATGTGGTTTGGAAGCTAAAGTAAGCATATCACTCAAAGGGAGTCCGGACACAATCCGGGCTCCCTTTTTGATTGCAAACTTTTGTATATTTCTGTATAATGTATCCATCTTTAATTGTCTACAAATTCATAGCCGTGACAGGGGGCAACCGTATGCGAAAAAAGCTTTGCACAGCGCTTGTTTTCATGCTTCTTCCCTTGTTCAATGCCTGTACCCCTACAGCAACAGTACCAACTGCAGCCGACAATGCAGTTTTACTGGGCTATGCGCAATTGGGCTCGGAAAGCGCTTGGCGCATTGGCAACAGCGAATCCATCAAAAATGCTGCCCAACAAGCCGGAATCCAGCTGATGTTTGAAAATGCTGAGCAAAGTCAGGAGAAACAGATCAAGGCCATCCGCTCCTTTATTGCCTATCAGGTGGATGTCATCGCCTTTTCTCCCATTGTGGAAGACGGCTGGGACAACGTACTTCGGGAGGCCAAGGAAGCAGGCATCCCCGTTTTGCTGGTAGACCGACTGATCAAAACAGAGGATGAAAGCCTGTATACAGGCTTTATCGGCTCGGATTTTTATGAGGAAGGCCGGTCTGCAGGCCTGTATTTGCAAAAGAAAGCCGCAGGTATGGATCACGTACGTATTGTGGAAATCGCAGGCACAGAGGATTCCACCCCCATGCGACAGCGCGGCTCCGGCTTTCGGGATGTATTGGGAAATGATGAAAAGTATGTAATCCTGGAAAGCATCTCAGGGGATTTTTTGCTGTCCAAAGGCCGGGAATGCATGGAATCCTTATTGCAAAATCACCATGATATCGATGTTTTATATTCACATAACGATTCCATGACCCTGGGGGCCATACAGGCCATTGAAGCTGCAGGACTTATACCAGGCAAGGACATTATTATCATTACCGTGGACGGAGAGCAAAAAGCCATTGACCTTTTGAAGGAAGGAAAAATCAACTGTGTGGTGGAGTGCACTCCTCTTCTTGGGGATGTCGTGATGGAGCTTACGAAAAAGTTGGCCGCCGGTGAGTCCATAGCACGCAACACCTATTCTGTTGAAACAGTATTTACCGAGTTCGACAAAAACCTGGACAGCCTGCCGCCAAGAGGTTATTGATATGAGCAGCCAGCTAGAGAGCAGTTTAAAACGGCTGCACGTATTTGGCAGCATCGGCAAACGGCTGAAGCTATCCTACATCATCATCATGGGCCTGATGATCATCCCCCTCATTGCCAGCATTGCCGTTATGGCCAATTATGCCTTCCGTTACCATGATGTCATCAGCCAGATCAAACGGGTATCCTCACTAAAGCCCCTGGTGGAGGATCAAATCAAGGATGAGTTATGGAGTGTCGTTGCCGGCCGGAAAACGTTTCAGGAAGGCATTCATTATACATTGATCCAAGAGATCAACGAAGAATTGGATAGCCTGATGGCCTCCAGCGTTACCAGCAACCCCATGGAATTGACGCTGGCCCGGCGTACCATGAATACCTTGAAGGATTATGTAGACCACATGGGCCGGCAGATAGAATCCGGCGCAAAGGTGGAGGATATCGAGGTAACGCTGGAGGTGGTCCGCAGCGTGGCTGCCTTAGTGGGCGACATGCTGGAGGATTTTATCGCACTGGAAATCAGTGCCGCTACTGAAACCAGCACCCATCTGCAAAACATGCTGGGACTCATACTGGCCGCAGAAGCGGTGCTGCTGTTATTGACGGTGCTTTTCGCCATGCTGGCTCAAACCTCCCTGGGACAAACCATCCGGCAGCCCATTGCCCTACTGGAGGAGTTTGCAGGCAGCCTGGCTGGGGGCAATCTTTTAGCCCGGGCACCCATCGCAGAGGTAGAGGAGTTGCAGCCTCTTACCGCCAGTCTGAACATCATGGCAGGTAAGCTGTCTGACCTGATTGAGGAGAATAAGCGGGAGCAGGAAAACTTAAAAAGGAGCGAGCTTAAATCCCTGCAAGCCCAAATTGCTCCCCACTTTTTATACAACACATTGGATGCCATTGTCTGGCTGGCGGAAGCCAGGCGCACGGCAGAAGTCATACAGATCACCCAAGCCCTTTCCGATTTCTACCGCATTTCTTTAAGCCAGGGACGGGATTGGATCCCCCTTTCCCAGGAGGTTAACCATTTGCAGGGATACCTGACCATACAAAAAATCAGGTACCGAGACATTCTGGACTACCACATCGATATCCCCGAATCTCTTTTTGAATATCAAATACTGAAGCTGGTAATCCAGCCCCTGGTGGAAAACGCCATCTATCATGGCATCAAGCACCGCCGGGGCCGTGGCCGTGTGGAAATCAAGGCCTGGCAGGAAGACGAACTGATACATATCAAGGTGAAGGATGACGGTGCCGGCATGACGGATCAGCGGCTTTGGGAGATCCGCACCTGCCTGACACAAGGGGATGTACTCTGCAATGAGACTGCCGGGTACGGCTTGTACAATGTGAACATGCGCCTGCGTCTGTATTATAGCCCGCCAAGGGGCCTGACCATTGAAAGCAGTCCATTGGGAACAACCGTATCCTTTTGCGTACCCATCAGGAGGTAAGCTTATGTATAAAGTTTTTTTGGCAGATGATGAGATTGTTATCCGAGAGGGGATACGCAACAACTTCCCCTGGGAGCAAACAGAATTTATATTGGCAGGGGAAGCACCAGACGGAGAGATCGCCCTGAATATGATCCAGGATATCAAGCCAGATATCCTCATTACTGATATTAAAATGCCCTTTATGGACGGCCTTGCTCTTTGCCGCCACGTAGCCCACACCATGCCCTGGATCCAGGTGGTGATTTTAAGCGGCTACGATGATTTTGCTTACGCCAAGGAGGCCATTTCCCTAGGCGTTAAGGAATACTTACTTAAACCAGTCAACGCCCAGGAACTTTTGGAGACCTTGTCACGCATTGGAGAGCGGATTCAGGAAGATAAGAAACAACAGGCCGATATAAAGTCCCTTAAAGAGCAGTTCGCCTCCAGCAGCCGCTTTATCAAGGAAAAGCTTCTGCGGGAGCTGTTTACCTCAGCCACCAGCAAGGATACCATTTCCGAGCTGATGGACCGCTCCCGAAGGCTGCACATGGCCCTTTATGCCAAACGGTATCTGGCAATACTGGTATCGCCAGGCTATACCGACAAACGCTATGAAGAATCCCTTGCCGTACTGGGTACGCTACAGCGCTTGTGTGATGGCAGCGCAGGCGCGGTATATATGTGCGAGGTAGGGGGCTGCCCAGTGCTGCTGGTACTGGGCGACAGTGATAGTGACCTGGAGGAGCGAGCCTATGGCTTTGCCCAAGCCGTCCAATACGGCATTGAACAGGCCCTTGGCATCCCCATGCAATTAAGCATTGGTTCAGCCGTGAAAGACCTTTGGGAAGTGCGCGATTCGCTTTCAACCGCCCAGGCGGTGCAGCGCACCATGGATTCCTTTCAAGGCGAAAACAGCCAAAGGCGCATCATGGGTATTCATGATGTTGGCATTGCCCCCGGTCTGTCCCTTTTGAACCTGGATGTGGTGCCCATCGGCGAACAGCTGCAATATGCCACCCAGGCGGATGTAGAGGAAATCCTCAGCCACTATGTAAGCTCCTTGGGGGACGTGGCCATGCGTTCCAGTATGATGGCCAATTATGTATATGTTGAGATCATGCTGGCTGCCTCCCGCATCATCAAGGAAAATGGCGGCATCCCACAGGACGTTATGCCGGAGCTTGCCCACCAAAACCTTGATGAAAGCTTGATCACCGTTGATGATGTACTTCCGCTGGTCCGCAGGATATTATCCAAGGCCATTGCCTTTCGTGATCAGCAAAGCGCTACCCGGTACGGCTTGGTCATTCGGCGGGCCCAGGCATATTTGAATGAGCATTACCAAAACCCGGGCATCAGCCTGCACGAAGTGGCCAGGCATGTAGCGCTGAGCAACAATCATTTCTGCACCGTATTTTCGCAGGAGATGGGCATCACATTCACGGAGTATTTGACTGGCTTGCGCTTAAGCCGCGCCAAGGAGCTTTTGCGCACCACCAGCCTGCGCTCATCCGATATTGCTTACCAGGTGGGCTATAACGATCCCCATTACTTCAGCTATCTCTTTAAGAAGAACACCGGCCTGACCCCCAGGGACTTTCGGCGGGATGAAAAGCAATAACAACTGACAGTGCGGCATTTTCCGCCTTCTTTCCAATGCTGCGCCGCTATGCTATAATTCCCAGGGAGGGAAGAATATGGCCGCATACAATATCATGATCGTGGAAGATGACAGCACCATCGCAGGCGTTTTACAAAACCATCTTGGCAAGTGGGGCTATTATGCTTCTAGTGTTCAGGACTTTTCTGCCGTACTGGACCAATTTCAAAAAGAAGAGCCGCATTTGGTGCTAATGGATATATCCCTGCCCAGATACAATGGGTTTTACTGGTGCGGGGAGATTCGCAAGCTATCCCGGGTACCAATCCTCTTTTTATCCTCCCATACCGAAAACATGGACATTGTGATGGCCATTTCCATGGGGGGAGATGACTATGTTACCAAGCCCTTTGACCTTTCTGTACTGGTAGCTAAAGTCCAGGCTTTACTGCGCCGGAGCTACGAATTCGGGGGGCATCTCAATACGCTGGTCCACAGGGATGCCGTATTCCACGTTGGCGATGGCACCCTTCATTATGCCGGGCAGAAGATCGACCTGACCCGCAACGAAGCCAGGATTATGCAAATGCTTCTGGAGAACAAGGGCAGCGCTGTCAGCCGTGACGCCTTAATTCAAAAGCTTTGGGACAGCGATGAGTTTATTGACGATAATACCTTGACTGTGAATGTAGCCCGGCTCCGAAAAAAGCTGGAGGATGCAGGGCTTAATGATTTCATCACCACCAAAAAGGGCATGGGGTATCTGGTGGAGGAGCAATTATGAAGAAAACATCCACATGGTTAGTGATCGCGTCTTTCCTGAAAGAAAAGGCAGGCGCGTTTTTTTTGTATGTAGTTACTGCCAGCCTGTTCCTACTGGTCGGTTCCCTATCCCATCTTGACATGGAACCCCTATGGTACGCACTGATGCTTAGCGGTATTTTTCTATTGATTTCCGCACTTGTATCCATATCACACCATGCGGTGCGCTGCCGCCAAGCGCAAGCTGGCCATCAACATTTGGAAACGCTGCCTGCTGGCCTTCCCGCGCCACAGACCCAGATAGAAAGCATCTACTTGTCGCTCATAGAGCAGCAGGGACAATTGCGGCTGAGGGAGAAAAATGAGCAGACCAAGCGCATGAAGGAGCGCGAAGATTACTATACGCTGTGGATGCATCAAATCAAAACCCCCATATCAGCCATGCGGCTGCTTTTACAAAGCAGCGAAACGCCTCTTGGCAGCCAATGGGAGGAAGAACTGTTCAAAACCGAGCGTTATGCGGAAATGGCGCTGCAATACTTGCGAATTAGCAACCAAACGGATGACCTGAACATAAACCGTTACGATCTTCAATCCCTCGTCAAAAAGGCTGTGAAGAAGTATGCACTGCTATTTATTCATAAGAAAATCGCAGTGGAGCTTTCCCCTTTTGACATGCAAGCATTGACGGATGAAAAATGGTTCTTGGTGCTTTTGGAGCAGATCCTCTCCAATGCGATAAAGTATACGGAAAAGGGAAGCGTCCGCATTTTAATTCAAGACGGCACAGTTCTGGCCATTGCCGACAGCGGCGTGGGCATACCCAAAGAAGACCTACCAAGGGTATTTGATAAAGGCTTTACAGGGCACAATGGTCGTGTTGACCAACGAGCTACAGGCATCGGGCTTTATCTGGCCAGCGAGGTTGCCAAACGGCTGGGTCATAGGCTATCCATCCAGTCCGAAGTTGGACGGGGCACCACTGTGCTGATTGACGTGTCCGATATTCCATTGGAGATCTATTGATTCATTTTAGATAAAAAAGGAAGTTATATTGCAAAAATGTAAGATTAACGGCCTGATTTGTAAGGGTGCGTCAAGGCATCGGCTTTTGTCCTGCGCTATACTGTATCAGCGGTCAAAAACGCTATCAACCATTGGGAGGATTATTGCATGCCTTTACTTGACGTTATCCACGTAAAGAAAATCTATACAACCTTATTAGGCGGCCAGAAGGTGGAAGCCCTCACCGACGCCAGCTTCAGCATTGACAATGGCGAGTTTGTTGCCATCATGGGCGAATCCGGGTCTGGCAAAACCACCTTGCTGAACATTCTTGCCGCACTGGATAAACCTACCGAAGGCCAGGTGCTGCTGGAAGGTAAAGATATGGGGCAGATTAAGGATAAGCAGCTATCTGCCTTTAGGCGTGACAATTTGGGTTTCGTATTTCAAGATTTTAATCTGCTGGATACATTTTCTGTGCGTGACAACATTCTGCTGCCGCTGGTGCTGGCAGGCAAAAGCTATAAAGAAATGGAACCCAAGCTCATTGCCGTGGCCGACATTCTTCGCATATCGGACCTTTTACCCAAATTCCCCTATGAGATATCCGGCGGCCAGAAGCAGCGTGTAGCCGTGGCTAGGGCGCTGATCACATCTCCCAAGCTGGTGCTGGCTGATGAGCCTACCGGTGCGCTTGATTCCAAGGCATCACAAAACCTTTTGAAAACCTTCGCCGCCGTACACCAAAGGGGTCAAACCATCTTAATGGTCACCCACAGTGCTCAAGCCGCCAGCTATGCCGGCCGGGTCATGTTCATTAGGGACGGCAGGGTTTATCATCAAATGTACCGGGGCGACATGGAGCAGGATTCTTTTTTCCAGAAAATCATCTCCGCCCTTACCGTTCTATCTGCCGGGGGTGAGCTGGGTGCGTAAACGTTTTTTGTACCTGCGTTTGGCTACAGCCAACCTCTGGAAAAACAGGCAGACCTATGTCTCGTTTTTTTTGAGCACCGTATGTACCATTTTTATATTCTATACGTTTTGCATGATCGCCCTGAATGATGGGATCAAAAGCCTTCGTGGGGCTGGCGCAATGCAAGTTATGATGGTTCTTGGCGCTATTGTTGTTTCCATCTTTGCCTTTGCATTCCTGTTTTATGCTAACAGCTTTTTAATCAAGCGCAGAAAGAAGGAACTGGGACTTTACGCAATCTTAGGCCTTGAAAAAAAGCACATAGCCCGGATTCTTTTTCATGAAACCGTCATGCTACTCCTATTAAGCCTGCTTTGCGGTATCGGGCTTGGCATAGCACTGAGCAAGCTGATGTTCTTAATAATCCAGGCGCTGATGCGGGTGCCTACCCCCATCGTGTTTGAAGTAACGCCTTGGCCCCTGCTCCTGACCGTCGGCCTGTTTGCCGCTGTATTTTTTCTGTTACTGCTATATAACCGCTTGCAAGTGCATCTATCTAGCCCTGTCAATCTGCTAAAGGGCCAGCAAAAGGGTGAAAAGGAACCCAAAACCCGTTGGCTGCTGGCCATGGTCGGTGTTATCTCCATGGCTGCAGGTTACATCCTGGCAAACACCGTCGATAATCCCATGATGGCCTTGTTTACCTTTTTCCTTGCCGTCCTGCTGGTTATCATGGGGACCTATGCCTTGTTTACCGCAGGGAGCATTGCATTCTTGAAAATGCTGCGCCACAAAAAAGGCTTTTACTATAAGCCACGCAACTTCATCTCCGTCTCCGGCATGATCTACCGTATGAAGCAAAATGCCGCCGGCTTAGCCAGCATCTGTATATTAAGCACCATGGCCATTATAACCATTGGCACCACAGTAGCATTGTATATTGGCCAGGAAGCTATGCTAAGGGAGAGCAACCCAACAGATTACATGATTACATACCAAGATGGATTGTTGGATGATACGATAACAGAGCAGATTATCCATCAGCAGGCATCCGTGCATGGGGTTAGCATAACCCAATACCATACAGGCAGCTTTACAGAAACTGCTGTGTATCGTGAAGGTAATACACTCAGAGCCCTGCAGCCCGATGATACCAAATCGTCTCAAAAGCTCAAAAACATTTGGACATTAAAAGTATTTCCCCTGTCCGAGTATAATCGCATGACAAACTCCAATGAAAGTCTAGTGAGCGGTGAGGCATTGATTTTTGAAGCACGGGATGTTAAGCCCGCAAACAGAATTACAGCAGGAACCATCGAATTAGAAATCAAGAAAAATCTGGATCACTTTCCCCTTGCGCAAAAAGGCAGCAAGGGCATGGATCCCCCATTGATTCTTGTCGTTAGCGATCATCAAACTGCTTTAAATGTTATCAAAAGTATAAAGGGCTCCGAAGGCAGCCTGCATCTGGAACAAGGATTTTGGTGGAGTGCCGACGGGCCAGCCGAAGCACTTGCTGCCCATGGCAAATCGGTTCGGGATAGCCTCAGCAAAGAAGTAGAAGAATTCTCTTATTCCGACATCAACAACATTCGCAGCGAAGAGTATGCATTATTCGGCGGCTTTCTATTCCTTGGCGTTTTTCTAGGGCTGTTGTTCTTAATGGCTACCACACTGATTATCTACTTTAAGCAAGTCTCAGAAGGTTATATGGATCATGAACGCTTTATCATTTTGCAAAAGGTTGGTATGGACAAAGATGAAGTAAAAAGAACGGTTCGTAAGCAAATACTCATGGTCTTTATTCTGCCAATTATTGCAGCCATACTGCACACTTGGGGGGCCCTGCATATGATGACACAAATGCTCTCCATGTTTGGCCTATGGGATACGCAGCTGATTGCCTTAAGCATCTTTGTTACTGCCGGAATATTTGCTTTATTGTATGCCACGGTATACTCCGCTACTGCCAGAACATATTACAAAATGGTTCGAATGGAGATATAAAAAACGCAGGAGATCATCTCCTGCGCAGACTATCAAAAACCTCCTGGTAGGCATTGGAGGGTAAATTTCAGATCGAAAACCAGCGATATGCGCGGTGGTTTTCGTAGGAATTTAACTCCTGCGGGCTGACTGAAGGAACACCTTTAGGCAGCTTTTTTAATTTCTTTAAATCTTCCAGCCCCACTTATGAAAATACTGCGTCATGGATCGTATCAACATCATCGTACTCTTGAACTTTCGCGCACTTTCCCTGGCCCATACATGGGTAACAGCAAAGCCTG
>JAEYQQ010000174.1 GCA_023409955.1 Bacillota bacterium | reverse complement strand
AGCTAAGGTGGATGCATTGCCTAAAATATGGAGAATGCATTCGAAGGTCCAGAGCAACCAAAAAGCCCCAGTTTACCCTCAGGGGCGAAACTGTGGACAACCCAAAATCCCTGGTCGCCCCCTCAGGGGCGATACTATATAAAAAGCAAGAATATATCCGAAGGTCCAGGGCGACCGGAAAGCCCTGGTCGCCCCCTCAGGGGCGAAACTTCTCTTTCTCTTAATAAGCAAGAAAATATCCAAATACCCAAGAAAACCAAATAGCCCTGGTCGCTCCCTCAGGGGCGAAATCTACACTTCCATCTGAATAATCTATCAAGAATAAGAAACAATATTTATACATCATTCTTTCCATTTTTATCCCCAAAGGGAAAAAGTTTATCGAAATCAAAGTTTTCAATGCTTTGCGAATATGATACAATTACTGTAGACTGGCCGGAAACCGGGCAGTCGGAGACGGAGGTATGCATATGGTTCAAAAAAAGCGTAAGACGAAGATCGTCTGTACCCTGGGGCCGGCTGCGGTGGCAGGGGATAATCTGCGCAATATTATTCTGGCGGGCATGGATGTGGCCCGTTTCAATTTTTCCCATGATACCCATGAAAATCATCTAAAACGATTTGAACAGCTAAAGGCACTTAGAGAAGAACTGGACATGCCCATTGCTGCTTTGCTGGATACAAAGGGTCCGGAAATTCGGCTAGGTGATTTTGCATCAGACAAAGTTACCCTAAAAGCCGGCCAGGAGTTCACCCTAACTACAAGAGACGAGCTTGGCGATGAACATCATGTTTCCATCACCTACAAGAATCTGCCCAAGGATGTATCCCAAGGAAGCACCATCCTGATTGATGACGGCTTGGTGGAAATGACGGTACTTGATGTAACTGATGATGAAATTCGCTGCCGGGTAGTAAACGGCGGTAACATCTCCAATAAAAAAGGCGTAAATGTTCCGAACATTTCTTTATCCATGCCCTTTTTAAGTAAGAAGGACCGGGAGGATATTCTTTTTGGCATAGAGCACGGCTTTGATTTTGTCGCCGCTTCCTTTACCCGGTGTGCTCAGGATATCTTGGATATCCGTGAAGTATTCAGGCAGCAAGGCTGCACCACCATGAACATCATCGCCAAGATCGAAAACATGCAGGGTGTTCAAAATATTGATGAGATCATTGCAGTAGCTGACGGCATTATGGTAGCCCGAGGTGATATGGGTGTAGAAATCCCCTTGGAGGAAGTGCCCGTTCTGCAAAAGATGATTATCCGAAAGGTGTATTCCGCCGGGAAGCAAGTAATCACAGCCACACAGATGCTAGATTCCATGATTAAAAATCCGCGCCCAACCAGGGCCGAAGCCACTGACGTAGCCAACGCCATCTACGACGGTACAAGCGCTATCATGCTTTCCGGTGAAACAGCCGCAGGCTTATACCCTGTGGAATCCGTCAGGACCATGGCACGAATCGCCTTGCGGGCAGAAGCCGACATTAATTATATCAAACGCTTTAAAGAACGGGTATTACAGGAAATGCCTGATATCACTAACGCCATCTCCCATGCCACCTGCACCTCTGCCCACGATTTGCAAGCTGCTGCCATCATAACTGTAACAAAATCCGGGCGTACTGCCCGCATGATCTCCAAATACAGGCCCAATTGTCCCATTTTAGGCTGTACCACCTCTTCCTCTGTTTATCGGCAGCTGAACCTTTCCTGGGGCGTAACCCCACTTTTATTGGGGGAAGAAAGTAATTCAGACGAGCTGATTGAGCACGCTGTGGAGGCCGGAGAAAAAGCCGGGCATCTGCAAGCCGGAGAACTGGTGGTCATCACCACTGGTATTCCCCTTGGCGTTTCCGGCACTACCAATCTAATGAAGATTCAGGTTGTAGGGCATATACTGGTCACAGGCCGTGGCGTTACCAGCCGCACTTCCTGTGCCAAGCTGTGTGTCTGCTCAAGTGAAAGGGAAGCCTTTGATACCTTTCAGGAGGGAGACATACTGGTCATTTCCCAAACCAGCAATGCCCTTTTGCCGTTGGTTCGCAAATCCAGCGGTCTGATCTTGGAGGAAGACGGCATAAGCGGCCATGGTGCCGTTGCGGGCATGAGCCTGGATATCCCGGTGATCATCGGCGCAAAGGAAGCTACCAAAATATTAAAAAGCGGCGCTGTTGTTACGCTGGACGCCATACGCGGGGTAGTTAGCTGTGACCCTGAGAAAATGAAATAATCCATCTATAAGCACGGTCAGTAATGCAATGGCCGTGCTTCTTTTGTATCATTTTTCAAATGCACTCCATCATATAGCAGTATAAACCCTTCATATCTACGCCATGTTTTCTCTTTTATTATGAATTGCTCGCATATCATATAAATAAGTGAAAAAATAATCAATTGGTGTATTGACACATATAGTTAGCCGTAGTAAACTAAGAATGCGGAAAAAGGTTAGCGTATCCTAACACATAACCGCACTTCCAACAATGAAAGCAGTAACCTGTTTGGCCCGGCCAGGGCGATCATCAAAACAGGGTCATCACAAGGAGGAAGCGTCTATGCCTTTGACCATGGCAAATGCCGGCATACCTATTTCCATCAGCCAGGTACATGGAAAGGATGAAACAAGGCGTTTTCTGGAAAGCTTGGGCTTTGTAACCGGCGCCACTGTTACCATCGTTACCGAAATCGCCGGTAATTTAATCGTTAATGTCAAAGATACCAGGGTGGCTATCAGTAAAGCCATGGCCAATAAAATTCACGTGGCATAAGGAGGCTTTCCATGGAGGCTAAACCCCGTACGCTCAAGGATGCCCGCATTGGGGAAACGGTTACCGTTCAAAAACTTACTGGCGAAGGTGCTTTAAAGCGCCGTATTATGGATATGGGCATCACCAAGGGAACCGAACTGCTCATTCGAAAAGTGGCACCGCTTGGCGACCCCATTGAAGTAAATCTGCGGGGGTATGAGCTCTCCATCCGTAAATCCGAAGCGGAGAATATTCTCTTGGCATAGCGGAGCGCTCTTTTTTTACAACCATGCGTTAGCAATTGCTAACTTCAAGAAAGGACGTGATTCCAATGGCCGAAATGAAAATCGCCCTGGCCGGTAACCCAAACAGCGGAAAAACGACGATGTTTAACGACCTGACAGGCTCCAGCCAGTATGTTGGCAATTGGCCCGGCGTTACAGTGGAGAAAAAGGAAGGTCGGCTGAAAGGCCACAAGGATGTTATTATACAAGACCTGCCCGGCATCTACTCCCTCTCTCCCTACACCTTGGAGGAAGTGGTCAGCCGGACTTATATTTTAGATGAGAAACCAGATGCGCTATTGAATTTGGTGGATGCCAGCAACCTGGAGCGCAACTTGTACCTGACCACACAACTTTTGGAAGCAGGCATTCCTGCAGTCATTGCCTTGAATATGATGGATTTGGTAACCAAGCGAGGCGATAAGATTGATATCGCTAAGCTGTCTGATGCATTGGGCTGCCCCATTGTTCAGACAAGTGCTTTAAAGAGTACTGGAACCAAAGAAGCAGCGGAAAAAGCGATGGAGGCAGCGGCCCAGCACAAACCCCATACAGCAAAGCACCGCTTTGATACTGCTGTGGAAAAAGCGCTTGATGAGGTATCCGAACTGCTAACAGGCAAGGTTCCCAAGGAGCAGATGCGTTTTTATGCCATCAAAGCCTTCGAGCGGGATGAAAAAGCTTTGGAGCGTCTGAACCTTTCCGACTCAGAGATCGATATGTTGGAGAGCATCATCACAAAACTCGAAGCAGAAGAGGATGATGACAGCGAAAGCATCATCACCAACCAGCGTTATCAGTTTATCGCCAACTTGATGAAAAAGGTGCTTCAAAAGAAGCGCACCGGGGGCTTGACAGGAAGCGATAAGATCGACAGGGTGGTTACCAACCGGTTTTTGGCCCTGCCCATCTTCGCCGCCGTCATGTGGCTGGTGTACTTCATTTCCGTTCAGACGGTGGGCGCCATTGGTACCGACTGGGCCAATGACGGCGTATTTGGCGACGGTTGGCATTTGTTTGGTATTGGCGCACCGGCGTATGAAGAATCTGTCGGCGTTTATGAATCTCAACTGGCAAAGGTGGATGCGTATCTTTCAGCAGCAGCAGAAGCAGGCATCGATACCACTGCCATTGCAACAACGCTTAAAACAGAGGAGCCTGATTCTCAAATCATCCGTTCTTTTGTCGCACAGGCTGCGGAAAGCAATTTGACCACACAAATGGAAATCACAGACGAGGAAGGCATTGTTATTGATACCTTGCCAGTGGCTGTGTCCGACTTTGAGGCCGCGCTGAGCGCTGAAGAGCCCGATCCAGCAAGCCATGGCGTATGGATTCCAGGCATCCCGGTGCTGGTGGAAAACTTGTTGGTTTCCATAAATTGCGCTGACTGGCTTCAAAGCTTGATTTTGGATGGCATTATTGCAGGCGTCGGGGCTGTCCTGGGCTTCCTGCCTCAGATGATGGTACTATTCCTGTGCTTGGCCATATTGGAGGACAGCGGGTATATGGCCCGTATCGCCTTTATCATGGACCGCATCTTCCGCAAGTTCGGCATGTCGGGTAAATCCTTTATTCCGGTCCTTATTGGCACCGGCTGCGGCGTTCCGGCTATTATGGGCAGCCGTACCATTGAAAATGAGAAGGACCGCAGAATGACGGTAATGGTAACCACCTTCATCCCCTGCAGCGCCAAGCTTCCCATTATCGCCCTGATTGCCGGCGCTTTGTTCCCCACAAGCTCCTGGGTTGGCCCATCCGCTTACTTTATGGGTATGGCGGCCATTATTCTCTCAGGCGTCATTCTCAAAAAAACAAAGTTGTTTGCAGGGGATCCAGCACCTTTTGTAATGGAGCTGCCTTCCTACCACATGCCCCGAATTAAAGGTCTGTTGATCCATATGTGGGACCGCAGCAAGCACTTTATCATCAAGGCTGGTACCATTATTTTTATCTCCAGCGCATTGATTTGGTTCTTATCCAACTTTAACTTTACGTTCCAAATGGTGGGCGAAGAAGAAAGCATTCTGGCATCCCTTGGCAACGTCATTGCCCCCCTTTTCGCACCCCTGGGCTGGGGGGATTGGAAATCTGCCGTGGCCACACTTGTAGGCCTCACTGCCAAGGAAAATGTGGTTGGCACCTTTGGCATCCTGTACGGTGTTGCCGAGGTGGCGGAAGATGGAGCGGAAATCTGGCCCCAGCTGCAGGCGGCCTTCACTCAGGTTACCGCCTACTCCTTCCTGGTATTCAACCTCTTGTGTGCCCCCTGCTTTGCAGCCATTGGTGCCATTCACCGAGAAATGGGTGATAAAAAATGGACTTGGATCGCCATAGGATATCAAACCGTTCTGGCTTATGTATGCGCTTTCCTGATAAACCAGCTTGGCAGCTTAATCTTTGCTGGCGCGGCATTTGGTGTGGGGCAGATCATTGCCCTGGCCCTTATGGGCTGGATTCTCTGGCTGATTTTTAGAAACACTGACACAAAATCCGGCCATAAGGCTATGCCGGCCGGAAACAAAGCCTAACTGTCCCTCCTGAAAGGAGTTGATGGAATGGGAACCATCCTGGTTGCCATAGTTGTATTCGGTGCCCTTGGCTACACCGTTTATCATATGATTCGGTCAAAGAAAAAGGGCTGTGCCTGCGTCGGATGTCCCTCCTGTGACAGCTGCGGTGCCTGCAACAGCAAATCTGTTCACTAACACAAAACCGCTCTGATGATTCAGGGCGGTTTTGTGCTTATATGCAAAATGTATTGCTATCAATCCTTCGACCAGGAAACCATTTCATAGTCCGTATCAAATTCACTGCCCATAAGCCCTCTGAATGGTGTTTCACACTCGCCATCCTGGCTGTCATATGGGTCTGCACGCAGGTATTTCTTAGGTGGGTCAAATACTGCCTGATATGCGGCATTGGCAGCCATGCGATAGGGGTCAAGATTTCCAAAATAAAAATCCCAACGCTCCAAATTTCCCTTTCGCCATGCCGCACCGCCATAGGAACAGTCACAGAACAACCAACCCCAAGGCGCTACATAAAATTGTGCCCAGTCATGGCTGCCAATGGAATCAGGCTCTGCTGCAAGCCCTGATTGCCAACGGGCCGGTACTCCAGCTCCACGGCAAAGGGTGATAAACAACAACGCTTGCAATCCGCAGTCGCCTTTTAGATTCACTGCTGTATATTCTACATGGTTTTCCAATGTCAAATAAGAGCGTACAAAAGAATACGTAATCCTTGTGGTTACAAAATCATAGATTTTTCTAGCCTTTTGAAGAGGAGTCTCATCCCCTGAGAGAATTTCATCCAGCAGCGACTTGATATAGGGGGTGAAAAGAATATGGGGAGCACATTCTGACAAATCATCATCACAAGGTGCCGGGCAGCGGGTATATACAGGCATTGTTGATTTAGGTTCCTTTTTCAGGTCCACATAGGTTACGGTATTATCATAGGTATACTCCAGCACAAAGGGCTTATTTTCCATCAGTGTTGCTTCAAAATAAGCAGTTCGATGAGGATGTCTCTCATCTGCAACAAAAAAAGGGGTTGGTGAAGCTGCTATCATTTGCACATTCTCTGTTTGCGCTGACAATGCAGGCAAAGGTAAATGCACTTTGTATGTTTCGCCTTCATGAAAACCCTTTTCAAGAATCTTAAATGTACAGCGTATATGAAAATGATAAGTCAGCGATCCTTTTTCCTTCATCTCTTTGATAACATCATCCAGCAACGGGCTAGATGGAGACAATGGAACTCCCGCACGCTTGGCGATATCAGGATGGACTTTTAAAAGTGTTCGGTGAAAGCGCACAAAATAACGCTTCTCCCCGTCAACATATAAAAAATCGATCCAATTGTCATTCTCCAGCGTTTCAAACTCTGTTTCAGAAAAATCCGGAATCAGCCCCCGCATAATCTCCAACGCTTTTTCCTTGTTGTGGGGATAAGCACGTGCAAGCCGGGGAATAATCTCCTTCTCCAATTCAAGGCGCTTGCGCAACATTTCTGGAAGTTTCTTGTTCAAACGGGCATCAATTGCATCCAATGCACCCCTAAAATCCCCGGACCACTTTTTTTTCAAAATATCTTCCGGTAAACCCAGCTGCAAGGAAGTTATATCCAACATACATAGCTCCTTATGCCAATGGTAAAGCGTTTGATCAATTCTATCACACTATTTCAAAATTTCATTACACTTATTTTGTTTTTTTCATCTCTTGACGTTTTACAGACAAACGGCTACCATAAATAAAGAACTTTTCATTAAGGAGGTAGACAGTATGCAGTTTTTTTTGTGCGAAGAATGCGGCAATCTGGTTGGAATGATCCATAACTCCGGTGCACCCATGACTTGCTGCGGCCAGAAAATGAAGGAACTTACCCCTAACACGGTGGATGCGGCCAAAGAAAAGCATGTGCCCGTTGTCAAAGTGGAAGGTGATTTGGTAACTGTTGAGGTGGGTTCTGTTGCTCATCCTATGACAGAAGCCCACCTGATTCAGTGGATTTACCTGCAAACAGAAAAGGGTGGGCAGCGCAAGATGCTCAAACCAGGCGAAGAACCCAAAGCCGTTTTTGCCCTGCATGATGACAAGGCTGTTGCAGCGTATGAGTACTGCAATCTCCATGGTCTGTGGAAACTTGAACTGTAATTACATTGCAAAGAGGGTCATGCACTTATCATGCGTGACCCTCTTTCTTTATAGGTGTAAATCCCGTCTTTCCTGCCAATACTTGTACAAGCAAGGCGTTATTTCTGGATAGGTCAGGTTTTCCGGAAGATATTCAAACAGGCATATCTCCGCCATCTCATAATCAGGAATTGCCCCCAATTCTTCTATTTGGGCTATATAAACCATTCCGTTGGCCATTGATCCCTCCTCCCCGGCTGCATAATCGCACAGCGGGGTAATACGATACCTTATTGCTCCTGATTCTTCCTCAAGCTCCCTGGCTGCAGCTTGCAGGGGCATTTCTCCCGGCTCTATATGCCCGCCTTGGGTTTCCCAAGTTGATCGCTGCCTGTGCCTGCTTAATAATAATTTGCCTTGATAAAATGACAAGACCACCGAATATTTGTAAGATTTTAATGTATCCAAAGGAAAAATACTGCATTTCATCCTATGTACCTCCATCATGTGCATTGTATCATAAAAAGCCTGTAACCATTGATGAATGGCGGTATTTTGTTTGATTTTCCTAGTAGAAACTGGTATACTGACAGAAAGAATGTAAGGAGGAGAGCGGTTGAAAAACAACATTCTCAACAGCGATACTTTCAGCCCGCTGTACCGGCAGTTGATGCAGCAGCTGAAGAATGATATTGCTTCTGGAGTGTACCCCATCCATGGCCGTATCCCTTCTGAACAAGAATTGTGCGACACCTATCAAGTTAGCAGGGTGACGGTCAGAAAAGCGTTATCTGATTTGGTTCGAGATGGCCTGCTTATTCGCCATCAAGGGAAGGGGACCTTTGTTGCGGTACCCAGAATTCAGCGGGACCTCAAGCACATCACCAGCTTTAATGCCGCTTGCCGGATCATGGGCTGCACGCCAAGCACCAAACTCATTCATTCGCAATTTCAGCATGCTACGCCGGAAGATGTGGAAAACTTACATGCATCACCAAGTGACATGGTGCTGGAGGTATGCCGTCTACGCTTTGCAGATACCCTGCCTGTCATGCTGGAAACCAATCGTTTTCCATCCTCCTTCTCCTATTTGGCGCAGGAGGATATGTCCCAATCGCTGTATGCCATTCTCTTGCGCAAGGGAATAGAGCCCAGCAAGGCTGTTCATGATATTGCTCTGGCTTATGCAACAAGCAATCAAGCAAAGCTATTGGGTGTGGAGCCGGAAGCTGCACTTTTGCTGCTTAAAGAATGCGTCTACGACCAAAATGGCGCCGTCATTCATACCTCCAGCCAATTGATCCGCGGCGATAGATTTACCTTTCGTATTTAGAGAAAAATTCAAAATCAATTACTGAAGAGAGAGGGAAGCTCCCTCTGTTTTTCAGAATAGAAATGAGGGGATTTCCCTGTCTGCATCAAAATTTGCCATATTTGTTGATTTGGAAAACTGCGGCGCTAAAGTAGCCACATTAAACAGTATACTGGAAAAAGTAAAAATCCGTGGCGATATCCTGCTGGGCAAGGTATACGGTTATACCGACCGCTTCAGTGATATGAAAGAAGTTCTTTTGAGCAACACATTTACGGTGGTTCCTTCCCTTCGTTATGGATATGCTCAAAAAAACAATGCCGATATTCTGCTGGTCATCGATGCCCTGGAGGTAGCTTATACCAACCCCCTCATTGACAGCTTCTGCATTGTATCCGGCGACAGCGATTATACGCCTTTGGTAGGCAAACTCAAAAGCATGGGCAAGTTTGTGCTGGGCATATCCCGCAGTGAAGTGGCCAGCACCATCTTTATCAATGCATGCAACGAGTTTCAGTTTCTGGAAAGCGTGGGCGGCCGTGCAGGCATACAATCCACCAAGAAGGCTGCCTCATCCGACCCGCTGGACGAAGCGGAACTTAACAAGCTCATCGAAAGTATTTTTCAAGAACAAACAGACGAGGATGAAATCTACGCCAGTGAGCTCAAGGGAATATTGCTGCGCCTTCGCCCGGACTTTAATGAAAAGTCATACGGCTGTGCCACCTTTGGAAAGCTGCTCAATAAGCTGAGCCAGAAGTACGGCTCCATTCATATCAAGAATGACAATTTCAACGTGATGGTCAGCATGTCCTCCAAGGATACCTCCACCACACCTCAGCTAACCAAGGAAAGCTGGAAGGATGCCTTTAAAGAACAGCTCAAGCGCTATAAAGATGATGGCTTTGACCGCATCAATCCCAGCATCCTCAAAGCCGATATACAGGTATCCTACCCTGATTTTAGCGAGCGTTCCATCGGCTTCAAACGCTTCAGCGATGTTTTGAAACAGCTGGAGAAGGATGGTATTCTTGTTCTGGAAATGGATGAGCAAAAGACCATGCTGATCAAGGTCGTATAATTTTTCTTTTTTGAGGATATCTTGTGCATATCTTCGGAAAACACCGCATATGGTTAGAAGTTGCCTTGTTTTATTTCTCCACATTCACTCTTGCACATCTTGTGGACAAGGTGGATAATCTACTGCTTTCTTGTACCAAAAGAAAGTCACCCTCCTTTGATCATATGCCAAAAAGAACTTGCTTCTTTCAAAGACAGTCAAAAGATGAGGCAGGAAAAAACCCTAGAAAATCGAATATAACGTTTGGCTTTGTTTGTCCCCGGCTTTTCCAATGAGATTCTCCCTTTTTCCACAAAAAAGGAAAGCACCTTTTTCCAGTCGGGACAAGCACTTGAAGGGTTTTCCACCCTTTCCACATGCCCTACTGCTACTACGAAATTTATATACTACATCTACTGTAACAAAAAAGGGGTGTTCTCATGCGTTTTTTATGCGCTACCGCCGATCTGTTGGAAGGTTTGAGTAATGCAACAAGAGCCCTGGCTGTAAGGCCAGCAAAACCTGTCATGGAAGGCGTTTTATTGGAAGCTATTGAAGAAGGTCTATTTTTGACCTGTACCGATGGCAACTTGACCATACGAAGCCAAGTAAACGCGCAAATCGCTGCCGAAGGGCAAGTTGTTTTGCCTGGCAAGCTGTTTACAGAATTGGTTCGGAAAATGCCGGGGGGAGAAATCGAAATCAGCGTAAATGAAAAGCTTGCTGCTTCTATCCGCTGCATGTCCAGCAAAGCAACGCTATCGGGTATGTCTGCTGTAGATTTTCCGCCTGTCAAGGCTATAGAGGATGGAATCAACATTTCTCTGCCTCAAAAAAATCTGAAGGAAATGATCGGCAAGGTAACCTTTGCCATCGCTACTGATGAAAGCCGTCAAATACTTACAGGCTGCTTGCTGGAAGTCAGCAGCACCGAAGCTCGCCTGGTAGGCTTGGATGGCTTCCGTTTGGCATTACAGCGTATCCACGGGAACTTTTTAATGCCCCAGGGGAAAGAAGTAATCGACGCCATCATCCCCGGCCGTGTTTTGAGCGAGCTTGGAAAGATTCTGCCTGATGAAGATAAACCTGCTTTGTTTACCATAGACAGGACTCATTTGAAGATTGCCTTTGAGAATACGGAGTTAACCACCGTGCTTCTGGCTGGCGAATACATCAACTACAAGCAAATACTGCCTAACGATTGGCAAACCCGTGTGCAAGCCAACCGCAATACCTTGGCCAACGCCATCGAGCGTGCCAGTTTGATGGCAAGGGAAGGAAAAAATAACCTAATCCGCATGCACATTGACGGTGACAGCCTGGTCATCACCAGCAACGCTGAACTGGGCGATGTGGAGGAAGACCTGAACATTCTCCTGGAAGGCAAGAGCCTGGATATTGCTTTTAATGCCCGCTATATCAGCGATGTTATCAAAAACATTGGGGATGATGAAATCTCCATGCGCTTTAACAGCAACGTATCCCCCTGCGTGATCTGCCCTCCGGAAGGTGACCAATACATCTATCTGGTGTTGCCGGTCAGGGTATTTAACTAAGCATCACGGTGTAAAGAAAAATAGTTAAGAAATAGTGTTGTAGAGGGCAGTGCCCTCTACTTCTTTTAAGGGGGAGAGAATGAAATGGTAATCAGGCAGCTGAAGCTTCATGACTACCGGAATTACCCTAGCGTTTCTTTTTCCCCGTCAGAAGGAATTACGGTTTTCCATGGATCCAATGGTGCCGGAAAAACAAACCTCTTGGAGGCCATTCACCTGTGCTGTCTGGGAAGGAGCCATCGTACCAGCCAGGACAGGGAGCTTATCCGCCAGGGCAACCCCTCTGCCAGTGTACAAGTTCAGGTACAGCGGGGAGATGGCCGGCGTGAGGTCATGGTAAAATTATGGTCTGCACAAAAACGGGCAAAGCAGGTTTTTTTAAACGCAAAACCCGCCGCCCGTATCGGTGAATTGATGGGCCATATCAACTGCGTTATGTTTTCTCCGGAGGATCTGGAACTTATCAAGGACGGGCCTTCTCTTCGGCGAAGATTCATGGATATGCAGCTATCCCAACTCAGGCCAGCCTATTTTTACGCCTTGCAGAAGTATGTATACACACTGAATCAACGCAATGCCCTTTTACGGGCCATGGCAGCCCCTGGAGGAAGCAAGAACCCTGCAGGGCAGCTGGAAGTATGGGATGAGCAGCTGGCCCGGGAAGGGGCCATAATTGTCCATCACAGGCGTTGGTTTGCGGACATTCTAAAAGAAGAGGCCGGAATCAATTATGAACATATCTGCGGTCTTAAAGAAGAGGTCTTCAACGCTGATTACTCAGGCGTTTTAAGTAATGCAGAAAAGCTGTATGAAGGCATGTTGGAAGGGCTGTACAAAAGCCGCCGGGATGATTTGCGGCGCTGTACAACCCAATTCGGCCCTCACAGGGATGATCTGGTGTTGACCATCAAAGGCCGGGATATGAAAAATTATGCTTCCCAGGGACAAATGCGAACAGCAGCATTGGCACTGCGTCTTTCTCAATTGACGCTGATGAAAATGGAAAGCGGCGAGGCACCCATCCTTTTGCTGGATGATGTAATGAGCGAACTGGACCCCAAACGCCGTGAGCTTCTTCTACGGCGAATAGAGGGGGTACAAGCCTTTGTTACCTGTACTGACAAAAGTGATCTTCAGGGAGCAAAAGCACAGGCGGTCATTGAGGTCAAAACAGATTCGGATACCGGATGCGCCAGCCTAATATAAATACCAAAAAACGAACAAGGCTTATCTGATAGAAATTACAACGCAAAACATGATCCTGCGTATCCCTTTTGACAGAGGTTTTCTCTGCAACTCCTATTTACGACCTTCACGCCGTAGAATAAGGAGGACCCAAAGCTTTACCTTTGGAAGGGAGGAATTCATTTTCCATGTAATTTGTTTTCAGTATAAACCTTGTTTGTATGCTTCGGCAGGCGTTGCCCCTCCTGCATCTCTTTCAGCCGCTGGGGCGCGTGGTTGCAACGAAATCTACCACCTCGAAGCATCAATTCTATCTTAACCTTAAAAGAAGTTTTTATACGTTGATTTTTTGAAGTGTTTCACCTATGGGCGCAGCGATACATAGATCCGCTTTATGATCCATTGGAGTTGGTGTTTTATTAAGGATCACCAAATACTTTCCAGTAAAGGCCTGCACAAATCCTGCGGCAGGGTATACCGAAAGCGAAGTTCCCCCAATCAAAAGCATATCGGCATCGGCAATTTCATGAACCGTTTTCTCCATCACGCTTTGCTTGAGTGGCTCTTCATACAAAACAACATCCGGTTTGACGATTCCGCCGCAAGAGCATAGCGGAACATATTCAGCATGGAGTATAAAGGACAAATCATAGGCCTTTTTGCAGCGAATACAATGATTTTGATGAACAGAGCCATGCATCTCCACCACGTTTTTGCTGCCGGCAGCCTGATGGAGGCCATCAATGTTCTGGGTTATGATGGCGCTGAGCTTTCCATGGGCTTCCCACTTGGAAAGGGAAATGTGGGCCTGGTTTGGTTTTGCGTCGGTATAGATCATTTTATCTTTATAGAATTGATAAAATATCCTCGGATTTTTTTGAAAAAAGGAAGAGCTTAAAATTGTCTCCGGGGGATAGTCATAGGCTTGCTGGTACAACCCATCCTGACTTCTGAAATCAGGTATACCGCTTTCAGTGGAGACACCTGCGCCGCCGAAAAATACAATACGGCGGCTTTCTTGTACCATGGCCTGGAGCCTTGAAATTTCTGTATTCATGCAATCCCCCCAGGTCATTGTACAGCAGGGGATTTGCTGCTGTCAAAGGAAAAGAGATCAAATTTTAACGCCGTATGGTGATGATTTCATCATCACCCAAGGCTGGTTGTCCAAATACGTCCTTCTCCTGAATAAAATAGCGTTTGATGCAAAGGGTATCATCATCTGCTGCCCATATGTCCATATATCCTGTTTGAAGTACAGGGGTATTGGAGCGTTTTTGGAATAATCGCTTAAAGTCATTTTGCAGTGATATGTCCTCATGGCCCCAAGGGAATGTTCCACGGTTAAAGGGATCAGCAGCACCTTGCAAGCCTGCTTCATCGCCATAATAAAGGGTAGGAGCACCAGGCAAAGCGCATAGAATCTGAAATCCCTTCAGAAGACGGCTTCTGCCCAAATCATATTGCTCTTTTGAAAGGTGTAGATGGGCTCTGTCTTCCCGCTTCACATCGTTCCATTCACATCCTGCCAACACATTGATGATTCTGGCACGGTCATGGCTGCCCAGCAGGTTCATCAAAGCATACAAAAAGGGAGCAGGGTAAACCTCCTGCTGGTGACGAATCAGCCGTGATAATTGAAAGGCAGTGCATTGATAAGTCAGAAAAGAAATAATCGCTTCCCTCAGGGGATAATTCATCACGCTGTCCAACGTATCACCAAGGCAATAGCTTCTTGGTATGTCATAGGCTACCTTGTTGCTGGCATCTTCCCATACCTCACCTAAGATAAAGGCATCGCTTTTTGCACCTTTTGCGCAAAGCCGCAGATCACGCAATAAATCCATGGGTAATTCATCCGCCACATCCAGCCGCCAGCCGGATGCTCCATGATGAAGCCACCTGGGAACAATGCCATCTGTCTGATTCAAAAGAAAAGAACGGAAGGAAGGATCGCTTTTACGGATTTCAGGCAAAGTAGGAATATTCCACCAGCACCGATAATGATCCGGATGCAATGTAAATGTGTACCATGAAAAATATGGTGAATCAGCGCTTTGATAAGCGCCTAGGCTTTGGTATGTACCGTACCGGTTAAAATACAGGCTGTCTTCTCCTGTATGGCTGAATACGCCGTCCAGTATCACGTGAATGTCTTGGCCTGCAGCTTTTTTGCATAGATTTTGGAAATCTTCTTCTGTACCAAACATGGGGTCAATGCGGGTATAGTCGCCAGTATCGTATTTGTGGTTGCTGCGAGCTTGAAATATCGGATTGAGATACAAAACTGAGATACCAAGTTCTTTTAGATAGGGCAGTTTTTCTATGATGCCGTTGATGTTCCCGCCAAAGAAATCAAGAGCTTTATTATCACCGCTTCGATCATCGATGTTTAGTAGTGGTTGCTCCTCCCAGGTTTTGTGCAGATAAACATCCTTGCGGTCACAAACAGAAGCAGATGCCTTGTGATAAAAGCGATCAGGAAATATTTGGTAAATTATACCCCGGTGTATATACGCTGGTGTTTGAAAGGCCATATCATATACAGTAATCTGAAAACTGGCAGGGGGTCCATCATACAAGGCACCTTCGCCACCAAGCTGGTCATAGGCGTTACCGTATCGCAGCTGTCCATTGCTTGTATGGATCACAAAGTCATACCACCATAGCATTGGTGTATCTGGCGCGGTTAACTTACATATATATGTATGATCATTTTCTTTGATCATGGCATGCATGGTTTCCTGTCCATCCCATGTACGGACATAGACTGCATCAGCATCATCGCTTAAAAAGCGAAGGGTAATAGAAGCGAAGCAAGTTACCGGTCCTAAAGGCTGACGATAATAAGGATTGTGAGAATCATGCAGGTGCATTTTACCCTCCAAATATTCGCATTGCTATACGAATGCTCAGGTAAATCAGAAAAAAAACGACAGCGGGATTCAATCCATGTAGATGGATAGAATCCCGCAAGCTTGTTATGGGTTACTTGTTGTGTTCCAAAGGCTTTAGGTGCCAAATTTTTTCATTATACTCCGCAATGGTTCGGTCGCTGGAGAACATACCGGAAGCGGCAGTATTAGTAATGGCCATACGCCACCAGGTTTCTGGGTGTTGATAATCCTCGTCCAGGCGTAATTGAGCCATGGCATAGGATCCAAAGTCCTTTAAAACAAAATACGGATCAGCGTTGCAACCATACTCTCCAAGAAGCAGGGAATGGTACAAATCCTGAAGGGTAGAAGGATTATCAGGAAATAAAGTGCCATCAATCATTTGGGTTAAAGCCTGGCGAATTTCCCGGTTGGTCTCAAATATCTGCATGGGGTTATACGTGCGCTCTTGATACAAGCTTTGTACACGGTCGGCCCGCATGCCGAAAATATAGATGTTCTCCATACCGGCTTGCTGGGCAATCTCTACATTCGCGCCATCCATGGTGCCAATGGTGATTGCGCCATTCATCATAAACTTCATATTGCCGGTGCCGCTGGCTTCCTTGCTGGCAGTAGATAACTGCTCTGATACCTCAGCAGCTGGTATCAAAATTTCCGCTGTGGATACATCGTAATTTTCCAGGAATACAACCTGCAGCATTTTGCTGGCACGTGGATGTTTCTGAATCAGTTGAGAAAGCGCATTGATAAAGCGAATGATGAGCTTGGCCCGGCGATATCCTGGGCTTGCCTTTGCCCCAAAGAAGAAAGTACGAGGTGTCATATGATAATTGGGATCATCAACAATGCGGTTATACAATACAAGAATGTGTAGTGCATTTAATAGCTGCCGTTTGTATTCATGGAGCCGCTTTGCCTGCACATCAAACAGGTACGTGGGGTCCACCAGTATACCCTGGCGCGCATGTACCATTTGCGACAAGCGCTCTTTGTTTTGATACTTTATACGAGCAAACTTCTGACGGAAGGCGGTGTCCTCCCGAAATGGCATCAATTCCCGAAGGCGCTCAGGCTCTTTGATAAAACCATCACCGATGGCCTCTTTGATCAGGCTCGTCAGATCCTGATTACAGGACAACAGCCAGCGCCTGTGCGTAATGCCATTGGTAATGGCACTGAATTTTTCTGGAGTCAGAGCATAATAATCTTTAAAAGTATCAGCTTTCAGAATTTCACCGTGGAGCTGGCTGACACCGTTTACAGAAAAACTCATGGCAACACAAAGATTCGCCATATGAACATGACCATATGCCAATACAGCCATTTGAGCAATTCGATCCCACTCCCCAGGAAATTTACGCCACAGCCGCTCGCAAAGGCGGCGATTGATCTCTTGGAGAATCATATAAATTCGTGGTAGCTGGTTTTGTACCATGTCTTCAGGCCATTTTTCCAAAGCTTCAGCCATAATGGTATGGTTGGTGTAAGCCACCGTGCGCTGGGTAATATCCGAAGCTTCTTCCCAGCCGAACCCTTCTTCATCCATTAGGATG
>JAEYQQ010000183.1 GCA_023409955.1 Bacillota bacterium | reverse complement strand
TTGACAAAGTGAAAACTCATTCTCAGAATCAACTGTCGATTGTTTCGCTTCTTTTCTTTGTCTTTCGACTCTGTATCGTTTTCAAGGTCCGGCGCTCGTTTGAAGGAGCTTGACTATAATATCACGGCAGCTATGCCTTGTCAACACTTTTTTCGAGAAAAATTCGACTTTTTTCGACTTTTTTATTTAACCGCACATTCGATTTATCGAGTGTTATTTCGTTCGTTTAATCGCCCAATTTCTCAGGTTATAGCAGCTATCACATCAAATGCGTTCGGCATTATTAAGGAGCCTAAAACAGATTACATCCTATAACCACGTTTACGATGCCCTGCATCGCCACAATAAATCCCTATAACATTTTCTATCAATTATTATATAAGCTGATTATATTTCAAAAGACATTATAACTTACTCATGTCTCATAATGATAGATCAGCACAACCGTCTGATGATGAATCATCATTTAAGCCATAGTCCTCGCAAAGATGCATAGAACCCCCATCCCCTCAAATCCAGAATCTCGTTCTTTAACAATTACGTTTGCTGTTATCAATCGGCAACCGGTCTTACTAACAGACGGAAAATAGGTGTTTCTCTTTATCACATCACGTCAGATTTTTTTTGATTACGCCACTTATAAATAAAGCCTGGCATGATTGCTCACAGAATCTATGATGTCATATGCATAACGATCCTACAATCACATTTATCATATACGCATATGTAATGAAGAAACAGGATATGATTTTTACATGGATCCATTGATGACTGCATTTAGGTACCATGAAATCAAGAATGATTGACAAGTGATATCGTTATTGTATAATAATAACAGCAGCAGCCCGGAATCGTTAAAAGGAGGTTCCTATCCATATGCCTAAGGTTACTTTTCAAACCGAGCGTTGTAAAGGCTGCGGCCTATGTGTGGACGTATGCCCCCGCAAGATTCTTGCGTTATCCGAAAAAGAAGTAAACAGCCGTGGCTATCATCCATCTGAGTGCATCGATCAAAACCAGTGCATTGGCTGTGCATTTTGTGCACGAATGTGCCCAGACTGCGTTATAACAGTTGAAAAATAGGAGGCGGTTATCTTGGGTCAGGAAAAAATGCTGATGAAGGGCAATGAGGCCATCGCCGAAGCCGCCATCCAAGCTGGCTGCCGGTTTTTCTTTGGTTATCCCATTACACCGCAAAACCAGATACCCGAATACATGTCTCAACGTATGCCTAAAGAAGGTGGATGCTACCTGCAGGCAGAGAGTGAAGTGGCGGCCATCAATATGGTGTATGGTGCCGCCGGAGCAGGTGCCCGGGTGATGACCTCATCCTCCAGTCCCGGCATCAGCTTGAAACAGGAAGGCATCAGCTACATCGTAGGGGCTGAGCTCCCCTGCGTGATCGTTAATATGGTCCGGGGTGGCCCTGGCCTGGGCTCCATCCAGCCCGCACAAAGCGACTATTTTCAAAGCACCCGGGGCGGTGGCCATGGTGATTACCGCATGGTTGTTTTCGCCCCCGCCTCTGTACAGGAAGCAGTGGAACTGACCCAGCTAGCGTTTGATGTTGCTGACCGCTACCGGAATCCCGTTATGGTCATGGGCGATGGCCTTATAGGTCAGATGATGGAACCGGTGCAGATGCCTGATTATACCCCAGCTGCTGACTTGCCGGATAAAAACTGGGCTGCAGGCGCAAAAAAAGAACGGGCTGTTATCAACAGCCTGTTTATTGACCCAACTGTATTGGAAAAGCACAACTTAAAATTACAACAAAAGTATGATCTCATGGCACAAAACGAGGTCCGTGTTCAAACAGAACTTGTGGAAGATGCGGATTATATACTGGTCGCCTACGGCACTACTGCACGCATTGCTCGCAGTGCCATGCGCAAAGCAAGGTCTGAAGGCCTGAGGGTAGGCCTAATCCGACCCATTACTGTTTGGCCTTTCCCAGATCAGACAATACAGGAAGCTGCTGCTCACGCCAAAGCTTTCCTGACCGTTGAAATGAGCCTTGGGCAGATGGTAGAGGATGTACGCCTGGCTGCAAATGGCATAAAACCCGTATACTTTTTCGGGCGCACTGGTGGTATGGTGCCTTCCGTTCGTGAGGTACTGGAAAAACTGCATCAAATCAGCATGGAGGTGAAGTAAATGGCAGTCGTTTTTCAAAAAACGAAAATGCTCACCGACAAGCCCACACATTATTGTCCCGGCTGTACCCACGGTATCATTCACCGTCTGGTAGGGGAATCCATTGAAGAGCTGAACATGCAGGATAAGGCCATTGGCGTAGCACCAGTGGGCTGTGCCGTATTTGCTTATGATTATTTTAATTGTGACATGATGCAGGCCGCCCATGGACGTGCACCGGCGGTTGCCACAGGCATCAAGCGGGTTCACCCCGATCATCTGGTCTTTACCTATCAGGGAGATGGCGACCTGGCATCCATCGGTGCGGCAGAGATCGTTCATGCCGCCGCAAGAGGTGAAAAAATCACCGTGATCTTTGTGAATAACGCTATCTATGGCATGACAGGCGGTCAAATGGCTCCCACCACCTTACCGGGACAAGTGACCACCACCTCCCCCTATGGCAGGGATACTGCCCTTTGCGGCTTCCCTATCAAAATCAGCGAAATGCTGGCCACATTGGACGGTCCAGCCTATATCGCCAGGGTTTCCACCCATGACGTTAAGCACATCATGGATGCTAAGAAAGCAATCAAAAAGGCCTTTGAAATACAAGCCCTGGGCAAGGGCTTTACCCTGATAGAAGTACTGTCTACCTGTCCCACCAACTGGGGAATGACCCCCAAAGAAGCGCTGAATTGGCTGGCAACCGCCATGATCCCCCAATACCCCCTTGGCGTAAAAAAGGAGGTGGGTTGATATGGAGTCCCAGTTCCTCATTGCAGGCTTTGGCGGGCAGGGCATCTTGCTCATTGGCCAGCTCATGGCCAAGGCAGCCATGCTCGAAGGCAAAAATGTCAGCTGGATGCCCAGCTATGGCCCGGAGATGCGAGGCGGTGAAGCCTACTGCGCCGTAGTCATCAGCGATGAGCCCATCGGCACCCCATTGGTTACAGAACCGCCGGTGGCTGCGGTTATGAACCTGCCGTCACTTAAAAAGTTCGAGCCTGCTATGGAAACCGGCGGAATACTGCTTTACAACACTTCCCTTATTGATGCCATGCCCCAGCGCAGCGATACAAAGATACTGCCTGTACCCTGCAATGATATTGCCGAATCTTTAGGCAACAGCCGCGTAGCCAACATGGTCATGCTTGGCGCCATCATTGCAGCTACAAACGTTATCCGTTTAGAAAGCGCCATGGATGCCCTGAAGGATGTCTTCGGCGAAAAGAAAGCCGACCTCCTTATCATAAACCGCAAGGCCATGGAAGCCGGCATGAAAGCTGTATGCCAAGAAGAACTTAAAAGGGTCTGAGCAATAACATGCAGGGAGGCCTTCTTCAATAAGAAAGCCTCCCTGTTCCATCAACATATGTTTGAATCCTTGAAAATGGATAAGCCTCATCCTACTGAAATACCGCAACTGCTTCGACCCCTTCAAACAGCACTCGCTGTTCCCTGGGCCTGCGCCAGTTCAAAGCCATTACTTTACCAAGCAGCGGATCGCTAACCAGCACCTCTTCTCCCCAAACACTTAAGGCTCCCGGCAGGCCAAAGCTGTCCGAACGCCATACCATGGCCTTTTGCCGCAAGGGAACCTTTGCCAGCGTACCTACGGAGCTGGCCAGTACCGAACCATCGGGAAGCGGCTGCAATGTGCCAGGCAAACCTGGCAACACCATCACTTCATCCATCTGAGACCGGTTGCTGCCAATATAACCTAGCAGTGTCTGTACTTCATCATCCTCCACAGCACAAAGCACAGCAATGCCCCCTTCCACAAACGCCACACGGCAGGCGATTCCTGGTACAGAAATACGTCGGTACAGATTCAGCGACGGCGCCTGAAAAAGTAAAACCTCCCCCGATGCACCTCCTGCCACCGCCACTGTTTTACCGTTTGGGTGCACATGAATACTGCGCGGGTACACACCCGCTTCATTGCCATATATCAGCTCGCCCGTTTCCGCTGCCACCGCATGCAGGCTGTCAGCTTCTCCGCTTAGCAAATACAGCCATGCGCCATCCGGTGAAGACTGCATGCACTCCAAGCCTGGTGGCCCGGAGAACACGCTATCCGCTTTCCAATCCCCCTCACGCATAATAAACCGCTGAACCTCACAACTGCTTTTGCAGGCACAATAAAACTGTTTAGCAGCCGGGCATGGTTCATGCGGCCATGTCAAGGCACAGGGAATCTGTTGAAGAACATCCCTGCTCCATAAAAAAAGACCCAGTTCCCTATCGGCAATCCAAATGACAGGTTGCATGTTCCGCGCCCCTTCATCCCCCGTCAGGGTCTTATGCTGCATTTTATGAGGCGAGGGTCTTGCGGGTGCATACAGAATTGAACTGCCGCATCATATCGGTGTATGCGGAAGGATTTTGCAATATGCATACAGAATATACTTTTGTTTATTACCAAATACGGAGGATTACATATGTTTATTTACAAAACCCAAGGTACCTGCGCAAAGCAAATACAGCTGGAAATCGAAGATGGCATTATTACCGTGTGCCAATTTGTTGGCGGCTGCAAGGGTAACACCCAAGGACTGGCCCGTATGGTCATCGGACAAAACGCCCAGGATGTCGTGAAGCGGCTGGTGGATATTCCTTGCCAGGGGGCAACCTCCTGCCCTGATCAGCTGGCCAAAGCCATCCTTGCCTATTGCGAATAATCCACGCAAAGATTACCCACAAAGATAGCCATCCCACATTATTCCACAAAAGCAACTGTCTGCCTTGTGCTTTTCATTCCTAATGTCTTATGCTACAATTAAAGGCGGCAATCCATAACTAGAAGGAGCCATTTGTTTTGTCTGAAACCACCATAACAACCTTTTCCCAGCTGGACTTGAGCCAGGAAGTCTTAAAAGCCGTCGCGAAAATGGGCTTTACCGAAGTCACTCCGGTGCAGGCCAAAACAATCCCCGCCATGATGTCCGGCCGGGACATTATAGCCCTTGCCCCCACCGGCACCGGCAAGACGGCTGCCTTTGGCATACCCATGCTGGAATATATCAGCCTCACCGACCACCGCATCCAGGAGGTGGTGCTTTGCCCCACCCGTGAGCTGGCCATTCAAATTGGAGATGAGCTTGCAAGCCTGGCCGCCTTCATACCAGAAATAAAAATTGCAGTTTTATATGGCGGACAACCCATCACCAAGCAGATGACACAGTTAAAGCGCAAGCCGCAAGTCATTGTCGCCACCCCAGGCCGTATCCTGGACCATATGCAGCGTGGAACTGTCCGGCTGGACCATGTACATACCATGGTGCTGGATGAAGCCGACGAAATGCTGAAAATGGGTTTTGTAAAAGATGTAACCAAAATCATTGAAGCAGCACCTGTGAACCGTCAGTTGGTGATGTTTTCTGCCACCACCAATCAGGACGTGATGACCATTGCCTGGAAGTTCCAGCAGGACCCGCTGGAGATCACCATTGCAGCCACCAAGGAAAACCGGCCGCAAATCACCCAATATGTCATCGCCAGCCAGCGGGAAGTAAAGTTCGACCATCTGCTTTACTTGCTGGATGCAAATGTGTATCACCGGATCATGGTCTTTTGCAACACCAAGGACATGACCCAGCGTTTGTCCACCAGGCTGCAAAAGGCAGGATACAGTGCCGACTGCATCCATGGCGATATCAAGCAAAGCCAGCGCAACGCGGTGATGCAGGCCTACCGCAAGGGCAAGTTCGAGATTCTGGTGGCTACCGATGTAGCCGCCCGGGGTATCGATGTGGATGACGTGGAAGCCGTTATCAATTTCGATTTGCCCAACGAAAACGAATACTACCTCCACCGCATCGGCCGTACAGGCAGGGCCAAAAAGCACGGCGTATCCTTCTCCCTGGTGCCCTTCGCAGACAGCGTCCGCATGGATGAGATTTTGAAATACCTGATTGCAAAACCCATCCCCCTACACTTTGATGAAATGGGCACCCTGGTAAAAGAGGATGGAGAACCCTTTTTTGAAAACAGTTAATGAAAGTGCTTCTTCTCATTTAGAGAATTAAATTTTGTAATCCTCCATTCCACGGTTTCATGTTTATCCGCAGCCTTCTTTGGCCTGCGTCATGCATGTGGAAGATGGAGGATTTGCTTTTACTCTTATTTGCCTCATAACTTATACAACATATAGAACGTGTATATCCCCCAGATATTTTGTAATCTCCTCCCGTAAAAATGCTTCGCCTGCTTTACGGATATCATCTTTATAGCAGTATTTTCCCCGTCCCCTTCCTGTCATCAGGAAGGGATTGTATAGTTCAGGGGCCTTTGGAAAGGCTTCGCCGTTAATGGCTCTGTGCACAAAGCTGTAAGTCATAAAGATTATTTCGATGAACATCGTTCTTTTTGCTTTTGTTGATAGCCCTTGGGCCAATATCTTCAGCAACTCCGTATACTTCTCCTGCCAGTGATCCACCAATATCACTGGCGCAATTAGCAGCCCGGCTGGATAATCCGCATCGCAAGCAGCATTGATGGCCTGTATTCTATCCAGCAAAGGCGATGTCCCCAGTTCGATCCTCGATATGATCTCTTGGGGGTTCACACTCATGCGCACAATGGTTCTTCCCTTGTGATCCAGGTGTAGGATTGACTCCACCATGGAAAACTTCGTGGGAAAGGTCAGGTGCCCCTTTTCTTCTTTGGCAAAGGTTTCAATGGTCCAAGGTAGGTTATCCGTGATTGTATTTTCCAACACCAGGTCACTGTTGCTGCCGATTTCAAAGGTCAAATCCTTATCTGACTGTTTTGCTGTTTTAATCAGCTTATCCATCATCTGCTCCCGGTTGACAAACAGACGCATATACGAGCATTTGTTGTAATTGCACACAAGATAGCAATATAGGCACATGGCACTGCAGCCTGATGAGGTATACGGCACAAGGAAGTCAGACACCTTATGATTCTCCACATACTTGTGGGTCTTGCGCAGGCCCACAATCAAGTGCCGCTTCATATGCGCAAACTCTTTATTTTCCTGTTCCCGCATACTGGGAATATTATTGTGGTTCTCAATCTCGATCCACGGTACATGCGCGTACTTCTCTTTTAAATACCCACCAAGTGGATAGTCAAGCACGTTCATTTCGTAATATACGGCATCAGGAAACATCATCATTACCTCCGGAACATAATACAGGAAAGCAACATACACCTCATCACCGCCAGTATAGCATCGGCTTGTAATGCAAAGAGAAGCACGTTCCAATAAGAAATATGCTTCCCTTCGTTTATCAATTTATTTGGCGCAAAACCTTCGCGGATATAACCAACTATAAACAGCCTCACAAAAAAAGCACCAAGCCTTTGTCAGTATGCTTAACTGCCCAAGGCTTGGCTCTGCAATATTTGCTCGTCACAATACCAGCTAATCTTTTGGATTATAGGGGTCGGATCAATATCAGTGGGGTCAATTCATCACCCTGGCCGGAGGGGTTGTCCTTCAATGCTTCCTGCAGTTCTGCATCCGTCAAGGTCATGTTGGATGACTTGCCCAACTGGTCCCTCTGAATGTCATTGGCATCCATCAGCACGACAGGAATGCCTGTTTCCTGGCTCAGCTTCTCGCACAGCTCGTCCGCATTGGCGGGATTGATAAGCGCCAGGCTCTTGTATACTTCAAAGCTGGAACGGAAGTAGAAGCCTTCGATACCGCCCACGCCCTTGCCGCACACTTTATAAAACACGCCGCGTACCCCAAAGGGCTTGGTAACAGCGCTTAAAAATGCCGCCAGAAGCACCCTGGGCAGCCCGCACATATCAATGACCAACTGCAATTTATAAGGCTCATGCATACCAACCCCGGTGTGATTAATGCCTGCAAACCGCCATAAAAGGTTGGCCCAAAAGCCAGGCTTGACCTCATCCTTGGTCTTCACGCTTTCCACGCACATGCACATGACCTTCGCGCCAAAGGAGAGCACATCTCCCGGTTGAGAAAGGGGCAGAACATATTTACGAACCAACTCCGCCTGGCTTTCCCCACGCTGCACAAAATGCGTCTGAATCGCGAAGCGGTCATATTTTCTGCCACTGGCCCCCGTTATGGTTCCCCGGTCGAAATAGACGATGCCGTCCTTCTCCCGCCTTTGAACATCCAGATTGCGGGATGCAATAATGCCCATTCCGCCTGCCTCCATTTACCATAAAAACTTTGGCTCATTGTACTATTAAAAGCATAGCTTGTCAATTTTCAGGGTGTGTAGATGCAAGCAAATTCATACAATACAATTTAAAATTACTTGCAAAAACAGAAAAAGAACGGTTCCTACCGTCCTTTTTCTGTTTTATGCGGATCATACTCAGCCACGCAACCGGGATACGGCTCCCTATCCCAACGCGTCACGCCCTCCGGCCTCATGCCCGCATACTTCGAAAGAAAAAATGTACCCCGCTTAGGTCAAACAGCGGCTTTTTGGGGTTCCGATACATCTCGGAGCAATTGACATTGCATTTCATCCAGCCTGCGGCCAATCCTTATGGCATCCTCCAGCTTCCCCTGGATATAACAGTTTTCCAGATTCCATCGCAGTACCACTTCATCATTGCTGCGATCCGCTTCTCTCATAAATTATCCCTCCTGTTGATATTAAAGCGTTACGGCATACAACATATTGTATGACCTCTACTTTTCATATACAGCATAAACTGTATTTCGTCGCATTGCAACAGCGAAAGCAGGGAGCTTTTGTCGAAGAGTGTCATGTTAAAAAATATTATTAATCTTGTAATTTTTTCACAAATTTAAGTAAGAAATGAATACGTCGAAATTCAGAAATGCATATTGCTGCCATTATCCTCGATAGAATAAATATACAAAAAAACAGGAGTGTGATTTTATGGATTTGAGTTTGGATTTTAGCAGAATGGACTTCTATGCTTCGCAATCCTATATAGGCGGATTAACTGCAGTGATGATTCTTTCCATCGCAGCAGCCATTGTTCTGGCGGTGTTTTTTCTTCCAAAATCAAGAAAGGATTCATATTCTGGTATATGGAAAGAACTTTATGAATTTTTACATTATTCAAAATACTTCATTCCCGGTTTGATGCGATTTATTTACCTCCTTATTTTCTGTTACGCTGTCATCAGTGGAATTTATAGCATGTTTGCAATCAATTTTTTTGTAGGTCTGAGCATTATGATCGTCACACCGCTGATTGCCAGGCTTGCAACCGAAGGACTATTGATTTTATACAGCATCCGGGAAGAGTTGATAAAAATCCGGGAGAAGCTCGATCCATAAACATTTTTTACTATACAGGTACCATATTCCACGGGATGGGGATTGCAAACCGACGCTTGCCATAGTATAATGTTTTCCACAATGCGATGAAGGGCTTCTGCCCGGTATCCCGCTTTTCAGAGAGTGCGCCAAAGGTGCAAGGCGTACAGGCGGCACCTGGTTATCCCAGCCTGAAGCATGCGGCCAATCCCCGCCGGTTTGCCCCCGATACAGGGCCTTAAGGTGGGCGCAAAAGCGCCAAGCCGGGTGGTACCGCGAAGCACGCTTCGTCCCTGCACATTTTGCAGCGGCGGGGCTTTTTTATACCCCAGCCGCAATAGGAGGACTTATCATGGCCAAGGAAAAAAACCAGGAATTCGTGCAGCACATCACGCCCAGGGACGTTGATTTTTCCCAATGGTATACAGACGTGATTCTGCAGTCGGAATTGGTGGACTATGCACCTGTCCGGGGTTGCATGATCATTCGGCCTTACGGCTACGCCATTTGGGAGCGCATCCAACAGGAAATGGATGCCCGATTTAAAGCAACAGGTCATCAAAACGTATATATGCCCATGCTCATTCCTGAAAGCCTTTTGCTCAAAGAAGCCGAGCATGTGGAAGGCTTTGCCCCAGAGGTAGCCTGGGTCACCCATGGCGGAAACGAGCAGCTCACCGAGCGGCTGGCCATCCGCCCTACCAGCGAAACCATCTTCTGCTCCATGTACTCCAAATGGGTGCAGTCCTGGCGTGACCTGCCTATGAAATATAATCAGTGGTGCTCCGTTATGCGCTGGGAAAAAAGCACTCGCCCCTTCCTGCGCACCAGCGAATTCCTCTGGCAGGAAGGTCATACCATCCATGCCACTGCCGAGGAAGCCCAGGAAGAAACCATGCAGATGCTGGAAGTCTACCGGGAAGTAGCCGAAGATGAGCTTGCACTGCCTGTGTATGTAGGCCGCAAGAGCGACAAGGAAAAGTTCGCCGGTGCCCGTGCCACCTATTCCATGGAAGCCATGATGCAGGATGGCAAGGCCCTTCAGGCCGGCACCAGCCACAACTTTGGCACCAACTTCGCTGAAGCCTTTGACATCAAATATCTTGCCAAAGACGGTCAATTGACCTATGTTCATGAAACCAGCTGGGGAGTATCCACCCGCTTGATCGGCGCCATCATCATGACCCATGGCGACGAACGGGGCCTGCGCCTGCCCCCCCGCATTGCTCCTGTTCAGGTGGTCATCGTGCCGATTGCTGCCCACAAAGGCGGCGTTAACGAGGCTTGTCAGAAGCTGACAGACGAGTTGAAAGCAGCCGGTATTAGGGTCACCCTGGATGACCGCGATACCTACAGCCCCGGCTACAAGTTCAACCATTGGGAGCTGCGGGGTGTTCCCCTCCGCCTGGAGGTTGGCCCCAGGGATCTGGAAAACGGTCAGGTCATGGCCTGCCGCCGGGATACCTTTGAAAAGATGGCCTTGCCCATGGACAGCCTATTAGAAAAGATTCCTGCCCTTTTGCAGGAGATCCAAAATACCATGTTTTCTCAAGCCAGGTCTTTTAGAAACGAGCGCACCCATGAAGTCCACAACATGGAGGATCTAGCCAAGGCCGTTCAGTCTGGTTTTGCCAAAGCCATGTGGTGCGGTCATCAGGAATGCGAAGATAAAATCAAAGTGGAACTAAACGCCACCAGTCGTAACATGCCCTTTGATCAGACCGCCATCGGCCACACCTGCGCCATTTGCGGCAAGCCTGCCGACAAGGTCATGTATTTTGCCAAAGCCTACTGATAGACCTTCTATCATAAGTCAATAAAACACCGCCCTATTTTGCCAACATCAGAATAGGGCGGTATTGCATATGGCAGGATATCGAACTGAACAACCCCATCGGCAGCAATATACGCGCCAATGATTTACAAAACGGGCGTAGGTGGATCCCTCTGCGTTGACACCCCCTGCCTTTTGGCTTATCATATCCTAAAAGGGAGGATTTTTTGCATGCCTTTGACCTATATACTTTGGGACTGGAACGGTACGCTGCTGGATGATGTGCAGACTGCCGTCGATGTAAATAATGATATCTTCCCCTCCTTTGGCATCAAACCTTTACAGGGTGTGGAGGATTATCATCGCTTGTTTCGTTTTCCTATTAGGGAATACTATCGGGACCTGGGGGTTACCGACGATATGTTCGATGATGTAGCCAATGCATGGATGAAAGGCTACATGGCAAAAAGCGAAACCTGCCAATTAAAGGAATATGCTTTAGAAACCCTGGAAGCTTTTCATCTTGCTGGATTTGGACAGGCCATTTTATCAGCATCTAAGCAAGAGTATCTGCATCATCAGGTAGCCCGCTTCCCTATCGGTCACTATTTTCAAGCAGCGCTGGGACTTAGTCATATCTATGCCACCAGCAAGGTGGATTTGGCCAAAGGCTTTTTAAAAGACCACGGGGTTGATCCTAGCCAAGCTGTATTTCTTGGGGATACGTTGCATGACGCAGAGGTGGCAAAGGCCATCGGCTGCCGCTGCGTATTGATTGAAAAGGGCCATCAAGCCCGGCCTACTCTGCTTGAAGCTGGTGTCCCAGTATTTGAGAACCTACAAAAGGCGAAAGAATATATACTGTAAACTGTCCGGTTTGTTGACCGGTTTAATAACGAATAACAGAGGCAAGATCATGGCAAAGACACCCCAACCCCCAACACTTATGGAAAGCATGAATGACACCCTGGAAACCGCCGGCGATGCTGCCGGCCAGTTCATCAGCGACCTGCCCATGTGGCTGAGCAAGCTTCTGCTGGCAGGGCTGGTAATACTGGTGGGTGCTTTATGCATCCGCTTTGGGCGGCAGATCATCCGCAAAACCATGCGTACCAAAGAAGGGCGTTCTCCCGGCCAGCGTGAAACCCTGCGGTCACTGATCACCAGCGTATTTAATTATGTTATGTACTTTTTAATTGCCACCTTCACCCTGGGCATATTCGGCGTTAATGTTACCTCCATGATCGCCGTAGCAGGCGTTGGCGGCGTTGCCATCGGCTTTGGCGCCCAGACCCTGGTAAAGGATGTCATATCCGGCATTTTTCTATGGATGGAGGGGAACGTTACTGTTGGCGATATCGTAGATGTCAACGGCCTTTCCGGCGAGGTGGAATCCATCGCCATTCGCACCACCTCCATCCGTCATAATAGTGGAAACCTGTATGTTATCCCCAATGGAGATATCCGAACCGTCACCAACCTCTCACGAACCTTCAGACGCGCCATCGTAGATGTTCGCCTTCCATATGAAGAAAAGCTGGAAAAGCTTCTTGGCATACTGGAAGATGAAATGCAGCTCTCCGCCTTAGCAGTCTCAGGCCTTACTGTTAAGCCAGATGTGCTGGGCGTATTGTCCTTTGAATCGGATTGTATCATTGTCCGCATCTCTGCACTGTGCCCGGTAAAGGAAAACTGGCGCATTGAGCGGGAACTGCGCCGGCGGATTAAGACCCGGTTTGACAAGGAAGGTATTCAAATGCCACATATAAAGCGAATTACGGCGGAATAAGTTCCTATATAAGCCTATATTGCTTACAAGACCGCTTTCCTCTGAGATGGAACATGACCGAGGTCTGCCTTTACGGCAACTTTCAACTCATAGGAGTACAGAATCTTATCAGACGACACCAAGAAAAGGTGATCGTCTTTTTTATTGTAATAGAGAACCGGCTGCCCCGTGCTTTCCGATATATTGACCAGTCCGTCGGCATCCTCTACAGGAAGGATTGGCAAGCCAGCCTCCTTGGGATTGGCTTTGATAGTCACCATGCTACCCTTGCACTTATTCATCGTCTGCTTGAGCAGCGTCATCTCTGGCTCCGGATCACGGGGGTTGAAGAACAGAAACACTGCAATGGTGATCAGCAGCATCAGAATTGCTGCGCCAAGATAATACAGCGTTGTTCCATGGGCCCATCCGGACTGTGCAGCACTTTTTATTGGCGCCGTGAAATCCATCTTGTTCGACGGAGCCCCGGAAATCTGAAAAACGCTGCTATCCAGGGGAATGGATAAATTTAGCGGAAAACTTTTTGCTATGCTATTACCGTCCGATTCCATAACGGCATCAATGTTGATAATTAAGTCCAGTTTTGATTTGACTCCAACACGATATACGCTTTGAAAACTATCAATGACAACAGTATACTCTGATAAAATCAGTTCGAATTGCTTAACGCCAGTAGCATTCACGTCCAATAGATCCACTTTACTTTTATCTATTTTGGGATATTCCCGCCTTAGTAAAAGTCCATTACTGCTGGTATCATCGTTTGCCTGCAGAACCCCATCCACACGATAATTGATTTTCACAATCGCATCAGCAGGTGCACCAATCAAATCGAATTTTATATCAAATTGCAGCCTGTCTACCAATTCCTTGATAAAAGCATAATCGCTTCCAAGCTCGTTCGTGGGAAAGAACTGGTTCTCCTTTAAAAGTACCTTCCAGGAAACATCCGCGCTTATCACACCTAGGCTGCGGGATTCCCCTGTACCTTCCGATTCCATGTTGGATAGGTAGGCAAGTGCAAGAGCGGAAAACATAAGCACTAAAGGAATGATTGTTATGACTCTGTAAAGTAGTGCAGAAACATTCACTTTTTTCATTGATACAGCTCCTTATTCTTTGTTCCGGTCTGTACCGGTACAGACTCGGGCGAATCTGTTTTCCTGACAGAGAGAGACAGCAAGCCTACATATGGTATAATCTGGACAACCTTTCCAATAATCTGTGATTCCAATACAGCATTTGAGTCAATGTCATCGTTGTTGTCGCCTTTCATGATATAGCTGTTCCCACTATTCGAGGGTAAAACGGTCATGATGCGGTGAACAATCTGATATCTCCCCTTCTGATATGCGATGACATCTCCTTCTTGTAAAGTTCGAGCATCAGTGTTTTGAAGAATGACCATATCGCCGGGCTTGATAACGGGTAGCATGCTGCCCGTGGCAATCACCATGGGCCGGACCGGCAGTAGCCCCAAGGAAAAAGAAAACATCAATGCCATGGCAGCAAGCAGTCCTATCCAGGATACCGGATTGGTCCGTTTCTTCCAATACCCCCTTTTTATCCTTTTATTATGCTGTCCAACCGGCACCAGTTGCTGCAGAATGACCATTGCAAATACTGTGTATGCTGCGCCAAGCATCATTGTTGTCTGCCAGCTGGATTTTGGAAGAACAGGCAGAAGCCACTGGGCCGCCTCCGGCACAAGCCGGAAGATCAACGGAGGTAAAAAACCGGCTGTCTTTGAAAGCCATGTCAAAAAGGCCGCCATGCAAATCGTCGGGAGCAGTGTTCCGCCAATATATCGGAACAAATTGCTCAAATTGAGAAAAGCAGTCGGCAGTCTATTAAGATTCAATGCGTATACGAAAAAAGAGACAGTAGTAACAATCGTCAACCAATGTTTGCTGGAACTTTCGCACCGCACTATATAGGCGCGCGTATATTCCTGCATTGCAATGATTCCGCCAAACAAGCCGATATTTTTTACTATTCCCAGCAGAGACCTGGAATAAGGAGAATGTCCGAATCCGTCCACATAACCGCTGCCCCACCAAAGCAAAAGGTAAGCGAATGTTAAAAGCAGCGTATATATAAGCATTGCATCTCTGACCCTCCGGTTAATGGGGATAGCAGACCGAAGGTAAAGGAAAGCGGGAATGGATAAAAGCAGCCACAGCGCCAATTCATACCAGCCCAGATATGTGATATACTTCCCAACCATTATCGCATTGATGGCGGCAAGTACGATCAAAGCTATTCTTTTTTGATTGTCCATATTTGCTCGCTTCCGTATGTTTTGACTATAATGTGAGAACAAATGAGTGGTAGCAAGCCCGCTCATTCGTATATTTTCCATGATCAGACGGTTGTTTGTCCGATACCGCAGTATCCTTCTACAACTCTCCGGCGGGTGCGGGTATGGGTTCGGGCGGCAGCTCCATGGCAG
>JAEYQQ010000081.1 GCA_023409955.1 Bacillota bacterium | reverse complement strand
TAGAACGAACGTGCGCATTTGTCAATGAAAGGTCGATACGGTTTCTGATGTTATCCATCTGATATGCATAGGCAGACGACTGATTATCGCCCATACATCACGGCTATAGGCATTCCAAAATTTTCCTTTACGCTTTCTTTGGCCCATGCTATGCTTCAACCAAATATATTAGGGGGAACGAAAGATGGAGCAGACTGCTTTGGTGATTGTAGACTCCCAGGAAGGCATATTCGGCCGTGGGGAGCACGCGACTTGGCGCAGGACGCAAACCCTAGAAAACATCAAACTTTTACTGGACAAGGCCAGAGAAACCAAAATGCCGGTCATTTTTATACAGCATGATGACGCTGGACTGCCCCATGGCTCGGATGGATGGCAGATTTGCCGGGAGATTGCCCCCAGGGAAGGTGAGAAAGTTGTTGCAAAACACACCATTGACTCCTTTTATCAAACCCGGCTGGACAGCGTACTGCATCAGTTGGGTATAAAAACACTGATTCTGTGCGGCATGCAGACGGAATATTGTGTGGATACAGCTTGCCGCAGGGCTTTCACCATGGGCTATCGCGCATACCTTGCCTTAGATGGCCATACCTCCCGCGATAATGAGCTATTGACAGCTGCACAAATTACAGCACATCACAACAGAACTTTGCAAAGTGAGCATCTGGACATAAAAACAACAAAAGAGCTACTTGATATGATGTGATGTATTTTTATAAATATTTATTGCATTTTTATTCATTCCGGTGTATACTCATGCTCATCCCTACCACCTTGCCTCAAGGGTAATAGATGAGCGGAGGAATCACCATGGCGAAAATGCGTGTATTACTGGCTTACAGTGGCGGATTGGATACGTCCATCATCATCCCCTGGCTGAAAGAAAATTACGACTGTGACGTGGTCTGTATGGCAGCGGATGTAGGCCAGGGAGAAGAGCTAGAACCACTGAATGAAAAGGCTATCAAAAGTGGTGCAGAAAAGCTGTATATCATGGATATGAAGAAGGAGTTCGTGGAGGACTTCATCTGGCCTACCCTTAAAGCCGGGGCCGTTTATGAGGGCAGCTATCTTTTAGGCACAAGCTTTGCGCGGCCTGTGATTGCCAAGTATTTGGTGGAAATTGCCCACAAGGAAAACTGCACCGCCATCTGCCATGGCGCAACCGGCAAAGGCAACGATCAGGTGCGCTTTGAACTGACCATCAAGGCCTTTGACCCATTTATGCAGGTTATCGCCCCCTGGCGCATATGGGACATCAAAAGCCGGGAGGATGCCATTGATTACGCAAACGCCCGGGGCATCCCAGTACCAGTCACTAAGAAAAAGCCTTACAGCATGGACAAGAACCTATGGCATTTGAGCCATGAAGGCGGCGTGCTGGAAGACCCTACCCAGGAAATGCCTGAGGATCTGTTGCAAACCATGGTGACGCCAGAGACAGCCCCTGACAATCCTGAGTATGTGGAAATCACTTTTGAAAAGGGCGTACCCGTCGCCATTAACGGGCATGCGCTGGAAGCTGTATCCCTTTTGGAAAAGGCCAATGAGATTGGCGCCCGCAATGGTGTGGGCATCGCTGACCTGGTTGAAAACCGTCTGGTGGGTATGAAGAGCCGTGGCGTATATGAAACCCCTGGCGGAACGATTTTGTATGCTGCCCACAAGCATTTGGAAAGCATAACCCTGGACCGGAACACCGCTCACTACAAGGAGCAGGTGGCTGTCCGCTTTGCGGAGCTGGTTTATGACGGCATGTGGTACACACCCTTGCGGGAGGCTTTATCCGCCTTTGTGGACAGCACCCAGCAAAATGTTACAGGCACCGCCAAGTTAAAGCTGTATAAGGGCAATGTGATTCCCGCCGGGATCAAAAGCGAAAACAGCCTGTATCTGGAGCAGATCGCAACTTTCGGCGACAGCAAAGCGCTGTACAACCACCAGGACAGCGAAGGATTTATTAACCTGCTGGGGCTGCCCATGAAGGTGCAAGCCATGGTGAAACAGTCAAAGAAGTGACAATGTCACTTCTTTGAATTTGCACTTTGTTTAATTTCTGCGATCAGAGAAAAGTGTCAATAATGTTTGCTTCTCAAACCCTGCCTGGTTAGCAAAGCCGATCAAGACGATTACAATGGAAAGGCCGCTGTCCCTTCCGTGCATCCCTGACAGCAAAGTTTTATGAAAGGGTCGGGGGCCTTTTATTAGGTTTCCTCGGCGTATCGCCTTAATGAAGCTATGGGACGGTCGTTTTTCCAAGCCGACAGATGATATGGTAGATGATTTCCACTCCAGCCTGCCCTTTGACTGTCGGCTATATAAGCAGGATATTGAGGGTTCCATTGCCCATGTCACCATGCTAGGCGAGCAGGGAATCATCCCCCAAAGGGATGCTGATGCCATTGCAGCAGGGCTATTTGAGGTGCTTGCCGATATTCAAGCCGGAAAAGTGGCATTTACCAAAGAGGCAGAGGACATCCATATGCTGGTGGAAACGCTGCTCATTGCCCGGATCGGTGAGGCGGGCAAGCGGCTGCACACCGGCCGCAGCCGCAATGACCAGGTGGCACTGGATATGCGCATGTACGCCAAGGCTTGCTGCCAGGAAACAGTGTCACTTTTAAAGGACCTATGTGTGGTATTGCTGGATACCGCCAAAGGGCATTTGCAAACCATAATGCCAGGCTACACCCATTTGCAAAAGGCCCAGCCCATTACCCTAGC
>JAEYQQ010000058.1 GCA_023409955.1 Bacillota bacterium | reverse complement strand
CTCATTGCCGATGAGCCCACCACCGCATTGGATGTCACTATCCAAGCCCAGATCATGCAGCTATTAAAATCCCTTCAGCAAGAATTCGGTATGTCCATCCTCCTGATAACCCACGATATGGGCCTGGTAGCAGAAATGGCAGATCGCGTGCTGGTAATGTACGCCGGTCAAGTTGTTGAAGAGTCTGACGCCGTATCGCTGTTTTCCCATCCACAGCATCCTTATACATCAGCACTTTTGCAATCCGTTCCCAACATTCATGATAGTCTTGAAAGGCGCCTTGCATCCATCCCCGGAACAGTTCCGGATATGTACCAGGATATGCCTGGATGCCGATTTTTTAACCGATGTATGATGTCTGTGCCCGCTTGTGAACATATGCCTCAAAACCTGATTAGCTTAAACGGCGGGGCAAGCGTGCGGTGCTGGATTTCGGCACAGGCTGCAAACACTAAAATGGAAGGGGCAAAAGCCATTGGGAGCACTAATGACTGATGCACAGGATGTTAACACGAAGCCAGTACTTATGCAGGTCACAGGCCTTGTAAAGCATTACCCTATCCGCCAGGGCATCATCCCCCACACCATAGGTTCCATTAAAGCGGTGGACGGGGTGGATTTTACTTTGTATAAAGGGGAGACCCTGGGTTTGGTTGGCGAATCAGGGTGCGGCAAATCTACTGTTGGGCGTCAGGTCGTTGGTCTTGAAACGCCCACCGAAGGAACAATTGCCTTCAAAGGCCAGCCTCTATCATCGCTGCTTAAAGACAGGAACACTTTTCGGCGCACCCAGCTTCAAATGATCTTTCAGGATTCCTTTTCCTCATTAAATCCCCGCAGACATATCGGTGACATTCTCGCCGCACCCATGCTCTACCATGGTCTTGCAAATAAAGAATCCATTGACCAGGAGGTAAGCCACCTGCTGGACATGGTAGGCTTGCCATCCAACGCCAGCAGCCGCTATCCTCACGAATTTTCAGGCGGCCAGCGCCAGCGCGTCGGAATTGCAAGAGCGCTTTCCCTAAAGCCTGAACTGATTGTATGTGATGAGCCTGTATCAGCGCTGGATGTATCTATCCAAGCCCAAATATTGAACCTTTTGAAAGACCTGCAAAAGGAGCTTTCATTGACATACCTGTTTATCGGCCACGGGCTGGCTGCTGTAAATTACGTCAGTGACCGAATCGCGGTGATGTACCTTGGTAAAATCGTAGAAACAGCACCTGCCAAAGAACTGTTCACATCCCCTGCCCACCCCTACACCAAAGCCTTGTGCGATGCTGCTCCGGTGCCTGATCCTGATTTACGCAAGCGCAACCGTGTTGTCCTTGCCGGTGAGATTCCATCCAGTGTAAATCCTCCATCGGGCTGTCGTTTTCACCCCCGGTGTCCCTATGCAACACAGCTATGCCGGGAAAATGAACCTGCCCTCATGCATCATGAATGCTTTTCCGGCAGCCGCCTTGCCGCTTGCCATTATGCCGATTCCATTCACAATGCAAAGGAGGGTAATGCTGTATGATGCGCTATATCATCAAGCGGATATTGATTGCCATTCCTGTATTGATCGGCATTACCATGCTGGATTACATCATCATGAGTCTGGCTGGCAGCCCCCTTGCTATGATGCAAGGTCCCCGAGTTTCTCAGGCGGCAGTGGAAGCAAGGGCGATACAATTGGGGCTTGATCAGCCCCTTCATGTCCAATACTTCACCTGGCTGACTCAACTGCTTAACGGGAACTGGGGCTACTCCACCAAAACATTTCAGCCTGTATACAGCATGATTTCCAGCAATTTGGGTCCAACGCTTTTGCTGATGGGAACCTCTATGCTACTGAGTTTCCTGGTGGCCATCCCCTTGGGTGTATACAGTGCCACTCATCAGTACAGCAAAGGTGATTATGCTTCAGTTACCTTTTCATTTCTAGGCACCAGCATTCCAAGTTTTTTTCTTTCACTGATATTGGTGTATCTGTTTACTATCAAGCTGGGCTGGCTTCCTTCCAGCGGAATGACCACCTTGGGAACCGGCGGCGATGCATGGGATGTAATCCGACATATGATTATGCCTGTCATCGTACTCACCGCTTCCTTAGCCGGCAGCAATATCCGCTATATCCGTTCCAGTGTGCTAGAAATTTTACAGCAGGATTATCTTCGTACCGCCAAAGCCAAGGGAATCGGTGAATTTTTGACCATCAACAAGCATGCCATGCGAAATGCGTTGCTCCCCATTGTCACTGTCATCGGTATGCAAATCCCCATGCTCATCGGCGGAGCGGTGATTGTTGAACAGGTTTTTTCCTGGCCGGGGTTGGGCCTGCTCACCATGACCTCCATCATGAACAGGGATTATCCCGTTATCATGGGTGTCAGCCTGCTGTCCGCTGTGATCGTGCTGGCAGGTAACCTGTTGACTGATATACTATACGCCGTGGTGGACCCCACCATACAACTGAAGTAAGGAGGCGCAGCCATGGCAAAAAAGACCGTATCCAAAGCAAGCTCACTCAACCAGAGCTACTTTCATACCATTGGCCGCAGATTTCTGCGCCACCGTCTGGCGGTAATCAGCCTGTTTTTTCTAACGGCACTAATCTTATTGGCCCTATTGGCCCCCGTAATCAGTCCTTATGATCCCAACAAGATCGTCGGCAAATTTTCAGCGCCTCCCTCAGCCCAATTCTTGCTGGGTACCGATCAAGTAGGCCGAGATGTTTTGACCCGCCTTTTGTATGCCACCCGCATATCCCTGCTGGTAGGCTTCGCCTCCACCGCCATTGCAACTGCCATCGGTGTGGTGTTGGGTCTTGTATCCGGCTACTTCGGCGGATGGATTGATATGATCATCATGCGCTTTACGGATATGGTGATGTCTTTCCCCTATATCCTTTTGGTATTGGTAGCAGCGGCAATCTTTCAGCCTGGGCTATGGAACATTATACTGATTCTTGGTTTTGTTGATTGGCCCGGCATAGCGCGGCTGGTCCGGGGAAACGTGCTATCGCTTAGGGAAACCACCTTTGTCCAAGCGAATATTATAGCAGGTATGCCCACCCGGCATATCCTCTTTTCCGAAATCCTCCCCAATACCATCGCCCCCATCCTTGTGTCCGCCACATCAATCATCGCCATCTCCATACTGGATGAAGCAGCCCTCAGCTTTCTAGGCATGGGGGTGCAGCTGCCAACAGCCAGCCTGGGCAACATGCTCAACGGTGCGCAATCCATTACCATATTGACAACTAAGCCATGGCTTTGGGTTCCGCCAGGAATGGTGATCATACTGCTTGTGCTGGCCATCAACTTTATAGGTGATGCGCTACGCGATGCAGTTGATCCGAGGAATATCCATAAGTAACAGCAGCGTCTATTCTTTTAGGTTTTCCTGTTGGACCGTATCGTGCATCCAATAGTAGGGGTATAAAATGCAGCCGCACCGGAATCACCGGGCGGCTGCTGTCTTATGTTACTTGGCTTTGCATGACGCAGGAACATATTTACTGCTCGCTCAATCAGATGACGCCTCTACCTTGGGGGTAGCTGTGGGCAGTACATCAGCATACAGATGGCTCTGTGTTTTAACCCCTGCAACGCCATCAGCCGTTAATCCATTATCCTTTTGATAAGCTTTAACAGCTTTTTGGGTGCCCCCATAGTATCCGCCGGTAACAGTTCCATTATAGTACCCCATCTCCTTCAGCTTCATCTGCAGCCAATATACGTCTTCTCCTTTAGATCCACGGCTAAGGCTGCGCATAGGCAAGGGTGGCTCCTGACTGGCATCATAAACAGGCGGCTCAGTCGGTGCAGGCGTGGTTTTGGGCAGCATGTTTTTTCGGTTAAGTGCTGCTGGCTTTAAAGACTGTGTCAGCTCAGGATCAGCTGGCAGCTGATTGGTAATGGTAACAACCGTACCTTTACCAGCGTTTTCATAAATCCATTTTGCATCATCCACCAACAGCCGTATACACCCATGGGATGCACGGGTTCCCAGTTGATGATATGAGTATTCAGCCAGGTCCATGGTATTCTTTGTATTGTATATGACGGAATGGAAACCGATGCCGTTGACGATGGGTACCCAGTACTGAACATAACAGTTATACTTTGGAAACAGCGGGAATCTGGACCGTCCAGCCCCTAGCTTAAAGACTCCCAAGTCGCTAGGTGTTGCCTTGGTGCCTGTGGAGCAAATCATCTGACGGACCACTTTGGTATATTCATTGTTTTCATCCAGACCATAGGCGGTTACCACCTGGTTTGTTACATCAATGGTGATGGCATAAGGTACCGGTGTCGGGGCTGGTGTAGGCCTTGGTGTTGCTGAAGAATCCAGAACATCCGATATGTTAAACAGCATATTCCATGTCTTTTCCCCGGTAACGCCATCTGTTGTCAGATTGTTGTTTTTTTGAAATTCTATAATTGCAGCCTTTGTTTCAGCATCATAGGTGCCGGTAACCTCATCCATATAATAGCCAAGTACAAACAGCCGTTGCTGAAGCTGTTCAACCTTTTCCCCCTTGGATCCCTTCTGTAGCCGCTTCGTAAAGGCTATCCCAGTTGGTTCTGGTGATGGGGTTATACTTGCATCTGCAGTTGGCATATCCCCTGATGGTGCAATAGGAGCGGGCGTTGGTGTCGGCGCAGGCGTTGGTGAGGGAGTGATTAATGGCGACTGCGTTTCAGGCGGCCGGGTTGCCTTCTTGGACAGCGCAGAAGCATTATATAACAGCTCGAGCGTATTGATATCTGCTTCGCCTGTTACAGGCAGACCATGCTTATTTTGAAAATCACAGATGGCATAATAAGAGCCTTCCAAAAAGTTGCCGCTGATCTTGCCATAGTAGTAATCAAGCTCAGTTAATCTCGCCTGAAGTTCTTTTACATCCTCGCCTGAATCGCCTTTTTGCAATGGCCTGTATTTAGCTGTATTCAGTGCTGCTTGTGTTTCTGCATTGGCGTCACCAGTGGAGTTCAGCGAATAATCCTTTTGAAATGCGCGAAGAGCAGCCTGGGTGGCGTTATCAAACTTTCCACTTATCTCACCGCTGTAATAATTGAGCTCCGCTAATTTTCGCTGTATAAGAAAAACACCTTCCCCCTCGTCGCCCATACCAATAGCTTGCACTGCCTTTGGCGCCTTGGTGGTAGCAACACTTCCCTCAGCCAGCGCATATACGATGCCCAACATTAATACTCCAATTAATATCCATCCAGCAGCTTTTTTCATAAAGCACCTCAGTTTGCATTACTGCATTTATAATGTCTTCTATGGAATCAAACGCATGTTACCTACAGATAGTTCCCATGCTTTTGAATGGAATTGTTTCCATTCCAGCAACTAATATTCCAGTTTTGTCATCCAGATTTTCCATATTTCTTTATATAGCTCCACAAAATGAAATGATTGGCATAGTAGCTTTTATCAGCCCGCATCAATAATTGTTCTATACATGTTCTATCATATCTTTCATCAGTTTCTTTCCTTTTTCACCTGTTCTGCTCTGTTTATTTTACAATATGTATTGCGTAACTCACTTTCTTCTACTGCTGCTAAGAGCCTAACATAATGCAATATAAATTGATATCATCACATACAAAAAAACGCAAACGTGATTCACAAACGTTTGCGTAATTTGGCGGAGAAGCCGGGATTTGAACCCGGGCGGCGCTTATCGCACCCTACTCCCTTAGCAGGGGAGCCCCTTCGGCCTCTTGGGTACTTCTCCATGACCGGTGCTGTATGCAATTTACCAGAAAAAACTGGCGGAGAGAGAGGGATTCGAACCCCCGGTGCCTTTCAGCATCACTGGTTTTCAAGACCAGCGCCATCAACCGCTCGGCCATCTCTCCATCAAAAAGAACCAGCGAAGGTTATTATATCAGGGTTTTGAGGTGATGTCAACGGGAAAATGGCTATTTAGGGCTTTTTTTGAGTCCATCTGAACTACTTTGGCAGCGCTATTCTACAGTGCGGGCTATTTGGCACAAATCTGCTCTTTGTAGCGCTGGTCTAGGGACATATGCATGGTAATTATCCAAGTTGGAGAAGTCAGGATTGTATAAATTACCCATATCACCTTTGCATAAAAGAAAAAATGTAAAAATACACATTAATGAAGGATTTTTACATATAACAGGAAAAATATATCTATCAGAGAACTGATGCATATTTCATCAAACCCTAATGAAGAGAGAGGTAAGCCAATGAAACGAGTTCTTTGCATCGCAATCCTGGTATGTCTTTTAAGTGCCATTATTCCTGTAGCTTTTGCCACAACGGTGGAAGGGCTGATCGACAGCTTGTTTTCCTCTACTCCCGCACAGATAACGGTTGCCGATCCCGCCGCCTTCTTTGGTCAGTCGAGCGGTGCGGGGGATACGGAGATAGCAGGGTTGATTTTAGGGCCGTATTCCATTTATCAGGGTGTAAAAATGGAGCACATGGAAGGGTATATCCAGCGAATGAAGGAGCTGGGCTTTGTTGCTGTGTCCACGGAGTATACCGAAAAGGGTGTGACCCAATGGCAGTTTGATCAGGGTTCTTTCAGGGTTGTATTGCTGTACAGCCAGTCCAGCGGGCAAGTTGTACTAATTTATCCCAAGGACTCGCAGTATGTAAGCGACCAGGAAATCCAGGCGTCCAGTTCGGCCGATTCTGGTAAAGCTTTGTCTGTACCTGTGTTTACCACCAAGGCTCCTGAAGCCACAGCCGAGCCTGCCAATGCGCATGAAACTGCTGCGGGTTATGCAGTAGTCGAGGTGGATGGGGTGGAGCGCACCTTTGTTCAAACACGTACAGAAAAGTCCATTGATTTTGTAACAGGCGCCGGAAATTGGACCGTATATTTTGATTCCTATAATGTGCGTGGTGATAAGGAATATAAAATGCAGCTCATGTTTAGGGATTATGCCGCACCTGGCGATTCCTTTACAACACAGAAGAGCATTGACAACTTGGACATCGCTCTATATGTGATTTTCTATGACAGGGATGGAACATTCTGCATGGCCACTACAGAACCCGCTCTTTTTGATGGGTTGCAAGCCAAACCAAGTGGTTCAAATTACGAACTGTATATTGACAGCATGAGCGAAGATGGTTATACGCTGTTGGGACACTTTAATGCTGTGGTGGGACCCGAGTATGGCAACAAGCGTGTCAAGCTGGAAAATGGACGGTTCCAGTTTACGATGCATCAAGGCAGCGAAGATGGCTATGATTGGGTCAAGTAAGAGGATTTTGTACATCACTAGTCTGTATCATTTCCCCTACACTACTACCAACAAATCGTGAAATCCTTTTATTTTCCTACTTTTTTAAATGAGTACTGCCACCAAACAGGGGTCCTGCCACCAAAGACATCGCTGCTATTTTAAGAATAACCTGTTCCCTTTCCCTCTCTGGCGTAAAGCCGGAGGTATGAAAGACGAACAGGTTTCTCTATTATTTGGTGTTGCTTTATCATTTGGCCATAAGTTCAAAAAAAGCAAGTATCATAAAGTCACGCACTTTATTACCATCAGCAAAGAAGAACGGCAGCCACCTTCAGCGCATAGCTCAAAGCATCCAGGTCCATCGGGCCCATTGGTTCCTGTTTTCCTTATTGCCTATCTCGTGGACGTATAAACCCATGCAGCCCTGATAGGCTGCATGGAATGCGCCAATAGAACAACGCATAGGATGGGCCAGACTGGTTTTAGAATAATCGTTACCAGCGCATTTAAGCAGACGGCCCAGCTCCATAGCGGCAGCGGGAATGATTGTTTTAAGCATAATCCAATGGAATAGTTTCCCGCTGCTCCAATGCGCAGCGAAGTAGCGCTGGATCCAGATCGGCGAAGCTTCCGCCCTGATCGCAATAATGAGCAGCCATGACTCCCGCCGCCTCCCCTACGGCCATTAAGGTCGCCTGCACCCGCAAAGATGCATAGGCTTCGGCATCAGCGGAGAGGCACCGGCCCGCGGCCAACAAATTGCAAATCCCCCTGGGTATCAGAGCCGTGTGGGGAATGTAAGCGTTAGTATCGAAGTACTGCAAAGTCTGAGCACTGGTTTGAACGCTGTGACGATCCATGGGATGAGCGCAACGAGCCACCGGGCAAGAGTATTCCCGCCCCGCCAGCATATTTTCCCCGGTTACGGTTTCTATGCCAAGAATACGTTCGGTTTCCCGCACCCCCGCATTAACACCGGAAGCCACGATGCTGCAATGGCTAAATTCCGGAAATTCCCGACGCAGAAGGGCTACGATGGTAAACATATCCTCTCGCAAAAGGCACTCAGCTTGGGTCATATCCGCCCGGTCAGCCCCATTCCCCGCCCGGCGGGTTACGTTTACCACCAGGGCTCCCCCCTGTACCAGGGTATTGAACCAGGGCCCGCCAAACTGCTCCAATTCTCCTCGAGCCACACAGGCATTCAAATAATCATGTATTTTTTGATTCATTGAATGCGCGTTTTTATCGCCCGTATGGTGGATGCAACTTCGCATGAGTTCCGTTTCGGTATCCACCCCCTCCAGCACAAAGCACAGGCTCATGGGCTGAAGGTTCTCTTCCCTCGGCGTCATGGGAACGCCCGCCATCCGGCATAGATCTGCCTCTCCCGTTGCATCGATAAAGCATTGCGCTTCAACAGCTTCCCACCCATTTTTGCCAGTTATAATACCGTGAGTGATCCGTCCCTCCCGGCAAAGACAATCTGCTAAATTCGTGTTGGTCAAGAGCTTTACACCACTTTCCAGGCACAACCGCTGAACTGTCAGCTTATAGGTTTCCACATGAAAGGACACATGGCCCTTGGGATATTCCACAATGGCTGCATGTTGCCTTTCCAGAAGTTTGACCAGTTCCCAAGCGATGCCGCCCACCACCCGCCGGCCGTTTTGGAAAAAACCGCTGATGGGCACCACAAGTCCCATGGTGGCCGTTCCGCCCAGGGCTCCCAGCCGCTCTACCAGTAGGGTCTTCTTGCCTGCCCGAGCAGCAGAAACAGCCGCTGTCAGTCCTGCAGGTCCACCGCCGATCACCGCAACATCGCAGGCTTCAGTCACCGACGCATAGGTATTTATGCGTACCCGCTCTCTCATGCTATACCGCTCCTTCAGGCAAATCCAGGGTGAACAAGCTTCCGTCGCAGGTATTGCACAGCAATTGCCCCTCATACCAGTCGCAGCATTCGATTTCTTCACCACAGAAGGCTTCGTCCAGATGATCCACCAGATAGAGCGCTTTCTTTTTCTTTACGTCAAAGGCCATCACCCGGTCGGGATATCCAATTTTGGGGCAGCCGAAGGTGTAATGTAGAATCCCGTTCGTAAGCTGGCCTCCCTGGGTAAACTCCACATCTGATTCTATTACAAACTGATCTTGGATATCCGCTGCAGTTAATCGAATCAAAGGCCCAGCTTTCAATTCCGGCAGGGGGAAACGGGTGATGATATAGGCGTTTTTCTCTCCTTCCGGCACACAGCCTCGCTTGGTGCGGTACCGCGCGGAAAAAATGTACAGCGCTTCATCCGCTGTATCCACGAAAAAAGCCGGACAGCCCCAGCAGGGAGAAACCCAAGGTAACCCCTCCATTTCCGAGGACTTGTAGACAACGGTCTGCACCGTTTGCGCGGTAAAGCCCTCGAGGGTCTGTACAATATTCTCCACGCTTAAACGGTAGTAGTATCCGTCCTCATCAGCACCAGTCCCCGTGCCTGTGGTCACATACAAAAGGGGTATAGGGTTTCCCTCATAATGAATCCCGCCAAACATACACTGGTTGGCATGGTTCAGATATTCCCGAAATGGAATACCTTCGTTGAAGGATCCCAAAGGGAAGGAGGCCTTAGGCTTCGACGTCCGTGATTTCAGGTCATATACAGCGCAGGCACCGGTGTCGTAGAGGATGAACGCCTGATCCTTCCAGATGGCCATGCCCTGAGCTGATTTCAGGACTTTATCAAATTTCATAAACAGGCGGCTTTGACTGCCTTCATAAACGGGGTAGTCGCTCATTTTTTCTCCTCCTTCAACTTGATCTGCTCTTTCAGGTATGCCGCCACCGCATTCCCCAGGCGCACATGAGACTTGGCATCCAGATGCACTCCGTCCGCTGGGCAGGGGGTGGCAAATGCTTGGGCGTTGAGAAAATGGCAATGCTTCTCAGCAGCCACCTTGAAGTACGCCTTAGGAAAAAGCAGGCTCAATTGGCGGCCGACTTCACCCCGAAACTTGCTATACACATCCGTGCGGCCCCTGGGATCCGAAGGCCTTATCTCCACCGGGGCCAGAATAAGCACCTGGGGCGGCGTAAGATTCCGACCGGTTTTGCCGCAGCTTTGCACAATATCCACCAAGCGGCTGATGCCCAATGGCAGCTCGTCTGCCTTGATATCCTGCTTGGCTTTTAGATCGTTGGTACCCAGCATGAGTACCACCCAATCCAGGGGACGATGGGTGTGCAGGATGGGCTTTAAAAAGGTCTCTCCTATTTTCCATTCATCGCATAGCTCGGCGTAAATCGTGGTGCGCCCCCCCAGCCCCTCCTCTATCACGCAGTAACCCTCACCCAGCTCCTTTTGCAAAACCCCGGTCCAGCGAACGTTAGGTTCATACCGAAGGGAGGGTATCTCCGATTCCTCCCAACGGCCAATGGTTCCCCAGGTGTTGGAGTCACCGTAGCAAAGGATACGGATATGCTCAGATTCTCTCATGGCGGATCATGCCTCCCCATCCTCATGGAACAGGCGAGCTCCCGATTCCATGAGGGCCTGCTGCACCAGGCGATAGTCCAGCTGCCGGGGCATAATGCCCTCTCGGGCACTGAGGGCTGCCGCGACCCCAGCCGCCTGGCCCGTAGCCAGGGCTACCCCCATCACCCGGTAGGAGGCGTGAGCCCGATGGGTGCCGGAAATATTTCGACCTGAAAGGAGCAAACCCTCTACCCCCTTGGGAAGGAGGCTGCGGTAGGGGATGTCGTAAGGGGTGGCTGGCTGGGAATGTTTCTCCGCCTGCCCGCCGCCGGTAGGATTGTGTATATCAATAAGGAACCAGGCTTTGTGGACCACTACATCCGGGAAGCGGGCACCCCGCTCCACATCCTGATCGGAAATCACATAATCCCCAACAAAGCGCCGGGTTTCCCGTACGCCCAGGGTAGTGGCGGAAGACTTGACCCGGCAGTTTTCAAAGCCGGGAGCATATTTTCGCAGGAAGGCTACCACCTGGGGGATCTGCTCTCTGAGTAAGAATTCCGCCCCTACGGCTCCGTTTACTGTTAAGGTATCAAAGCAGTTGGCCTGGGTAGCGTTGATATTTCTTTCACCCGGCTTTAGTGTATGGTGAATCCGCACAATGCTCACGTTTTCCGGCAGTTCGCCGTTAGCATGAGCTTCTTTGCAGACCTGGCTGTAGCGTCGTCCATCGGGCAGGGTTATTGGGTCGCTGCCGCCGTAGCAGGCAAAGTGCCAGGCTTCGTCCACCTGATCTACCGAAAATTCCAAGGTGGCAGGCTGGCAATGCCCGTCCCCCCG
>JAEYQQ010000164.1 GCA_023409955.1 Bacillota bacterium | reverse complement strand
GGGCAAGGGACAGGGCCTGCACCTTGCTGTTTATTTCGTCGCTGATTTCCTGTCCAAATTCCACTGTCAAGGCGCAGTCACCCACAGGCAGGAGCGTATACCCGGCCATGGCCTTCCCCCCTTGGCTTATATATCCAGTTCACCGTTTTGACTCTGGTAAAAGCCCAGATCAAGCACCTTATCAAACCAAGCTTTACATACCTTTTCAAGGCGAGGGGCATAACTTATGCATTCGCGCATTAAATCTACCATCAGCATTTGCATTTTCAGTTCAAAGCCATCGATGGCCGGTATCAGCCAGCCGTTCATATCTACCATGCCATTGCGTGTGGCAGCCAGCAGCATTTCCCGTTCCATCTCGCCATCGTGCATTATGTCCAGATCACTTTGCAAAAAAGCCAACGCAGCTATCAGACCGTAGCAGCCCCAATCGGAGACTGTGGCGGTAATGACATGATCCGCCTTGGTATGAACGCAGATGCCGCCGCAGCAGCCACACCCGCACCCCTCGGGAGCGGCGTAAGGGATATATTTTTGAATATGCTCAGAAAGAGTACCAAGGCCCATTTCGTTACCTAGATCACCAATGGCCACTGTCAATATCCTGCGCTGATACAGCATTTCAAACAGGATGTCTGATTTATCCTCCAGCGCAGTTACATTTCGGCCGATGGCGTTGTGATACACCCCAATGCTGTTGGCACCAGGATGCTCCACACTGATCCCTGCAGCAGGGGCATACATATCCAGCATTGCTTCCGCCTGTCGCCGGGCTTCTTCCACATCCTTGGAAAAGGGTACCAAGGCCATTGCTGCGGGATACTGCTGTGCTTCGGTTATGGAATCATAGGCATGCAGCCCTGCCACAGACGCCATGTTCCTGGCAGCCAATATGCATTCCCCCGGGCAAACAAGTACAGGCACCACAGAAAACCCACGGGCCAACGCACGCGCCAGAAGAATTGAGCTGACCATGCCATCCGTCTCTGGCTTTTGATGGGTAGGCAGTATAAAACCCGTAAAGATATACACCAGTCTACCTGGCTCAAGCACCTTCTTCAATTGCATGGCTGCATTCACGCTCAGGGGAAGCTTGCACTTTTCCCTGGCACCTTGATAAAGAATACGGCATACCCCGTACCCCCTGGGATCTAGGTTCATCAGGTCATCCAGGTTTTGGCCCACGTTGAGCAAAGTCAGCTGTTGTTGGTTCATCATAAAACCTCAATAATTGCTAACGTTATCTGGGCACTGCCACCGGGGTGGTTGCGGCGCGAAGACTTGCCATGGCAGCATCCTGTAATATTTTCAACAGCTCCGGAGCGCGGCCGCCAACCGGCTTACCATCAATATGATCCACAGGGCAGCAAAGAGCACCGGCACTGGTGTAGATCACTTCGTCGGCATTCATCATTTCATTTACAGTAAAGGCTTCTTCCACCACAGGAATGCCATGATCTTTCGCATGCCCCATCAGTATTTTTCTGGTGATGCCTGGCAGGATCAGGTTGGAAAGGGGGGCTGTACGGAATACGCCATCCTTTAATATGTGAATATTGCTATGGGCGCACTCGGTGACCATAGCACCCCGGTGGAAAACAGCCTCGTCGCAGCCGGCATCCGCCGCTCGCTGGGATGCAATGACGTTTACCAGAAGGTTAAGCGTCTTAATATTGCAGTGGAAGTAACGCGTATCATCAATTGTAATCAGTTTATATTTTTGATATACGTTCTTCATCGGGTTGGGACGTATGGTAACCCATAGGTTGGGGCCGGTTGCCGCGCCGGAGAAGGCATGGTTACGGGTGCCGGTACCCCGAGTCACTTGCCAATAGAGCATGGTTTCCTTGCTATCAACCTTTTTGACAAGGTCGCACAAAAGGGTTGTAAGCTCTTCCTTGCTCATCGTCATCTTAATCTCTATAAGTGCTGCGCTGTTATAAAAGCGGTCTATATGCTCCTCTAAAGCATAGGGGATATGGTTCACCGCATAAGTGGCATCATACACACCGTCGCCAAAGTAGCTGACTCGGTCGTTCATGGGCACCATCATATCCTGAATCAGACCGATATTCCCATTGTAATACCCTAGGTTTTCCATGCTTCCGCCTCCATTTAGTACTGGAAGGTGCTGTAACATTACACCTTGCCAAATTGGCAGCTCCTTCTATTTTGTTACCGTATCATCATACAGCGATGCGGCCATTTTGTAAATCAAGTTTGCATGATTTTATTGTATGTCGATTCAAATATTGTAAAAATACATGTAATCTGGCATAATACAAGCAAGAAAATGCGTTTATAGGACAAGTCATATGCAATATTCTTTCTTTGGAGGCGGCATTATGCATACAGTCACAGGGCTTACCAGCATACCCACCCCAGGCCAGGTAAAAATCAACGGAGCATGGATGGGCGGTATCCTCCATACCATTCGCACGCAAATGCTTCCCTTTCAGTGGGAGGTGCTCAACGATGCCGTCCCGGGGATCGAAAAATCCCACTGCATCGACAATTTCCGCATTGCAGCAGGCCTTATGGAAGGCAGCCATTACGGCATGGTGTTTCAGGATAGTGATCTTGCCAAGTGGATTGAAGCAGTAGCTTACCAGCTTCAAGCCGCCAACGACCCTGATCTTGAGAAAAATGCGGACGAAGCCATTGATATCATTGAAAAAGCACAGATGCCCGATGGGTATTTGAACACCTTTTATCAGTTAAGGGGCATTGACAAGCGCTGGACCAACCTTCGAGATAATCACGAATTATACTGTGCCGGGCATATGCTGGAGGCGGCTGTTGCTTATTACCAGGCTACTGGAAAGAGAAAGCTGCTGGATGTAATGATCCGAAACATCCTGCACATTGATTCCATACTGGGGCTGGAAGAAGGTAAGATACCCGGTTATCCTGGACATGAGGAGATCGAACTGGCCTTATGCAAGCTGTATGACGTTACCGGAGAGAAGCGCTTTTTGCGCCTTGCCACATACTTTATCGACCAACGGGGCCAACAGCCTCATTTTTTCAAGGAAGAGCTCCAGCGATCTGGTCGCAAGGATGACCGTTATGAAGAGCACCTTGGCCTGACCTATGCACAATCCCATCTGCCCGTCAGGGAGCAAAAGACCATGGAAGGCCACTCCGTCAGGGGACTGTACCTGGCCACAGGCATGGCAGATGTGGCGCTGCATAACCACGACCATTCCCTCTGGGAAGCCTGCAAAGTGCTTTTTGACAACATCGTATATAAGCGTATGTATATTACCGGAGGCATCGGATCCACCCACCACGGGGAGGCCTTTACCTTTGATTACGACCTTCCCAACGATACAGTTTACGCAGAGACCTGCGCTTCCATTGCCTTGGTCTTCTTCTGTCAGCGCATGTTAAGGGGAGAGCAGCTGGGCGTATATGGCGATGTCATGGAGCAGGCGCTGTACAACACCTGCATGGCAGGAATGCGGCTGGATCAAAAGGCTTTCTTTTACGTGAACCCCCTGTCCGTCTCTCCCGAAGCCAGCAAAAAAGACCCCGGGAAAAGGCATGCGCTTCCCCTTCGGCCCGGCTGGTTCGGCTGCGCCTGCTGCCCCCCCAATCTGGCAAGACTTTTATCCTCCATTGGTTCCTACCAATATGCTACAGATGATAAGAACATTTTCATCCATTTGTACATCCAAAGCGAAGCATCGCTTCACGTAAACGAACAGCCTGTAAAAATCGCCGTTAAGACGAACTATCCCTTTGAGGAGCAGGTTTGCATCCATCCAGGAACCGGATCTTATGATTTAAAGCTACGCATGCCCGGTTGGTGCAGAAAGTATCATGTGCTGAGGAATGGAATCCCCATGGTTCCCGAAGTCGAGAATGGGTATATGTCCATCAGCGGACCCTTCCATGATGGAGATGAAATCCTACTTAAAATGGATATGCCTCCCCGCCGGCAATATGCCAACTTGAAAGTACGCGAGGATATCGGCAAGGTGGCGCTTATGCGCGGTCCCCTGGTGTATTGCTTGGAGGAACGTGATAATGGCCCAGACCTGCATTGCCTAATGCTGCCTAGGTATGCAGCGCTAGCAATGGATAGCCAGCCTGATCTATTAGATGGTACACCGGTGATTCGGGCTGATGGAGTACGCATCTTATCAGACAGCAACGAGTTGTACAGCGAAGCCCCTGCACTGAAAGAAGAGAGCGTCCCACTGACCTTTGTCCCCTATTTTCTTTGGGCCAATCGTGGTGAAAATGAAATGGATGTCTGGGTCAGGGAAAAGGTTTGATTTAACCACTGAATAAATGTCAAGCGTATATCCATAAAATGATTGACGCTTCCGGATATAAAAGTTCCGGAAGCGGTTATTGGTTACATTTGCATTCATTTTCTAATAACCCATAATCAGCGCACTGTAAAGAGATAATACAACATCATCTCCATCACAGTTAATCACCACATTTTGATATATAAGCATCCCAACTGTCTATCCCTTACCCCATCAGCTTTACCAGCACCGCCTTTTGGACATGAAGCCGGTTTTCCGCCTGCTGGAAAATTTCAGATGCGTGCTCTTCCAACACCTTCTCGGTAATCTCCTCTTCCCTATGAGCTGGCAGGCAGTGCAATACAATGGCATCGGGCTTTGCCGCAGCCATGGTCTCGTCATTAACCTGGTAGCCATAAAAGGCGGCTTTTCTGGCAGCTGCTTCTGCCTCCATGCCCATGGAGGACCAGACATCAGTATACACCACATCCGCATTATTGCAGGCTTCCAAAGCATCCCGGGTCAAGGTGAATAGACCACTTTCTTCAGCCCACTTAATAATGCCTGCTTCCGGCTCATAGCCCACTGGACAAGCAATGGATACCTGCATGCCCAGTTTGATACCACCGATAATAAAGGAATTGGCTATGTTGTTGCCGTCACCAACAAAGGCAAGCTTTAAACCCCGGAAGCTTTTTTTCAGTTCCCGAATGGTCATCAAATCCGCCAGTATCTGGCAAGGATGGGCAAAGTCTGTAAGACCGTTGATGACGGGTATGGAGCCGAACTTCGCCAGGTCCTCCACCTCCTGCTGCTTATAGGTACGAATCATGATACCGTCCAGGTACCGAGACAGCACCCTGGCCGTATCCTGGACTGGCTCGCCACGGCCTATTTGAAGATCATTGGAGGATAGAAAAAGGGCATAGCCCCCCAGCTCAAACATGGCCACCTCAAAAGATACCCGGGTGCGTGTGGATGCCTTTTGAAAGATCATACCCAACGTTTTATCCTGAAGGTACTTATGGGCGATGCCATGGGCCTTTTCATACTTCAGTTGATCCGCCAGATTCAGTATATCCAGTATCTCCTCTGCGGTTGTGTCAGATAGTTTCAACAAATGCTTCATGGTTTTAGCGCCTCCTTCAATATGGTAATACCTTGCTTGAGCAGTTCCATGGGAATGTTCAGCGCAGGCAGCAACCTGACCTTGTGCTTGGCAGTAAGCACCATCACACCCATCTGAAGGCAGGCAGCCACAACATCCTGTGCCGGCTTTTCTGTCTCCACCCCCACCATCAATCCCATACCCGTTATTCTTTTGACCCCTGGCGTACCGGTGAGCGTATCCATAATATATTGACCTTTTACCTTAACGCTTTGCAAAAGCGGATGATCCAACCGCTTTGCAATGCTCAGCGCAGCGGCAGCACAAATGGGGTTACCGCCAAAGGTGGAGCCATGGCTTCCCAAGGTCAGCACACCTGCAGTTTTATCATTCATCATGCAGGCACCGATGGGTAAGCCTCCACCTAAACCCTTTGCGGTGGTTACCACATCCGGTTGAATGCCATAGTGCATATAACTATACAGTTCCCCTGTCCTGCCATTTCCCGTTTGCACCTCATCCACCAAAAGGAGAACACCCTTATCCTTACACAGCGCTGCAGTTTTTTGTACGTATTCCTTAGTGAGTACACGAACGCCGCTCTCCCCTTGAATGGTTTCCAGCATGACGGCACATACCTTGGGATCGTCAAGTGTTTTCTCCATTTGATTAAAGTCATCCGGTTCTACATGCACAAACCCTGGCGTAAAAGGGCCGAAGTGCTTGTGGAAAAGCTCCTGTCCTGTTGCTGACAAGGTGGTAATGGTCCGGCCATGAAAGCTATCTTTCAATGTTACGATAACGGGATTCTCCTCGCCTTTTGTATCAAAGGCATACTTCCTGGCTACCTTGATGGCGCATTCATTGGCCTCAGCCCCGGAATTTCCGAAGAAGACCTTCTTCATGCCCGTCACTTCGCACAGCAGTTTTGCCAGTTCCGCTTGGGGTTGCGTATAGTACAGGTTGCAGGCATGGGCCAGCTGTGTCATTTGCATAGTTACCGCCTGCTGCCATACATCATCCGCCACACAAAAGGCATTAACCGCAATGCCTGTACCCAGATCGATATAGATTTTGCCCTGGTCATCCTCAATCAGGGAACCTTTTCCCTTTACCAGTGCCAGATCAAATCGGCCATAGGTATTTGCCACATAGGTCTGGTCAAGCTCCCGTATGCTCATGGGCTACCTCCTATACAAACATGGTTCCGACACCCTCGTCGGTAAGCACTTCAATCAATATGGCATGGGGTACACGTCCGTCAATGATGAATACCTTTTTTACACCTCGCCGAATAGCCTCTATGCAGCATTCCACCTTAGGGATCATGCCTCCTGCGATAATGCCCTCCCGCTCCAGCTGCGGCGCTTCGCTGACGCGAATTTGGGAAATCAACGTATTGGGGTCATCCTTATCCCTAAGTAAGCCCACAATATCTGTCATGGAGATCAAGCTCTCAGCCTTTAGTGTTCCTGCGATCCGGGCGGCGGCGGTATCGGCATTGATATTATAGACGTGGCCTTCCTTATCATAGCCGACAGTGGAGATGACAGGGATATACCCCATCTGAAGCAAGTCCAGTATGGGCTGGGTGTTGATGCTGATAATCTCCCCTACATATCCTAGCTTTGCATCCAGCATTTTGGCCTCAATTAAGCCGCCGTCTAAACCGCACAGGCCGATGGCTTTGCCGCCGATGTTCACCAGCTGAGCCACCAGCGCTTTATTGATCTTGCCTGCCAGCACCATCTGTACAACATCTGCTGTTTCCTCATCGGTAACCCGAAGGCCGTCCACAAATTCACTCTTCTTGCCCATCTTGGAAAGCATCTGCGTTATTTCAGGCCCGCCACCGTGTACCAGCACCACCTTGATGCCAATGAGCGACAGCATTACAATATCCTTCATCACGGCCAGCTTTAATTCTTCATTGATCATGGCGTTTCCGCCGTATTTCACAACGATGATCTTTCCGCCATAGCGTTTAATATAGGGAAGCGCTTCAATGAGTACCTGGGCCCGCTGGGCATTGTCAAGATGCATGATGATTATCCTCCATTGTATTACGTGCGGTAATCTCCGTTGATTTTCACATAATCGTAGGTCAGATCACAACCCCAGGCGGTAGCGGTTTCAGAGCCGTCATTCAAGTCCACCTGTATGATTACCTCATCCTTCAAAAGGATTTCTTTTGCATGCACTTCACTGAAAGGAATGCCTGCACCGCTTTTACATACTGTGATGCTGCCGGCTGAGGAAGCGAAGCTTACATCGATTTTGGATGTATCCACTGCAGCCCCGCAGTAGCCGATGGCACACAGCACCCGGCCCCAATTGGCATCTGCCCCAAACATTGCGGATTTTAACAGGCTGGAGCAGATGATGCTCTTGGAAACCTTTCGTGCTGTTTCCTTGTCATTTGCACCGCATGCGGTACAGGCAATCAGCTTGGTGGCGCCCTCACCATCCTTGGCAATGGCCTTGCAAAGCTTTTGTGTGACAGCATTCAATGCCTGGCAGAAAACATCGTATGCCTCACCTACGCTGCTGATTATTTCATTCCCCGCCTGACCATTGGCCAGAATGCTTACCATATCGTTGGTAGAGGTATCCCCATCCACACTGATCATGTGGAAGGTATCCTGAGCATCATCGCGGAGCGCTTTTTGCAGCATCTTAGGACTGATGGCTGCATCCGTCGTCAAAAATACCAGCATGGTGGCCATGTTGGGATGGACCATGCCCGAGCCCTTGGCCATGCCGCCCAGATGACATGTATGTCCACCGATATCAAATGAGACTGCTGCTTCCTTTTTGATTGTGTCGGTGGTCATAATGGCTTGCGCCGCTGCCGCCTCCCCGTGGATGCTGAGTTCCTTTACCAACGCATCCATATGATCTGCCATAGGCACCAATGACAAGGGCTGGCCAATGACGCCGGTAGAAGCCACAATGACATCATCAGCTGAAATGGGCAAGTGCTTTGCCACCAAATCACACATGCCCTTGGCAATCGCAATACCGTCCGCATTACAGGTATTGGCATTGCCGCTGTTGCAGATGATCGCCTGGGCATACCCGTCCGAAAGGTTTTCCTTTGTAACATAAATGGGTGCGCCTTTCACCAGGTTTTGTGTGTAAATGCTGGCAGCTGCCGCCTTAGTTTTGCTAACGATCAGCGCAAGGTCCTTTTTTGATTTGTTCTTACGTATACCACAATGTACGCCTGATGCCAAAAAGCCCGAAGCCGCGCAAACGCCGCCTTCAATCCACTTCATAAAACTCCATCCTCTCAATAAATAAGGCCGGAGAACTCATCGGTACCCATCATTAGATTCAGGCATTGTACCGCTGCCCCGGAGGCTCCTTTGCCCAAGTTGTCAAACCGAGCGGCCAGCAAAAGCCTATCATCATTGCCCGTAATCAAAATCTCCATATCATCCCTGCCTGCAAGGTTGTTAGCTGGTAAAAAGCCATCCAGGCTCTCTTCTACCTCCATGGGCAAAACCTTGATCATAGACTCACCCTGGTAATGCTCCTGAAAGATTTCATGGATGGCTGCTTTGCCAAGCCTATCGTTTAAATGCCTTGTGTGCAAAGGAATCGAAACCACCATACCGCTGTAATAATCAGCCACGATGGGGCTAAAGATAGGCGCTTGCCAAAGACTGCATACCGCCTGCATCTCCGGAAGGTGTTTATGGCTTTGGGCAAGTGCATACAGCCTGGGGCTGTCATGAGATGAATCCCGGTTTGACCCTTCATAATCCCCGATCATTTTCTTTCCCCCGCCGGAGTAGCCCGTTATTGAATGACAAGCCAGTGGATAATCCCTTTGCAATACACCAGCTTTCACTAGGGGATAGACTAGGGCAGCAAAGCCGCTGGCATGACAACCGGGAACGGATACCCTGATCCCATTTCGAATGGCATCCCTGTGTTCCTTTGATAATTCCGGAAACCCATAGGCCCAGCCGGACTTGGTCCTGTGTGCCGTGGATGCATCCAATATGCGAGCAGTTGACCCTTCTGCCAGTTGAACAGATTCCTTTGCCGCCTCATCTGGAAGGCATAAAATCACCACATCTGCTTCCCATATCCTTTTCCTTCGTTCCTGTGCATCCTTGCGAAGAGACTCTTCAATGGTTATCAGCTGCATGTCTGATCTCTTGCAAAGGCGCCGCACGATATTCAGCCCTGTGGTGCCCTCCTGGCCATCTATATACACCTTTACCATGTTCCCTCCAACGGAAGCATATTTATTCCGTGATTATGCATATTTATACGTGTATTATAAGACTGAAATTCCTGATGTCAAGAATTATTTTGAAAATCCATAAAAGTGCAAGCAAAAAAAAGCTCCCATTCTGCATGGTGTATGCAAAACGGGAGCACGGCTATTCAATCTTATTTCTTTATAGACAAAAGCACACGGTCATTATCCAGACGACTACCGCTGTTTTGTGCAAACCGATCAAGGAGGTTTTCCACTGTCATCTCCGCGCGTTCCTTCCCCTTAACATCCAGCACAATTTTTCCGGCGTTCATCATAATGGTACGATTCCCCAGCGCCAAGGCAGAAACCATGTTGTGAGTAATCACCATGGTAGTGATTCCCTGGCGGGCAACAATATCCTGTGTAATATCCAAAACCGTTTCAGCCGTATTGGGGTCCAAGGCAGCGGTATGCTCATCCAACAGCAGCAGCTTTGGCGAGGCTATAGTGGCCATCAAAAGCGTCATGGCCTGGCGCTGTCCGCCCGACAACTGCCCAACCTTGGTCTTCATACGGTCTTCCAGCCCCATATGAAATTCGGCAAGCTTGTCGCGAAATAACTTTTGATCACTTTTTTGCACCGCTTTACAGAGGGGCCCCCTGAGCTGTCTTGCATGAGCCAATGCCAAATTTTCCTCAATGGTCATATCCGGTGCGGTTCCCTTCATGGGGTCTTGAAACAGCCGGCCTATGAAATGCGCCCGTTTATGCTCAGGCATCCAGGTTATATCCTGGCCATCCAGCGTGATTTGTCCCGATTCCACATCATGGGTTCCGCAAACAGCATTGAACAACGAGGACTTGCCAGCACCGTTAGAGCCCAGTACCGTGACAAATTCACCTTTATCTAAATGAAGGGAAATCTGATCCAGCGCCTTATGCTCATTCACCGTGCCCTTGGAAAATAGCAAGGTCAGGCCATGTATATCAAGCATGCTTTCTCCCCTCCCTTTTTCGCATATACCGATTTATGCTTTTGCGGATATGCGGGATGGCAAGGGCTGTGCCTACAATCACAGCAGCTACCAGCTTCAGCGCATAGGGCGGAAAGAAATTGGTTCGGAAGGCAAAAGCCAAGATGAGCCGATAAATGAATGAGCCCGCAACGCAGGAGATAAGCCCCACAGTCACACCCCGCTTGCCCAGCACCACTTCGCCAATAATCACTGAGGCGATGCCTACCACCAGCATACCGATGCCAGCGTTCACATCCGCAAATCCTTGCAGCTGCGATGCCATGGCCCCCGACAGTGCTACCAAGCCGTTGGCCAAAGCAAGGGCTAGTACCTTCATGGCAGATGCGTTAATAGAGGATGAACGCACCATATCTTCATTGTTTCCGGTGGCTCTTATGCAAAGACCAATATGTGTTTTAAAAAACCAAATCAAAAAGCAAACGCATGATGCTGCAAATAAAAGGGCAATGCCTGCCGCAACAAGATCCCTGCCCTCCTTAGCGATGTCCGGAAACAGGCCATATGCCAGCCTAAATAACGTCTTGGGCAGTGAGATATTGGGGGAGCCTCCCATAACAAACATGTTCACGGAATAAAGGCCGCTCATGACCAAAATGCCTGCCAATATGGGATAGATCCCCGCTTTGGTCTGCAATAAACCCGTTACAGTACACGCCAGCATACCATCCAGGAGAGCCGCCAAAAGCCCGGCAAGGGGGTGACCGGCGGCGGTTAATACCGCCGACACAGCCATCCCCAATGTGAAGCTTCCGTCCACCGTCAAATCAGGTGTGTTAAGGATTCTAAATGCGATATAGACGCCCAAAGCCAGCACGGCATAGATCAATCCCTGTTGGGCGGCGCCCATTAATTGGTTCAAGTACCGTCACCCTTTCGAACATATCGACAAAGCATCCCTTATGCTTTATCGATCTCTTCCCTCGCCTTACTATAATCCCTTTTTGCGTTTGTTGGCTCGGGCAAAGCAGCATTTACTAAAGATAGACATTGCTACATAGCTCATTCCACAACTACCGCGGCAGCCAGAACTTCCTCAGGCACAGTAATACCGATGGCATCAGCCGTGGTCTTGTTGATGACAGTGGTGAACTTATCCACCATCACCGCAGGAATATCCGCAATGGCGGCACCCTTCAAATGAGAATCCACCATGTCTGCAACGATGGCACCAATCTCCGGATCACTGATGGAAATGGTGGCAAAAGCGCCGGAGTTCACCATTACGGCGGAGGAACCGTATACCGGAATCTTAGCGTCCTTTGCCACCTGGGCGACAACTTCCATGGCATCCTGAATGACGCTGTCATTGGGGATAAACATACCGGTTACGCCCTGGTCCACCAAGGAGAGAGCAGCCTCGTATACTTCTGAACTGGAGGTGACAACGGCTTCTTTGTAAGTGTAGCCATTCTCCTCCAAATACTTCTTGGCATTTTCAATGGTGGTTACTGAATTGACCTGACTGGTGCAGTAAATCAAGCCGAAATCCTTGGTATCAGGTGACAGGCTGGCAGCCAGCTTGAAGTTTTCACCGATGGGAATAGCGTTGGAAGCACCGGTGGCATTCCTGTCTGGCTTTTGCATATCGGTCAGCACGCCTGCGCCGATGGGATTGGCCACAGAGATAAAGAACACCGGTATGCCGCTTTCCAGGTTAACCACAGCCTGTGCTGCCGGCGTAGCGATGGTTACGATCAGATCAAACTTTTCGTCCACCACGCTTTGTGCAATGGTCTGCAGATTGCTCATGTCTCCGGAAGCATTTTTCTCCACAAACACCATTTTATCTTCGGTATATCCAAGCTCGCGCAGGCGGGCAATGAAACCTTCCCGCATATCCTTAAAAGCGCCATTTTCAACAAGCTGAACAATTGCAACTTTAACAGGTTGTTCCGCCAGGGCATAAGAAGCCATCATCAGGGTAAGAACAAATACAGAAACCAAAGCAACGATCTTTTTCATGGGAATTCTCCTTCCGATTTTTCAAATGGGATGAGTATATGCCATTTGTCGGAGAAGCTGCCACTAGCCGGGTTTTTAATCATTCCACCGCATAAAAAAACACCTGTCCTTCATTCAAGGACAGATGATCAACATCTGCGGTACCACCTTGCTTGACAGCTATGCTGCCCGGCTCACCAGGGTGCCGACACACCCCTCTCCCTTTCACGCTGGATATGCGTCACGGAATACTCAGCTTTCGCCTTTCACCGCGCCCTCCGTGGTCCATTTGCCGCTCCGCCTTCTACTGGGCTTCCACCTGCCCCAGCTCTCTGTAAGTGCGCTTGCGGTTTGATCTCCACATCCTAGGTTTATGGCGACATTAAACCATAGCTTCTTAAATATGTCAAGTGTAAAATTTTTCAGCTTTCCATTACTCATTTGCTTATCACACTCAGAAACCAATACACTTTTTAACCATCAATATCCAGTTAATTCTCTAGTAAGGCTTCAGCCTCCATAAGCCTTATCAGTTCCGCTACAGTTTTATCTGCAAGCAACTGCTTTGTGCCTATCATAAGTGTTTCGAGGATGTCGGTATCGGATAATCCACGCGAAGGAGCATATTGCACCATGTTCTTACCCGTAAAATCAAAAGGACCAGTCATTTCCTCATCACGCATCCATTGCAGTTTACATTGAATGCCATAGTCATCCAATGTCATTTGCATTTCATATGCCGTATCCGATACGCGATTCGCAGAGATTCCCATTTCAATCAGTGATTTCATAATTCCTTCTGCAACTTCTGTTGATTCCAGCATAGAGCGCAACAGGGAAAAGATCGTCTTTGCATCAATCCCAGGTTCAAAACCAATCATCATGCTATACAGCAATAGCAAATGATCACCATCATTATAGAAGGCGCAATCTCTGGCCCCGATGGCAGAGATTCTCAGCATTCCTTGTTCATATTCATACTGATACGCGGCAAGTGATTCGCCATCCAGACACCCCTCCAGTTGGAGCCATGCAAAATCAAAATTTTCATTTACTCCGAAATATACCTGAAGGGTCGGTTGCAGGCGCACTGTTTGCCCATTGCGTGACACCGCAATATCCGTAACTTTTAACACCCATGCATCATATGGGCCCTGAGCATAAGCGTAAGAAGAAAAGAGCAAAAATACGCATATTGTGGCGGCCAGCAACCTTTTCATATGGATGTATCCTTTCATTGGTACAATCATTTTGGAACACTATCTTTGGCAAGAAGAAATTACACACCACAAAACTGTTTAATTTTACATATTCGACATGTATATGGGAATAGTTTAATGGCTTCCCTCCATTCTGTCAACTAGATTTCAAGTAAATCAGTTTGGGGGTGATGTTATTCCCCTCTGTTATTTCAATCATTCCCGCTGCCGGAACTTCACCTGCGGGCAATGCTACAGAGCCGGGATTCATAAGCAAAATCCCATCTTTCTCCTGGCAAAAGGCCTTATGTGTATGCCCAAACAGCGCTATACGGCAGCGTCTGTACCTGGCTTCGTCAATGAGTAGCCTGTCGCTGAGCTTCACCTGCTGGCGATGGCCGTGTGTCAGGTAGATCCAGATGCCGCCTGCCGAGATCACTGCCTCCTCCCTCAAGCCATGCATTGCCGGATCGTTGTTACCTCTCACTGCTTGTATGAGAGCCATTGGATTATGCTTTTTCATATAAGGCTGAAGATCCAAAAAATCATAAATACCGTCACCCAGAAAAAGAAACATATCAATTTTGCCATGGAGAGTGGCCGCATCCATCGCATCACGCAGAGCAGTCACATCACCATGGCTATCGCTAAAGAAGGCCAATCGCATGTCATGACTCCTGTTGACCAAACAACGTTTTCACAAGCTCCAGCATTTTTTCCGCTGCCCGTGCCCTATGACTGATGTCATTTTTTTCATCTGCCGTCATTTGGGCAAAAGTCTTGCCCGTCTCATATAGAAACAGCGGATCATATCCAAAGCCATCAGTGCCCCTTAGCTCATTCAGGATTTCTCCAGGACATTCACCCACCACCACTTCGGTTTTCCGGCCTGGTGACGCCAAAGCTATAGCAGACACAAATTTAGCCCTGCGGTCTTTTACACCGTCCATTTTTTCTAAAAGCAAAGCATTATTGGCTTTGTCATTGCCATGTTCCCCTGCAAACCGGGCGGAGTATACCCCCGGCGCACCGCCCAATGACTCCACCGCAAGCCCACTATCATCAGCCAGCGCCCATTGGCCGGTGGCTTGTGCAACTGCCTCTGCCTTTATTACGGCATTTTCCTGAAAAGTTGCTCCATTTTCTTCAATTTCATCAATAAAACCGGCATCCCTCATGGAGATGACAGTAAAGAACTCGCCAAACATTGCCGACAGTTCCTTGAGCTTATGTGCATTGCCTGTTGCAGCCACCAGCAATGGTTTAGGGGAAATATGATACGCCTTATCACCCAGAGCTTCACGTTGAGCATCCATCAGAGTGCGTATGCCCGCCTCGCCCAAAGAGAGCAGCGACTCCATTTCCTTGCGTGAAAAAGCCCGGCCTTCTCCCGTACCCTGAAGTTCAATAAACTCTCCAAGGTCGTTCATAACCAAGTTCATATCTACCTGGGCGCCGCTGTCTTCCACATAGCATAAATCAAGGCATGGTGTATCCTTCACCACACCCACGCTAACGGCAGCCACCTGCCTGATGATGGGCGAGTGCAGAAGCTTGCCCTGTTTGATCAGCTTG
>JAEYQQ010000199.1 GCA_023409955.1 Bacillota bacterium | reverse complement strand
CAGGGGATGACGCTGAAAACCAGCGGATAAAGCTATGCGTGCGGGATAAGGTGCTTGCAGCCTTTCAAGATAGCCTGTCAGATAAGACCTGCTTGGAAGATATGATGGATTACCTGACCGATAACCTATGGGCCCTGGAGGAAGCGGCTAAAAAGGCTGCAAAGGAAGAAGGCTTTACTGGTCCTGTATCTGCACAGATAGGGGTGTTCGCCTTTCCGGATAGGTGGTATGGCAAAGTGCTTGTTCCAGCAGGGGTATACAAAGCCCTTCGCATCGTGCTTGGTGGCGGAGGTGGGAAAAATTGGTGGTGTGTGCTTTTTCCCAGCCTGTGTCTTTCCCTCTCATCCTCTGATTTGCCGCCGTCAAAGCAAACAGCAGTGCAGATCGTGGATCAAACAGACACACCGGTGGCATTTTCATGGCGTGTAAGTAATATTTTTTCTGTCTGGGCCCTTTATGCACCTGTATGATTTTGCAAAAAGAACGCCATACTTTGCCTGAATGGGATGCAAAAAGGGGGAAATATCATGTTAAGGCAAGGCCGAAAGTGTTCGGCATTGGCGATGCTTCTGGTGGGTATCATGCTGTTGATGAATATGCAGCTGGCCTTTGCCCAGGTGGTGGCCTGGGGCTCGCAGGGCAGCCAGGTTAGTACGATACAGACAAAATTGAAGCAGTGGGGATATTTTAATGGTTCGGTCACTGGGTATTTCGGTCAGGAAACGTATAATGCAGTGGTCTATTTTCAACGCAAGAATGGCTTGAAAGTCGATGGCGTGGTAGGCCCTGCAACAGCTGCAGCACTGGGTATCACCCTTTCGGGCGGATCGGTCTCTGTAGGAAGCTATAATGAAAGCGAGCTGTATACCCTGGCCAGGCTCATCAACGGCGAGGCGCGGGGTGAACCATATGTAGGCCAGGTGGCTGTGGGGGCGGTGGTTTTGAATCGTGTAAAACATCCATCCTTCCCCAATACAATCAGTGGTGTGATTTATCAGCCAGGCGCTTTTGATGCAGTGTCCGATGGACAGATCTATCTGTCACCTGGCCAGGACAGCATTCGTGCAGCAAGAGATGCTATGAATGGTTGGGATCCTACAGGTGGTTCGATCTATTATTATAACCCGGCAACAGCCACGAACAGCTGGATTTGGACCAGGCAGATCACCCTGTCTATCGGCAGGCATAACTTTGCCATATAGGAAGGGATAACATGCAAAAAAAGCACCATTTCTTAATATATACATTCCTTACTGTAGCCTTGGTGGCCGCCATAGGCACGGCAGTATATCAGGGTCAGCGTGCCGCCAAAACCAGCAGGGCTCTGGAGGATTTGTATTACAGCGCAGTGCTGCAGTCCATTACTCAGCTGCAGAGCATGGAAGTAAAAATGAACAAACTACTGGTATCCGGCAGCCCGCAAACCGGGGTGAACCTGTTGAGTGACTTGAGTCGTCAGGCCTGGGAAGTTCAAAGCAACCTGACGCTGCTTCCTTTATCCTACCAGGCCATGGAGCCAACGGTGAAGTTCGCCGGCCAGGTTGGTGATTATACCGATACGTTGGTTTTGAAAGTAGCCAATGGTACGCCGCTGGATGATGCAGATATGGATCAACTGAGCCAGCTCTTGGCCAGCTGCGTGCTGCTGGCTGGGCAGTTGCAGGCAGCCCAGCAGCAGATGATAGCTGACAGCCTGAAATACTCAACGGAATCTTCAGTCTTCTACAGTGATGCGCAAGTGCAGGCACGGCCTTTGGAGCAGCTTGGGGATAAGGACAACGGCATTGATTACCCTACGCTTATTTATGACGGTGCATTTTCTGATGCAAGGCACTCAGGTTCGCCTCTGGGGCTTCCAAAGGAGGAAGTCACCAAGGAGCAGGCCCTTCAAATCGCCAAGGATTTTGTGGGGGCTGACCGTGTGACAGATGTAAAGGAAAGCACATCTGTTCAGGGAATGATTCCGGCATATGGCGTAGCTGTATCCATTGCTGATAATACACTGAATGTGGAAGTTACCAGGCAAGGCGGCAAGGTGCTGTGGATGATGCCTGAGCATGCCGAATATGCCCAAACCTTATCCATTGATCAATGCAAAGAAAAGGCCAAGGCATTTTTACAAGAACGGGGCTTTGGTGAGATGGAGGAGAGCTACTATCAGATTTACAATGGCCTTGCCGTGATTAACTATGCCGCTGTCCAGGATGGTGTTCTTTTGTACCCAGACCTTGTCAAGGTGCAGGTTCGCATGGATACAGGGGATGTGGTGGGGCTGGAAGCCAATAATTATTGGATGAATCACAGGCAGCGTACATTGGTGGCCCCGAAGCTTACCCAGGAGCAGGCCAAGGAGCTGGTCAGCGACAGACTAGAAATACAAAAGACCAGGCTATGCCTGATTCCATTTAAGAACGAAGAAAAGCAATGCTATGAATTTACTGCCACATGGAACGATGAGCAGTACATGGTGTATATTGATGTTGAAACGGGGGAAGAGCGGGATATATTAAAGGTCATCGATAGTTCCGCAGGGCCGCTGGCAGCATAATAAAGCCTGTATAACATAACCTGCCTGGTACGATGGGCGGGGTGGGTAGGTGTTGCCCGCCCTGCCTTTTTGTTTTCAGATCTGTTATATCAACAGCATAATCAAGGCAGATGTTTCTTGATCACATCATATATGGGTTGGTTTACGGTGACAGCCTTTGGGTTTCCCCAAATCTCACGGATCACGGTCTCGGGGGATGTATGGATATCTATAGAGATGTCCGGCATGTTATGAATGCCCCAGGTGGAGCCTGCACCTTTTACCTTATAGGTCCAGGTGGTCCAGTGAAAGCCTGCTTCGCTGTAAGTGCCAAGCACTTGCTCCCATGCCTTCATGTTCTGAAATACGGTAAACTCACCAATGAAGGCAGGTACGCCGTATTTCGCTTTTTGTATGCTCAAAACCTTGGCTTTTGCAAACACCGTCTGCATCATGGCATTGTTGTCTGCCCCCCATTGATAGGCGTGATATTGGTATACAATATTCTCCCAGCCGTATTCCTTGGGGTTTGGCAGGTTTTCCGCTTCCCAGCAGGATTCCATGGTGATGATGTGGTCAGGATCTTTTGCTCGGATGGCCTTGTACAGCCTATCGTAAAAATCCCATTGCACCCTGGTGGTAAATCCCTGCTTACCCAGTGGTTCGTTAAGCAGATCGTACATGGCTACAGCGGGATTACCCTGATACCGGGCTGCCACCGCTTCCCACAGGGCCACAGTCTGATCCATATATGTCTCTTCTTCAAAGAGGTTTGCACCCCTTGTGTCACCGGAATGGTCGTTGCCGTTTTGTGAACCCGGTGCCCCGTGCAGGTCTAGGATGACATACATGCCCCGTTTAGCGCAGCCATCGATAAACCAATCCAGCCGGTCAAAGGCGTTATCCAACAACATACCGTTTTCGTCATAGAGATTCCTATACCAAAAGGGCAGGCGCAATACCGTCATGCCCATGGCCTGGCAAAAGTCCAGATCCTCTTCGGTGAAAAAGTTGTCCTCATATAATGAGAGCAGGTCGTTGCGAACATCTTTGCCAAACCGGCCATCTAAAACATTCAGCGTTTCCAGCTGACTCTTTGCATTGGTTGGGCACATCCAGCTTTCCTGCACCAGCCAGCCGCCGATGTTGGTGCCCCGAAGAAGCACTTTTTCGCCGGATTTTGTAATGATATCCTCTCCACTTGTACTGAGAAAATCATTTGCATAAAGAGGCTCTGCTGCAGCCATTGACCATGGAAGAAATAGGGTCAGAAGCATAAGCAAGAAATTGCGTTTCATACATCCTCCTGCTTTCATTCAATCATAAAACGTTTTACTTTATTGTACCTTTAATTTATGCTCTGTCAAGGCAATTAAGAACCATTTCATCAATAATTTGTACACAATGGCAAAATATTTCCCAGAATACTTGACAATGCGCCGCCTTGATTCTATAATCAAGAAAAACGTTTTATAGGAAAATTCAAGGAGGAGTGCAAATGCCTGGTAAATGTGCGGGCATAGTGCCTAATGGCCGACGCCGCTCCCTGTGGTGGATTCTGAGGAAAAATCGTTCCCTTCTTTTCATGTGTCTGCCTGTAATGCTGTCCCTTCTAATTTTCAGCTATCTACCCATGCCGGGCTTGTATGTGGCCTTCATCAACTACAACTATTCCAAGGGTCTTTTGGGCTCTGAATTCGTAGGGCTGCAAAACTTCCGTCCCCTTATCCTCTCTGGCACCCTCTGGTCATTAACTCGTAACACCATTTTGTATAACATCGCTTTTATATTGACAGGCAACGTTGTACAGTTGTTTTTTGCCATACTGCTCAATGAGATATCCAACCGCTCTTTCCGCCGGGTGGCGCAATCCATCATGATCCTGCCCCATTTTATAAGTTTTGTTGTGGTGGGCTTGTTTTTGTACAGCATCATCAATTACGACAGAGGCATACTCAATGGCCTTTTAGCCTCATTAGGGCAGAAGAAGCTGACGGTATACTCAACGCCAGCTGTATGGCCCGGGCTTTTGATTCTTTTGAACCTATGGAAAAGTGTTGGTTACGGTACCATTGTCTATTTTGCCGCCATTACCGGCATGGATGCTGAAATGCTGGAAGCAGCTCAAATAGACGGTGCCAGCACCTGGCAGCGCATTCGCTTCGTGCAGCTGCCCTGCCTTCGCCCTACCTTCGTGATTTTGCTTCTTCTGGCCTTGGGCGGTATCTTAAGAGGCAACTTCGGTTTATTCTACAATACGGTAGGGGCCCAGAACTCTACGCTGTATGAGGTCACCGACATTATTGAGACCTATGTTTTTAGGGCGCTGATGAACAATTTCAGCTTCTCTACCGGCAGTGCTGTCTCATTGTACCAATCGGTGGTGGGCTTCCTGATTATACTTTCAGCCAATAGCCTGGCGCGGCGCATTGACAAGGACTATGCACTGTTTTAGGAAGGAAGGAGGAAAGCAAATGCTCAAAACCATACCGGCCATCAAGCGCCGCCGTCATATCCGCACTGATTTTTCGGGCGGGGTCATTAAAACCATGGGCTACCTGCTTATTTCCCTCTTTGCGCTATTATGCATCATTCCATTTTACATGATGGTGGTAGCGTCCTTCTCCACAGAGCGGCAGTTGCTTATCAATGGCTACCGGCTCTACGTTCAGCAGCCAACCTTTTTTGCCTACCAGCTGGTGTTTCAAAACCCTGACAAGATTGTAGGCTCCTATGTATTGACAATACTCCTAACCGTAACCGGAACTGCCTTTGGGCTGCTGGGAACCGCCATGGCAGGGTATGCCCTGCAGCGTCCCGATTTTGACCTTCGGGATAGGATTAGCCTGTACATGTACTTCACAACCCTGTTCTCCGGGGGCATTGTGGCCTACTACCTATTGATGACACAGTTTTTAAAGTTGAAAAACAACTACCTTGCCTTGCTATTGCCTGGGCTCTTCTCTCCCTTCAATGTGTTCATGATGCGGAACTTCATGAAAAGCATCCCCCATTCGGTAACAGAATCGGCGCTGATGGATGGGGCTGGGGATTTCAAAATACTGATTCGTATCATATTGCCTATGTCCACCCCGGCACTGGCCACCCTGGGCCTATTCATCGCACTGGGATACTGGAACGAGTGGTACAACGCATTGTTGTTCCTGCCCAACGCCCCTTACCGCCCCTTGCAGTTCTTTTTGTATAATATCATCACTAAGCAGGATTACATTAAAAACTCCGCTGCTGCATCCCATATACGCACGGCGGATGTGCCTCTGGAGACCATGAAAATGGCCTGCGCCATGATCGCCACCGGTCCTGTACTGTTGTTCTACCCCTTTGTGCAGCGCTACTTCATCAAGGGCATTACCATAGGCGCAGTAAAGGGCTGATGATGTGTGCCTTGCGGGCTGCGGCCCGTGAATATAATGAAGGAGGATGGACCCATGAAAAGAACCTTGTTGGCGATACTGCTGGTGCTCATGATGGCAATGCCTGTCGTAAGCTTTGCTGAAGCAACCAAACTGCCCTACGCTGCGGGCATCGACTTAAGTCAGCCTGTGGTAATCAACTATGTTGTCTTTGGTGATCCGCCCGCTGGCGAACCGGCAGTATTGGAAAAGATCAATGCGATCCTTTCCGCCAAAATCAACACTACACTCAATTGGCAGCGTGTTTCTTGGACCGATTGGTCCACCGTTTACAACCTCATGCTGGCCACCGGCGAGGATATGGACCTGATTACCTCCTCCGCCTCTTGGCTGGGCTTATGGGAAAACGCCGCAAAAGGCGCATTCCTGGATATAAGCGAGCTTCTGCCCAAGTATGCTCCCAACATTTACGCCAACACCCCCCAAGAAGATTGGAACATGTGCAAATATCAAGGACAAATCATTTGCGTACCCGGCAACCATTATGCCCAGTATTCCAATCACGGTATGATGTATCGCGGGGACTGGCTCCGTGAATTCGGCATGGAAGAGATTAAGACCATTGAAGGCCTGGAAGCCTATTGGCAGAAGGTCATCGAGGTCTATGGTGGCGAGGGTGTGGTGCCTTGGAACACCAAGGGAGGTGTAGGCGATCTGCAGCTGTTTGCCATGTATGAGGCCGCCTATGCCAAGCACATTGACATCAACGGCTTATCCATCGGCCAGTTCCCCAGCATCCAGGGCGTATCTTTGGATGATCCCTATACCCTGTGCCAGCCCCTTACGGAAGACTGGTTTGTAGACTATGCCAAGCTCATGAAAAAGTGGGCGGACATGGGCTTTTGGCCCACTGACGTCATGAACTCGACCAATGATTCCCGGGCACTGATGCGGGCCGGTCTGTCTGCTTCAGACCAGCACCATGTGGCCACATACACTGGTCTGGTCAGCGAAATTGAAAAACCTGAGAATATGCCCGGTGCGGATTTGAAAATCTTTCTGTGGAGCGACCTAAGTGGCTACATCGTGAAAGAAAGCTTTCTGCAGGATGCCATTACCGTCAGTGCCAAGTCGAAAAACCCCGAGCGCTCCCTGATGGTGCTGGATCTGCTGAAGGAAGACGAAGAGATCCACAAACTGCTGAACTACGGTATCGAAGGTGTTCAGTATGAAGTCAATGAAGAAGGTAAGCGTGTGACGCCGGAAAACTACAATTCTGCCACAGAAGCCTACTGGTGTGACGCCTGGGGGGTTCGTGAAGACAAATACCTGCGCCAGCTGCCGCACGTAGATGATTGGGCAGGCAAAGCAGATATGTTCCAAAACCGTCTGGATCCCATTTCCGTATCCAACCCCTATGCCAACTTTGTATTTGATTCCTCTGCTGTTGCTGCTGAAATGACTGCCGTCACCGAAGCTGTTAACCGGTACTCGCCCGCTATCCACTTTGGCAAGGTGGAAGATCCTGAGGCCGCTGTCAAAGAACTGCGAACCGCTCTTGAACAGGCTGGTATCCAGAAGCTCTTTGACGAAGTGCAGCGCCAGATGACTGCTTATAAGGAGTCTTTGGGCTTATAAAAGGATGCAGCCGGGGAGGGGCTTTATGATAAGGCCCTCCCCGGATCCTTCTGGTATAAACAGTGGTTTGTATTTTCATAGGATCATTGGCTTATGGGGTGTGTCTCATGACACTTGTTGCAGTGGACGGCTTGTGATAAGATAAATTTACATTTTGCTTTAGGCAGGGGGAAAGCTCATGGCTTCCATACGGGATGTGTCCAAACGCGCGGGGGTTTCCATATCCACGGTGTCTAACGCGCTGAATGGGCAGCCCAACATCAGCGAGGCCACCCGGCAGCGGGTTTTGCAGGCTGTGGAGGAACTGGGCTATTTTCCCAACGTCAACGCCCGGCTGATGAAAACTGCAAAAACAAACGCCATCGCCGTGTTCTTTCCCAATTTCAACGCATCGTTTTATATAGGCATGCTTCAATCCATGTACGGGGTATGTAAGGAGCATGGCTATGATATGTTTGTGCATATTTCTCAGGCGCAAACTTCGCGAAACTTGGTGGCTTCCATCCTTTCCTGCAATTTTGATGGAGCCATTGTCTTACATGAGCAGCTGGCCCAGGAGGATATCCAGCTGCTTTTAAGGCGGGATGTACCCTTTGTTTTTATGGACAAGGAAATAGCGGAAGATAGGTTTTCTAGTGTACTGATCCATAACGAAAAGGGGATCATGCAGGGGTTGGAATACTTAAAGCACACTGGCCATGACCGTATTGCCTATATGGGGGGGACCAACAACTACGATGGTGACGCACGGTACAATGCATATGTCAAGGGCATGGAAAAGCTGCGCCTGACCATGTATCCGGAGCTTTTGTTTCAAGGATACTTCCAGGAGGATGCGGCCTATTCCATCATTAGGGGCGCTTCGGCCAGCGGCAGGTTTGATCGCGGACAGCTCATCCCTGATGCCATATTCTGTGCCAACGACGCCATGGCCAAGGGTGTCATCCGTGCAATTGTCGATATGGGTCTGCGGGTACCGGAGGATATGAGCGTTCTTGGGTTTGACGACAATGAGTTTGCGCTTCAGTGTGTGCCGCCGCTTACTACTATACAATATTCTCTGGAGCATCTGGGTCAGCAGGCTGTACTGGAGGTCTTGCGTCTCATGGATAAGCAGGCCAAGGGGCGGCTTTCCTATGTGGACACAAAGCTTGTGGTTCGGGAATCCTGCGCCATACGGTATGGCGGAGAACTATAGAAAAGTTCGTTTAGAAAGGGCGCTGCAGCATGGCTGCTGCGGCGGTAGGAGGATCCCATGGCTGCGCTCAAAGGTGTTAACCTGGGCAATTGGCTGGTGCTGGAAAAGTGGATGCACAAGGACCTGTTTATGGGTACCTCCGCGGAGGATGAAACTGAGCTGTGCATCCAATTGGGTGAGGAGCGCTTTTCTCGGCTGAAAGAACATAGGGATACATATATCACCAAGGCGGATTTTGTTTATTTATCGGAGCGGGGCTTTAACGCAGTCCGCATCCCCGTGCCGCATTTCATATTTGATGATTGCATGCCTTATGTGGGCTGCATAGAGTATCTGGATAAGGCCTTTGCATGGGCGAAGGAAACAGGGCTGAAAATTCTCATCGACTTGCATACCGTCCGGGATAGTCAAAATGGTTTTGACAACGGCGGTATCTGTGGCGTGTGTAAGTGGCACTTGAAAGAGGAAAATCTGATACATACCAGACAGGTACTTATCAAATTGGCACAGAGGTATAAAGGTCATCCAGCCCTGTATGGCTTGCAGTTTGTCAATGAACCTATCCGGCCGGACATGTTTGAAGCCATGGAAAAGGCAGGACGCTACCCGCCTCATGATCCCAAACGTGCCGAGGGATCCTGTGGTGTGCCCGATGATGTACTGATTCAGTTTTACAAGGATTGTTACCATGACTTGCGTCCTATACTTGGGGAGTATGTGCCACTAGTCTTTCATGACGGCTTTCGTTTGATGCTATGGAAGAACGTTTTCCCCAAAGAAGAGTATAAGAATCTGGTGCTGGATGCCCATTTGTATGTTGCCTTTGGGGCTTTTGAAAAAGGACCGGCAGCCTTCAAAAAGGTACTGGATACTTCCCTGGTGGACTTTGCTAGCGGCATCCGTGAAATGAAGACCCATTATCCTGTGATCATTGGAGAATGGTGTTTTGCCTATCCTGATCAAGGCTTTGATGAACTGGATTCGCCTCTGGCCAAAGAGGCTGCTATGCGAGCCAGCGCCGCCAGTCAGTTGTATGTCTTTGAGCAAGCGGATGGCTGGTTCTTCTGGAGCTATAAACTCATGGACGGGCCTCTGGGCTGGGATATGCGCAAAGCCTTACCAATGGGTTGGATGCCTGAAAGGCTGAATGTGTAAACATTTTATTACCAAATGGATACAGTTTGTATGGAATAATGATGTGCCTATAATTGGCCGCATCTATTTTTAAACAGCGGCTTTATTAACGAATTTCCTTGAGAAATGATAGCATCCTCTCGTTGACTTCTTTCGCTTGATCGGTTGGCATATGGGGCCGATGGCCTGCTCCGGGCACACACCAAACTTCGGCCTGAGGACACTTCTTTTGCATATCCCTAAGTCTTTGGGGTGAGGCATAGGCATCATGCTCGCCGCCGATACATAGCATGGGCATGGTAAGGATGGACCAGTCTGCATCATTCAGTTGCGGGTACATGCGCCAGTCTCGTATGCTCATGCGCATGTGGTGCTGCCAGTCCCCGCCATGGGCATCGGCATGGATGCTTTTTATCCGCTCTATAAACGTATCCTGATGATTGCACACAAGCGCCTCCGGTTCAAAATCCGCAGAGCCGGAAGGGTCGCAAATCCCGCCGCAGCCGATGGTGATAATACTCTTCACTATGTCCGGATGAATTGCTGCCAGGTGCAGCGCCACGCCGCCGCCCAGGCTGTAACCGATAAGGTGAACCTTTTCAATGCCCAAAGCTTTTAAAAAGCTGGCCATGTCCTTCGCAATGATTAGCGTGTCCCATTCCTTGCTTTCACTGATGGTGCGGCCATGGCCGCGAAAATCGGGAAGCAGGCAGCGGTAGGCATGGAAGAAGGGCTGTATTTGTCCGCTGAAGGCGATGATGGCCCGGCTATACCCGCTGTGCAGAAACAAGATGGGCTCGCCAAGGCCGATATCCTCGTAATATATGGAGCAATCCTTCACGGTAAGATAAGGCATCTTTTTTATGCCTCCAACGCATCCACGCTGAATAGATGCTTTTGCAGCCCATGATAGTAGTTACCCTTATCCGCTGTGAACTTCAAAATGCTATAGTCTGGATCAGTAGGACCAAGGGAGTAGTATTTTTCATCGCCGTCTTTCCAAAATGCCAGTTTGGTTTCATCATCTGTACAGACCTGCATGTATCCGGTGAGCATTAGGCCGCGAATACCGGCAGGGTCCACCAAGTAAATACAGGCCTCTGGGCGCTTTTGCCAATGCCCGGTGCGGATCGAAGAAGTATTTGTGGAGAACCAAAAGGTGCAAAGGCCTTCTTTTTTTTGGAGGAACATAGACTTGGCGCTGGGAAATCCGCTGTCGTCGATAGAGCATACGATGGCATCCCGGCTGCATTCAACCAAACTTGCAATTTCCTGCCTGGTTTTGACATTCATCATTCGTCATCTCCCTTTTTCTCCAGATTGTCAATGATTTTTCGAAGGGTGTTTTCAAAGGCAAGGATTTCATGATCCTTAAAATCCTGATAAAACATGGTGTTCATCTGCTCCGATACCTTGTCGTAGTCAGCCTTGTATCCCTTTGCCTTATCGGTGATGGTGATAAAGATTTGCCTTCGATTTTTTTTATCAGGAACTCTTGTAATCAGCTCCGCCTGTTCCATTCTGTCCAGCATGCTTGTTAGGGTGGTTTTGGCTAAGGATGTCAAGCGTCCGATTTGGGTGATGGTCAGGGTTTCGTGCTCCCAAAGCACATACAAAATACGCCCCTGAGCGCCATTAAAGGCATCTACGCCGCTATCTCGCAAAAGCTTTTCAAAAGCCCGGCTCTGCAATTGATGAATCCGTGAAATTAGAAATCCTCCGTACGTTTTCAACCGCTCACCCCCTCATATAGGATAGTACTATATAGTAATAATGTCAAGCGGCATTCACCAAAAGGGGACTGACGCTTCTGGTGCCAATCCTAAATTTGATAAATGAGAAGCAGGGGTGACGAATGGATGTGAAAAGGGTGAAAGATAGCAAAAGGCGGATGCTTTTGCATCCGCCAAGGCTCTTATCTTGAAATTAGGCTCGGTCTTTTCTGTCGCCCCAAATGTTGACCGCCAGCCCTGCCAGCACTAAAACGCCACCTACCAAGGTACCCATGGAGAATTTGTGGGTGGCGAAATAATCCAGTAGCAGACCGGAAAACAGCTGTCCAACAAAAATCAAAAGCGTCAGCTGTGTTGCAGGAAGCTTATGCGTGATGGTGTTGAGCATATATACGCTGACAAGGCCAAGTGCACCGCCTAAGTACATGGTAATAGAGCCGCCGTGTACTGGAAAGGTTGCATTTGTCGCTGCGCCCATGAGCAGGAAAACAACCAAAGAGCCAATCAGGCCTGTAACATAGTTCATAAGAGAGCTGTAATGCACACCGCACTGCTGTGCCAGCCTTGCGTTGCACATACGGGCCAGCACGATAGTAAAACCACTGAAAAGTACGCTAATGACTGCTATCACCATAATAACATCACCCCAACGCCAAGAGCAATCAGTACCAGGCTGATGGCCTTTTCTGCTTTAAATTTGGTTTTTACAAAGCCCCACAAGCCAAAATGATCAAATACCATGGCACAAAGCATCTGGCCCAGCAGTGTCAGGGAAAGCGTGGCGGTAACACCAAGGTTTGTGACACCAAGGTTGCTGGTGACTACGGTAAAGACGCCAAGAGCGCCGCCTATATACATCCAAATCGGGGCAGGCTTTATTTGAAATATTTTACGTATGGTCATGGGTAGTACAATCATCAGGCCGACTATGTGGATGATGACTGTTGCAAAGGGATTGCCGTACACCTGGCTGAGTTGTGCGTTGAACAGATTCATAATGGAATATAGAATACCAACGATGGTGCCCAAAAAGGCGGGCATTAAAACACCTCCGGATTTTTGCCCCCGATGTATCGGTGGCTATAGTACGTTACAAAAGGGAATATATCTCACCAGATCGTTTAAAAAGCATTGCCTGCACTGGCGTATGCCATGCGGCAATAAAAGAGAAACACTCCGTGTCTATACATTCTGGTATGCGCTTCCTTAGCACAGGGTAAGCAGATCATGAGCCAAATTTACAATACCCCTCTGAATCCTTTTCCGATAATTTCGCCGGTATTTGTAATCAAGATGAAGCATTTTGGGTCCACTTCCTTGGCATAAAGACGCAGGCGAACAGCTTGCGAACGGTTGACAACGGTTAAAAGCACGGTGCGGTTTTCATGGGTATAAGCCCCTTCGCCGTGTAAAATGGTGGCGCCCCGGTGGAGCTTTTCCACAATAAAGTTAAGTATTGGCTCCGGGGTCGCCGTGATGATATGGAAGCATTTGTTGGTTTTAATGTTTTCTAGTACCAAGTCAATCAGTAATGCCTTGACAAGCAAACCCAATATGGAAAAAAGGCCCGTCTCAATGCCAAAGGCGAACAGTGCGCCAAGGGTAATGACAAAGTCCACTGCAAATAGTGCATTGCCAATGTTTAGAGAGGAGTACTTTTTCAGGATCATGGCGATAATGTCTGTGCCGCCGCTGCTGGCTCCAATGTTAAAGAGGATCGCAGACCCTACGGCAGGCAGGGTTACGGCATAGATCAGCTCAAGCAATGGCTGGGAGGTCAGCGGTTTGGTCATAGGAAGGATGATCTCCAATGCCCAGATGACTCCGGACATAAGTGTGCTGGAATAAGCAGTTCGAATACCGAAGGAACGGCCAAATATGGCAAAACCCAAAATCAACAGTACTGCGTTGATGATGAACACAAAGGAGCCGGCCGTCAGCCCCGGTACGTAATACCCCAGGATGATGGAGATGCCGCTTACACCTCCGGTGGAAAAGTGGTTGGGGAACTTGAAAAAATACACACCAATCGCGATAAACAGCGTGCCAATGGTCAATAGGATATACTCTAGAAAGGTCTGCCGGGCTGTCCTAGGCATAGGCATTTTCCTCTTCCCACTTAATCACTTGCGGTGAAATCATACCATGTTCCGGACAGGCTCGCAAGGGGGGACCTTGTAATGTACAGCTGTGTAAAAAAACCGCCCGCAATGCGTACGCATCGGGCAGTTCCAAAGGTGGGGGAAGGGCCCCATTCCTTGACTCGGCTGCGGGATGAGTCCCGCCCTTCGCCTATCTATTGTTATGCCAATAACAATTGGCAAAAAAGAACATATAGAATGGGAAGTGTCTGGGGAAGAGGTTCTTTCAAAAGGCCTCTTCCCCGGTATCAATCCCTTAAGCTTCTTAGTTGTTTCCTGTGATCTTTTCTTGGGTGCCGCCGATGGAGATGCGACGCTGGGTCTTGGGCGGTTCAGGAGCGTTTTTAGGCAGTTTCACAGTAAGGACGCCATTTTTGTAATCAGCGGAGATGTTATCCTGTGCAATACCCTCCAAGCTGAAGCTGCGTTCCATGCGGCCCACTTTGCGCTCGCAGTAGAGGTAGGCATCTTTTTCTTCTTTGCGTTCGGTGCGGGCGTTGGCAGTAATGGTCAGTACATCATTATCCACGGTAAGATCAATTTGATCTTCGCTGACACCAGGGAGCTCGGCCTCCAAAAGATAATGATCTGACTTGTCTTTAATGTCCACCCGGAAACCAGCATTGCCCATCCAGTCGCTCATGTCAAAGAATGAGCGAAAGAAGCTGTCGTTCAAAAGGCTGCTGCTCAAGTTGCGGTTTACATCCCTGCGGCCACGGAACGGAATCAATGTGTACATATGTGATCCTCCTTGATAATTGTTTGGATTTTTTATTTCTATATTGGAGAGGAACCTCTTTTCTGTTAGGTTCTCTTTCCGTGGCATTATCGTACAACAAAGGTCAAAGAAGGTCAAAGTAAAATTAGGGCGATATTGACTCTTCTGATGCAAAAAACAGCTATTTATCTTCAAATATCTCATTAAAACTAAATCTATCATAAAGTTTTAAAACTTGACCATCAAGGTATACTGATATGGAAAGGTCAAACTTTTACCCTTTTTATTGCTCCATGGGGGCATGTATGGTCAAATAATGAATAATGTGTGAAAAAAAGCCGTGAAGCACTTGCGCACAAAGGTCAGAATAGGTACAATATGCCCATGAAAAATATCATGCGCTCAATGCTAATGCCGGCTCTTCACAAGGAACTTCAGTCGCTGGGCCTCCTGCAAGGCGGCAGTATGCTGCTGGTGGGTGTATCAGGCGGTGCAGATTCCGTGGCACTTTTACACGCCATGGCCGGCTTGTGCGATGCGCATGATTTTTCATTGACAGCGGTGCACGTGAATCATGGTCTAAGGGGTGAAGCCTCCCAGGGCGATGCTGTCTTTGTTCAAACGTTATGCCGCCAGCTATCCGTGCCGCTTCTCCACTATACGGTGGATGTGAGAGCGGCTATGGCAAGTCAATCGGCAGGCATGGAGGAAGCAGCCAGGATACTGCGCTATGAATGCTTCCAAAAGGCCATGGGCAAAAGCGGTGCAAAAGCGCTGCTGCTGGCCCACCATATGGATGATCAGGCAGAGACCATACTAATGCACTTAATGCGTGGCAGCGGGCAGGCTGGTTTGACAGGTATGGAGGTAAGCCAGCCCTTTTCAGGCGGATTGCTGGTACGGCCGCTTTTATCATTTCGGCGTGATGTTCTTTGCCAAGCACTTATGGAGCAGGGTCTTTCATGGCGGGAGGATGCCACCAACAGCCAGCCGGTAACACTGCGCAACAGGCTTCGCCTGGATATTATGCCCCTGCTTGAAGCAATGGCGCCCGGGTGCATCGCAGCTATGGGCCGTACGGCTAAACTGATAGCCGATGAGGAAGCTTGGTGGCAAAGCGAGGCAAAAGGCTATTTAAGGGCGTATGCACGGTTTGAGAAATCGCTCTGTTTTGTAAACTGTGATGTGCTGAAAAAAAGCCACCGGGCCATTGCTCGCCGGATGATCCGGGCATTTTGGGATTCGGCAGTCTGTTCCATGGGTATGATGATGCATAGAAGCATGTTCTCACTGGATTTTGATAAGACTGAAGAATTGCTGGACTGTGCCTTGGGGCTTTCCGGAAAGGCGATAAACCTTCCGGGAAATGTAAGGGGCGAACGCAGTGAAACCAGGTTGTTTCTGATTCCACCCAATCCTCCGTCTCAACCGGCGGAAGTGGCTATTCAAGTAAGCGGTGATACGGTATTTGGGAACTCGTTAATCACTGCCGTACCATGGCATCGGGGGATGGACATGGGCGATGGTATCAAATGTCAGGCGGTTTGCCTATCAGCCCTTGAAGGTGCAGTGGTACGTTTTCGCAGGCAGGGTGATATGTTCCCGCTGTTTCATGGCCGGGGAAATCAAAAATTTAAGCAGACCTTGATTGACCGGCATGTGGACAGGCCATTTAGGGATCAACTTCCTATTATCGCAAAAGGCGAAACGGTGCTTTGGGCACCGGGGGTCGGCCCATCGGGAGCGGCTTCCATAGGTGATGATGAAATGGATGTCGTTTTGCTTTCTTGGAAGGGGCTTTTACCTTGGGAGATTACAATGGATGAACCAAGCGTATAATAAAGGAGACATGATGTATGGACACCAGCGCTAAAATGTATGCCGATTTGGAATCTATTCTGGTCACCAGGGAAGAAATCGGCAAGGCCATCAAAAAGATGGGGGATACCATCACCAAGGATTATGCCGGTAAGGAGCCTGTGATGATCGGCATCTTAAAAGGCGCTGTAGTGTTTTATTCTGATTTGATTCGTGAAATCGATCTGCCTCTGGATACAGAGTTTATGGCCATATCAAGCTATGGGAGTTCCACCAAGACCTCCGGCGTAGTGAGAATACTCAAGGATCTAGATCGGGATATCCTGGGCCGGGATGTGCTCATCGTGGAGGATATTGTGGATACCGGCCTGACGCTGTCCTACCTGAAAAGAGCGTTGGAGGAGCGCAGCCCAGCTTCCATCCGTATCGTAACCTTGCTGGATAAGCCTGCACGGCGCAGGGTGGATCTAAAACCAGATTATTGCTGCTTTACCATACCTGATGCTTTTGTTGTGGGTTATGGACTGGATTATGATGAGAAGTACAGGAACCTGCCGGATATCGGCATTTTACACCCGAGAATTTACAGCAAATAACCCCTGGTCAATTTGCTTTCCTACATTGACTGTGCTATAATAAAAATTCAATTTGACATAAGGAGGACCCGGTTTTGAAGCGCACATCCAAAGGCTTAATGGGCTATGTGGTGCTCATCAGTGCATTCATAATCATCGCTGTTCTCTTGAACGGCGGTTTTGGAATTACAGAAAATCGAAGGATTGAATACCCCAAGTTGTTGGAGTATATCCAAAATGATCAGGTGGCCAAGGTGGCTATTCGCAACAACTCGCTGGTGGGTATACTGAAAGAGACAAAGGTCGCCCAAAGCGATTTTCCTGACAGAAATTATGATTTTGAAACCACCATTGGTGAGGATTTTATTGAAACCGCCCGCCTGATGGAGGCAACAAAGCGCAATGTGCCTGTGGAACAAGTGTCCGTCAATGACCTGAGCTTCAGTGTGGAATATCGCGCACCCCTGGTAACCCCTTGGTATGTTGACTTCTTGCCTTTCCTTCTGATTATGGGCGTGTCGGTCCTTTTCTGGTTTGTTATCATGCGTCAGCAGGGTGGCGGAAACAGCAAGGTCATGAACTTTGGCAAAAGCCGTGCAAGGGTGGTAGATGCCAGCAAGAATCGCATTACCTTTGCCGATGTGGCTGGAGCCGATGAAGAAAAAGAAGAGCTTCGCGAAATGGTTGACTTTTTGCGCAGCCCCTCCAGTTATACTGACCTTGGTGCAAGGATCCCTAAAGGCGTGTTGCTGGTGGGCCCTCCAGGTACCGGTAAAACGCTGCTGGCAAAGGCTGTGGCCGGTGAGGCCAATGTGCCCTTCTTTACTATTTCCGGTTCTGACTTTGTAGAAATGTTTGTAGGTGTGGGCGCCAGCCGTGTGCGTGACTTGTTTGACCAGGCCAAGAGGGCTGCCCCGGCCATCGTGTTCATTGATGAAATTGATGCTGTGGGCCGTCACCGCGGCGCAGGCCTTGGCGGCGGACATGACGAGCGTGAGCAGACCTTAAACCAGCTGCTGGTGGAAATGGACGGCTTTGCTACCAATGAAGGCGTTATTGTCATGGCTGCCACCAACCGCCGCGACATTTTGGATCCTGCCATTTTACGTCCCGGCCGCTTTGATCGCCAGGTGACGGTAAACTATCCCGATTTGAATGGCCGTGTGGACATTTTGAAGGTCCATTCCCGCGGTAAGCCGCTGGCCCGTGATGTGGATTTTGAAAACGTAGCCAAGCGCATGCCCTATGCCACTGGCGCAGATCTGGAAAATGTGATGAACGAGGCTGCTATTCTGGCGGCTCGCAGCCGGAAGAAGGAAATCGATCAGCAAATGCTCATCGATGCCATCGCCAGGGTACAGATGGGACCTGAAAAGCGAAGCCATAAGGTAAACGAAAAAGACCGTCGCCAGGTAGCTTATCATGAAGCAGGCCATGCCATCGTAGGCCACATGCTTCCGGGCTGTGATGAAGTGCATCTGATCACCATCGTACCCAGGGGCCGCGCTGCCGGCCACACCCTATCACTGCCCACCGAAGAACGGGATAACATGGGCCGCAAAGCCTTGAAAGACACCATTGCCATGATGCTGGGCGGTCATGCTGCCGAACAAGAGGCACTGGAGGATATCACCACCGGGTCTACTTCCGACTTAAAGCGAGCAACCGAGCTTTGCCGCCGTATGGTTACCCAGTTTGGTATGAGTGATGCCTTGGGTACCATTTACCTGGGTAATGATCAGGAAGTATTTGTCGGCATGGAATTTGGCCATACCAGGGAGTATTCTGAGGAAGTGGCTTACCAGATTGATAAGGAAGTCCGCCGCCTGCTGGATGAAAGCTACGATACAGCCCGCAAGATTCTGCGGGAAAACATCGACAAGCTCAACGCCCTGGCTAACGCTCTTTTGAAACATGAAACCCTTTCCCGAAAGGAATTTCTGGCGATCATGGATGGTCAGGAACTGCCTGATCCCGAGCCCAAGCCGACCATCCGCCCCGAAGCAGAAAAGCCCTCAGAAAAGGCTGAAAAGAATGCAGCGCCAAAGCCGGATATGCGCAGGGTATTGACCGGTGACCAGGGCGGGCATACCTTGTAAGAAATGATGGACCAGACATCATAATATGGTTTACAATGGAAGGGGCATAGCCCCTTCCATTGTATCATTAGACCTTTTGACAGCATCATGACATGCCTAAAAAACCGGAAGGAGAAGCCCATGCACCAATTATTACGGCCCGATTTACATGTGCACACGGACGCTTCCGACGGACAGTTTCCTCCCCATAAGGTCATAGAACTGGCAAAGGAAAAGGGTATTAACCTGCTGGCCATTACTGATCATGACACCATTGAAGGCCTGAAAAAGACTGGTGATGCTGCGCTGGAATCCGGTATACAGCTGATTCCAGGTGTTGAAATCAGCGCCGGCGGCAATAACGAAGTGCATGTGCTGGGGTATGGCATACATAGCGGCATGAAAAAGCTCTTTGCTCTGATGCAGGAAATGCGTCAAGAGAGGGAAGAGCGCGTCCAGAAAATGCTTAAAAGACTAGACGCGATCGGGTTAACCATAGGCCTGGAAGAGATCTCATCGCCTCAGGCCCAAAGCCTGGGGCGCATGCATATCGGCCGAACCATGGTGAAAAAAGGCATGGTGGATACCCTCTATGATGCTTTTGATAAATATCTGTCACCTGGTCGGCCAGGCTATGAACCAAGGCCCAAGCGTATGGTATCCCAGGTGGTCAGACTGCTTCGTGAAGAAGGTGCAGTACCTGTCATTGCTCATCCTGGGCTATTGAAAATGGACCCCAATGATGTACGGGCCCTTGTTTTTCAATGGAAAGAGGAAGGCTTGATGGGCTTGGAAGCCTATCATCCCTCACATCTGCCGGCTTCCACAAAACTATGGGATGACATGGCCCGAAATGCGGGGCTGCTTGTCACCGGTGGCAGTGATTTTCACGGACAGGATGGCCGTCATTTGGATATTGGCGCTATGCTGCCCCATTGGTCAAGCGCACATAAAGATTCATTGTTGATCATGGAAGCAATTGGGCAAGTTATACGTTAGTTAGTTGTAGCACATTTAAGATAAACCTGAGTTACAGGGAGAATTCGCATGCATCAGCAAGGATACCGTCCGCCGGTTCGGCAAAACCAAAAAACAGAAAAAAGAAACATGGCAAGTGTATCGCCCAATGGCTTTTCGCCATATGACAGGCGAGCACCGCAGCAGCCTATACCAAAGCGTACCGCGCAGCCACCGGCTGGTCCGGTAAAAAAGTCCAAGAAAAGATTCGGGCTTGGCCGTGGTATGTTTATGATGGTCATGCTGTGCATCTTAACCTTTGGCGCATTTTACTTGAAGGTCTACATAGAAGTACTGCCTTATGAAAAGGTATTTGCCTATAATGTATATGTGGATGATATCCATCTTGGCGGGATGACGGCTCAGGAAGGGATCAATGCCATACGCGGTCACGCGAACAACATGGCAGACAGTTTATCCATCCGTTTGATGGCAGGAGATACGCTCATCCAAGAGATTAACAGTCAGATGCTGGGTATCACCTATGATACGGATTCGGCCCTGAACAATGCATGGGCCGTTGGCCACCGCGGGACGATATTTGACCGCAAGCAGGAACTCGATGTGACCAGGGCAAATCCTGTCAAGCTGTATTCCGGCAAAATGGATGCAAATACCCAGCCCGTTGATGACCTGCTGGTGCAGTTGAAAGATTATGTGTATCGTGAACCCAAAAACGCATCCTTTGAGTTCAATGCCAATGCTTCCGAACCTTTCACTTTTATAAATGAGGAACCAGGGATGCATTTGGATATTGAACCGCTCCGTCAGCAGATATATGAAAAGGTGACCTCCATGCAGGGCGGTGATATCCAAATTGAGCCTACCTTCACCACACCGGAAGTAACAGTTGCAATGCTTAAAAAGAAGCTGTCTTTGCGTTCTAGAGCCGTTACCAGCATTGATCCCAAAAGTGAAGAGAACCGTACCAACAACATCCGGCGTTCCTTTGAGTTGCTCAACGGAACAATCCTAAAGCCAGGTGAAAAGTTCAGCTTTAACAATGTAGTGGGCTGGCGCACGGAAGAACGTGGGTTCTTCACTGCGCTGGAGTATGCATACGGTGAGCTGGTGCCTGGGGTTGGCGGCGGTGTTTGCCAGGCAAGCACCAACGTATATTTGGCTGCCGTTGAGGCGGGGATGGAAATACTGAACCGGGAGCCTCATTCAGGGTCTGTCAGCTATACCGAGCTAGGTAAGGATGCTACGGTGTTTATGAGCAAAGATCGGAAGATCGACTTCGTATTTAGGAATAACACAGAGGAAAACATCTATATCACTGCCGCAGTCAAAAAGGACCCATCCAACAGCAAGCGCCTGATTACCGAAGTAAGCATTTATGGCCTTTCTCTTGATAATGTATCCTACAAGCTGGAAGCCAAAGAGGTTGAGGTCATTCCAAAGCCTGAGGAAGTGATCATCAAGGATAAAAAGCAAGAGTATGTAACTTATGTGGATGAGCGGTATGTCAAAGACAAAGGCCGTGAAGGTCATGTCATTGAAACGTATCTTGTGAAGCTGGTGGATGGCAGGGAAGTGGAGCGTACCACTGTAGATAAAGATACATATAAAGCGCGTGCACCGCAAGTTTATGTTGGTATCCAAGAAAGGTAAGATGCAGATTTATGGACATCAAATGTTTTTTAACGGAAAAAGGACCCAAGGCTGTAGGCCCTTATTCCACTGCTGTGGAGGCTGCGGGAACTGTATACTTGTCCGGTATGCTGGGAATCGACCCTTCCCTTGGAAAGCTTGTGGATGGCGGTGTACTTCAGCAAGCCTCCCAGGTGTTTGAAAATCTCCGCACAGTTCTTGCTGAAATGGGGCTTGGCCTTGAAAATATCGTAAAGGCAACAGTTTTTTTAGCAAACCTTGGTGATTTCGCTGCTGTCAATGCGCTTTATGGTGAAGCTTTCGGCAAGGAGTTCCCTGCACGTACCTGTGTGGAGGTATCTAAACTGCCCTTGGGTGCCGCCGTTGAAGTAGAGTGCATAGCAGTGCGGGGCTAGGCTGCTTGACTCCACCAATGGGTCGACCTCCCTTTGGAAACGCTATATTGTAGAAAGACCTGCCTTGTTGGTTGATAAGGCAGGTCTTTCTTTGTACCTCCCAATGAAAGATCGGCTGCTTATAAAGCTCCCATCTTGGAGGGAAGTGACCCCGCAAGGAAGAGCAGGAGGCTCATCTTAGCC
>JAEYQQ010000086.1 GCA_023409955.1 Bacillota bacterium | reverse complement strand
ATCAGGCTGGTGTCCAATTGGAAAGGTACAATGCCCAAAAAACGGAGCTTTTAAGGTCTTTACATGCGGCGGAGGAGTTGGCCAAATCCTGGGATGCATACATCGGCCTTAAAAGGAGCCTGGAGCAGGCCCAAAGGGTATATGCGCATAAGCGTAGCCAGGCCATGGCCGCCAAGCAGGAGCATGATGGCAAGCGTCAAGCATTATTGGATGGACAGGCAGGCTTCTTTGCATCCAGATTGAAGGAAGGGGAACCCTGTCCGGTTTGCGGTTCTTGTGCCCATCCCCATCCTGCACAACGTGTGCAAGGCATGCCTACAGTTGCAGAAGTTAAACAGGCCCAACAGGCAGCTGATGCTGCCATGGAGGACCAGGAGAAGGCCAGTGAAGCGGCCGTAAAGCTAAATGGTCAGGCTGGGCAGCTGAAGGAAGGTATTGCGGTCCAGGCAAAGCCATTACTGGGTGGGTGTCCTTTTGAAGAGATTTCCGTAAGGCTTTTAGAACTGAAGCAGAATACGGCAGAGGCAGTTGCAGAGCTCGTAAAAAGGATACAGGAAGAAGAGCGGAAGGCCCAGCGGAAAAAGGTGCTGGATGACAGCCTGCCCCGGCTTGAAAACCAGATCAAGGAAACAAATGATTTGCTGGGAACGCTCAAGCAATCCCTGTCTGCAAAGATAGCCGGTCAGGCCGAGCTTACTAAACAGCGGGAGGCGATCATAGGCCGCCTGAGCTTTGACACCCGGGACAAAGCAATCGCCAGCATTAGGAATATGGAATCAAGGCGGCAGGCAATGGTCAAAGAATTCGATGCTTCAAAGAGTGCTTTGGATGCCTGCGAAAGGGAGCTGGCTGCTCTAAGGACCCAGATAGATACCTTAAAAGCACAGCTTCAAAATGCACAAGGAGCAGATACCGCCAGCTTGACAGAAGAAAAGTGTAATCTGGAGCAGGAGAAAAACCGTCTTGCCAAAGCCGGGCAACTCATTGCCACGCGTCTTGACAACAACCGCCGGATGCTTGCTGGTATCAAGTCAAATAGCAAAGAGCTGGATATGGTTGAAAGCCGCTGGAAGTGGATCAGTGCTCTTTCCGATACCGCCAACGGTACCACTCGGGGCAAGGGAAAGATCATGCTGGAGACGTATATCCAATGGTCGTATTTCGATCGGATATTGCAAAGAGCCAATCTTCGGCTGATGGTGATGACCAACGGCCAGTATGAACTGGTCAGGCGGCCGGAGCCGGAAAACAACATGAGCCAGGCTGGTCTGGATGTGGATGTCATCGATCACAGCAACGGCTCCCAGCGCAGCGTCAAGTCCTTATCCGGCGGTGAATCCTTTATGGCAGCTCTTTCCCTGGCACTTGGCTTATCGGATGAAATACAGTCCAATGCCGGGGGAATAAGACTGGATACCATGTTTGTGGATGAGGGCTTTGGTTCTCTGGATTAGGATACACTGCAGCGGGCCATGAAGGCTCTTTATGGTTTGGCGGAAAGCAACCGACTGGTAGGCATCATCTCCCATGTGGCTGAGCTGAAACAAAAAATTGATAAGCAGTTGATTGTTACCAAAGAAGCGGCTGGCGGTAGCAGGGTGTCTTTGGTAGTATGAAAAGGGGAATACAGTATGCAGTTTGGCATGCCAACCTTGATTGATACAAATACACTTGCGGATTGTGCAGCTTTATGTAAAGAACTGGGGCTAGATTTTATAGAGCTGAACATGAACCTGCCCCAGTTTCAAATGGATCATATCCAGATAGAGCTCTATCAGGATATTGCTCGAAGATATGGCATTTACTATACCTTACACTTGGATGAGAACATGAATCCCTGCGATTTCACCCCTCTGGTTCGTGAGGCTTATCTGCAAACTGCCATTAAAACCATAGAAAAAGCAAAGCGTCTGCAGGCGCCTGTCATCAATATGCATTTGCACCATGGCGTGCATTTTAAAATGCCCAGTGAAAAAGTATTCTTATACAATTTGTATATGGATATGTATTTGGACCACATGGCTATATTTCGTGATGCTTGCGAAAAGGCGGCAGGTGATTCTGGAATTATGATATGTATAGAGAATACAAATGGGTATCATCATCTGTTTGCCAAAAAAGCGCTGGAGCTGCTTCTTGAAAGCAAGACCTTTGGCTTGACGTATGACATCGGCCATGACCATTGCATTGGTGGCATGGATGAGGGCATCATCATGGCCTGCTGTGACAGGCTATGCCATATGCATATGCATGACGCACAGGGGGATAGATGCCACTTGGCACTGGGGGATGGCATTGTTGATTTGCCAAAATATTTCGCACTTGCAAAGGAAATGGAGCTGCGGGTGGTACTGGAAACAAAGACGGTGGTTGGGCTGAAACGTTCTGCTGTTTTTGCCAAAAGCTTTGAAGCGGCAGTCATACGATAGCAATATGGGTGTATGGATTTGCTGTATAGAATAAAACCGGGATTGTCGGCAGAGAACTTCTACGCAGCGGCAATCCCGGTTGTTTATTGCAGTAGATTCACTTGTCAAATGAAATGTGAAATACTGTGTCTTTATGCGCCAAGGTATGCTTTGCGCACCCGGTCATCTTCCATCAGTTCTGCTGCGTTGCCTGACATGGCTATGGAGCCTGTCTCCAGCACATAGGCGCGGCTAGATACGCTGAGGGCTGCACGTGCGTTTTGCTCTACCAGCAATATGGTGATGCCGCGCTCGTGCAGTGTCTTGATGATGCGAAAGATTTCTTTCACCAGGATAGGCGAAAGGCCCATGGAGGGCTCATCCATCAGCAATATTTTCGGGTTGGACATCAGCGCCCGGCCAGTGGCCAGCATCTGCTGCTCGCCTCCAGATAAGGTGCCAGCCAGCTGCTTGGCCCGCTCCTTAAGCCGTGGGAAGCTTGCAAACACTTCCTCTAAGTTCTTTGTGACTTGATCTTTGCTGCTTAAGGTATAGGCACCCAGGCGAAGGTTCTCCATAACTGACATGCGGGCAAACACATGGCGGCCTTCCGGTACATGAGCCAAGCCCATGGTGACAAACTTGTTGGGGGATGTTGTCCGCAGGTTTGTTTGCTTTAGTGTGATCTGGCCGGAGGTAGCTTTAATCAGCCCTGATATGGTGTGCAGGATGGTGGTTTTCCCTGCGCCGTTGGCGCCGATCAAGGATACGACTTCGCCTTCATTTACCTCAAGGGAAACGCCCTTGATGGCGTGGATGGCTCCGTAATGCACATGCAGGTCTTTTACGCTCAGCATCGTTTGAACCCTCCTATTCGCCAAGATAAGCAGCGATTACTTTGGGATTGTGGGCAACTTCGTCAGGCAGGCCTTGGGCGATAATCTCACCGTAGTCAATGACGACGATGCGCTGGCATATGTTCATGACCAGGCTCATGTCATGCTCAATCAAAAGTATGGAAATGGGAAACTTTTGGCGGATCACTTTGATGCAAGCCAGAAGCTCCGCCGTTTCTGTGGGGTTCATACCGGCGGCAGGCTCATCCAACAAAAGCATTTTGGCACCGGTGGCAAGGGCCCTGGCGATTTCCAGCTTTCGCTGCTGACCGTAGGGGAGATTTTCGGCGTTCCAATCCGCCTTGTCCTGCAAGTCGAAAACTACAAGCAAATCCATGGCGCTTTCGTGAATCTGCTTTTCTTGCTTCCAGAAGGCGGAGGAACGAAGCAGTGATCCGAACATGCCGTACTTCAAGCGCCCGGTATAGGAGATTAGCACGTTTTCCAGTACCGTCATCTTTTTGAAAAGGCGAATGTTTTGAAAGGTGCGGGCAATGCCGGCAGCTACCATTTCATGGGCCTTTTTGCCGTTCATTCGCTGGCCACTTAAGTAAATGGAGCCCTCTGTGGGCTTATATACACCGGTAAGCAAATTGAAAACAGTGGTCTTGCCTGCGCCGTTGGGGCCGATGAGGCCTACCAGTTCCCCTTCGCCGATCTCCAGGTTAAAGTTGTTAACTGCCTTAAGTCCTCCAAAGGCGATGCCCAGGGTAGTCGCTTTCAAAATCGGGTCAGCCATGGGTCAGTCGCCTCCTTTTATCGTGTGTTGCTTTCTTTTATACGGGGATGGCGAAAATAGCTTCGGCAGCAGCCTTAGCAGCCTGTATAGGCTGAATTCATAGTTGCCGCAAAGCCCGATGGGCCGGAAGATCATTACAATGACCAGTACCACTGAGTAGGCAAGCATGCGGTAATCGGCAAAGGCACGAAGCGCTTCAGGGAGAATTGTTAATGTGATGGCAGAAATAATGGAGCCAGTCAAGGAACCCATGCCGCCCAGTACCACCATAATGATAAACTCGGTTGATTTTAAAAAGGTAAAATCAGTATGTGCCAAGGAACCGGTTCCTCTGTGGGCAAACAATGCGCCGGCCACGCCTGCAAACATCGCAGATATGGCAAAGGTCAGCACCTTGTAGTAGGTGGTATTCACACCTACGCTGCCCGCAGCGATGTCATCCTCTCGAATGGCCATGATGGCACGGCCATACTTGGAGCGCACAAAGGCAAACATCAATCCTACACATACAATGGTAATTGCAAAAACAATGTACATATCGTTCATGCGCATGATTCGAATAAGTGCCTGGCCTGCCTGCCCCTGAGCCAAGCCGCGGCCGCCTGCGAACTTGAGGTTTTGAATGACCACGCGAATGATTTCGCCAAAGCCCAAGGTAATGATGGCCAGGTAGTCACCCCGAAGGCGTAGGGCGGGGATGCCTACCAGCAAGCCAAAGAGGGCGGCCATAATGGCACCACACACAAGGCCGATGAAAAATTGCAATAGCGGATCAATAGGCATCATGGCTCCTGTGGTCACTGCATTGCCAATGGCCTTGGTAACCAGGGCTGAGGTATAAGCACCGATTGCCATAAACCCGGCGTGGCCCAAGGCGATCTGTCCCAGAAAGCCTGTGGCCAGATTCAATGATGTTACCAGGATAATGGTATACAGGCACTGTACAATGATGCCACGTAAATAGTTGTTGAGCATTCCTTGGGTATCCAGGATTAACAGAGCCAGGAAAGCAGCGCCCAGCCCCAGCAAACTAACCAACAGCCCCTTAATGCTCTCTTTGCGTCTTGTCATCCTGCCGCACCTACACTTTCTCGCCGACATTCTTACCCAGGATGCCGGCAGGCTTGACCAGAAGAACAACAATCAAAATGATGAACACAATGGCATCGGAAAAGGCGGAGGTTATGATTCCGCCTGTTAGTGGTGCAATGTAGGCTTTTGAAAGACTTTCTACAAGGCCAATGACAATACCGCCCAACATGGCGCCAGGGATGATGCCGATGCCGCCTAGTACGGCTGCCACAAAGGCCTTCAGACCCAGCATGGAGCCCATGGTGTTGGTGATGGAGGGGTATTGAGCAGCATACATCAGTGAGGCCATACCAGCCAAGCCTGCACCAATGGCGAAAGTAATGGAAATGGTGCGATTGACATTAATGCCCATCAAGTATGAGGCGTTTTTATCCTCGGAAACCGCCCGCATGGCCTGACCAATCTTTGTATATTTGACAAACAGGTACAAAGCCACCATCACTGCGATGCCGATGCAAATGGTCAATACTGTATTGGGGTCCAGTGAAAAGAGCACAGGCGGTTCAGCCAAGCCTTCCGCAGAGCCAAGGAAGCGGATAGGGGATAGACTGAAAATCGTCTTCACCTGCTTGGGGTTTGCACCAAATAATGCCTGTGCCAAATTTTCCAGGAAAAGACTCATGGCGATGGCTGTAATGAGGGTTGACATTTTTGTGCCCCGGGCCCTCACAGGGCTGTATGCCAACTTTTCCACCAGTACAC
>JAEYQQ010000078.1 GCA_023409955.1 Bacillota bacterium | reverse complement strand
TGTCAGCTTTATTTCAGGAAGAAAGCCACCATATAGCCAACCTGTTTGTTGTAGCGCACCTTCACCCAGTCAGTACCCGGAATCAGCACTTCCACCTTTGTGCCATCCTTTACCCTGGCCAATACTTTGGTATCGGTCATGGAAGGGGCGTTGCGCATGTTCACAAAGCTTCCGCTGGGATGGTTCACCGTCATGGTCGGGCGGGAGGGCATGTTGTAGAAGGTCAGGAAGCTGGACATCATATAGCCAGTTTTACCGGATGCCTCTACCTTGACCTGGCTCCATTCGCTGCCGTGGCTCAATACTGTTACCTTTGTTCCATTTTTGTACTGACCCAATACTTTGCCATTAAGCTCAGGTGTTTCCCTTAAATAAAGCACCTGCGTGGCCTTTGGGTTTTTGACAACTGCGTATGGCTCTTTGGGGGCCGAGCCGCCGCTGCCGCCGTTTTGCAATATGCCTTCCTTCAAAAAGTCGGTGTTCATATAGCCCTGGTAACCGTCAATGGAGACCTTCCACCAGCCATTGCCCCGGTTCAGCACCATCACTTGCCGGCCTCCCTTGAACTGGCGGATGGAAGCATACTGCATACCCGGCCCTTCCCGAAGGTTCAAGCCCGTATTGTTGGGGGTAACGATGGTGGCAATGTCATCGCTGCCCACCATGTCGTTAATCTTCAGGTATTCTCCCCGGAAATAACCCTTCAGCCCATCTACTGATACATGGTACCAGCCGCCGGATTCATTAAGCACCAGGGCGGGCACGCCATTGTAGTAGAACCCCAACACCTGGGCGTTATAGCTGGGATCCTTGCGCAGGTTTAAAAACTGGGTGCTCTTGGGGTTTTGCACAGTAGCGATGGTACTGTAGCCGGTAATGCCTTTGCTAAGAAAGTTACGGCTCATATACCCTGTTTTGCCATCGGGGGTCACAACAGCATACCAGCTACCTTGGGCATCTGAAACCTGGATCCAGGTGCCCGGCGTATAGGCCCCCAGCCAAGCGCTGTCTGAACTGGGCTCCTTGCGCAGGTTCAGCCGGTTGGTGTTGTAGATGACGGCAAATTCGGCGGCGGCCAGGGCTGATGCGCTGGAAAATACCAGAATCAGGACCAATACTATGGCCGCCCATCTTTTGTGAAGAGGGGAATGGCGCCGCGTAATATTCACCATTTGCCTATCTCTCCTTCGGAGGCTGTAGTTTCTCTTGCCTCATACCTTATAAACGCAGCAGGCCGGGAATTTGTTCCCTGAATTGCGAAGTGTTGCATGCATTTTACAACACTGGCTGTCAGTACAAATTCCCGGCCTGCTATCTGTAGTATGGCATATGGCGCTAAGCCTTTTTATAACTCTCAAGAGCCATTACCCGATTAACGGCTGCTTTACAGGCAGCGGTCAAATCAGGCGGGCTTCCGGCAATCCCCAGGATCACATGCAAAAAAAACTCAAGCGTTCCGTTATTACCGGTAACGGGGCTGTGGGTAACGTTCACAACATGGGTGCTGTCCTGTCCGTTCAAATCACAGATCAGTTCAATGAGCATGGGCAGGTAGGCGTCTTCTGCAATGATCCCTGTTCTTCTGGCGGCGGCGTCCTGCACCTCAAACAGCGGTTTGACCAAGCACATCAGCTCCCCCTGAAAGCCCATCACGTCAGCGAAGGCAGGCACGGCTTTGCGCAGGGAAAGATAGCTCAAATCCACACTAGCCAGGTCAGGCTTAGGGTCGAGCCCCATGAGCTTACCATCGCTGATGTTGGTTTTTTCCAGGTTTACCACATGAGTGTTTTGGCGAAGGCTTCCTGCCAACTGCCCAAAGCCCACTTCCACTGCATATACAAGCCTTGCCCCGTGCTTTACAAGGCAGTCTGTAAAGCCGCCGGTACAGGCCCCAGCATCTATGCACACACGGTCTTTGACTGCAATGGCAAAATCACGGATGGCGCCTTCCAGCTTCAGCCCGCCCTTGGCCACATAGGGAAGCTCCCGGCCCTTTACCATCAGGGGCTTATCCTCTGTTACCAGCTGGGCAGGGCTTGTAATGCGCTCCTGCCCCCAGTAAACCTGACCGCAAAGAAAATAGGGAAGGGCTTCCTGACGGGATGCAAAGACGCCTTCTTCCATTAGCCTGTCAAGCGCTTTTCTGCGTACTGCCTTATGCTTCATGCTTTCTGATTAGCTTGATCCTGCAAGGGCAAAAAGGCCAGTACCTTTTGGATATAGGCATCCCAAAATCCCCATTCATGCGTACCGGGGGACTCTTCATATATCATGTCAAATACCTTTTGAAACTCCTGTTTAAAATGCCGATTCCCTTCCAGAAGGAAGTCTTCGGTACCGCAGGCCACATACATTTTAGGAGCCTTCTTAGGTTGCTTGGATAGCTCTTTGGCCAAGAAGAATAGATCATTTTCGCTGCCTGAAAAAGCTTCTGCCTTGCCGAAAATGCGGCCAAGCTCTATCATAAAAGCTTCCGGCTGATTTTGGTGGTATTTGGGATCCATCTGCAGCGCACCGGATAAGCTGGCCACAGCAGCATATCGGCTAGGCCTGGCAAGTCCCAGCTTCATAGCGCCGTAGCCGCCCATGGAAAGGCCGGCGGCAAAGCGGTCCTCCCGCTTATTGGACAGGGGAAAGAAGCTTTCGCAGATTTCCGGCAACTCATCGGCAATGAATGTGAAGTAGCGGTCACCTTGGGCCATGTCAGTATAAAAGCTGCGGCCGCCATCCGGCATAACAACAGCCAAGCGGTAGGCATCGGCATATCTTTCGATGCTGGTTCTTCTGGACCATATGGTATGGTTGTCCGAAAGGCCGTGTAAAAGGTACAGTGTGGGGAAGGGGCCCGTTTTACCCTGGGGCAGGATCACCGCCATGCTTACGGCGCGGCCCAGTACTTTGGAAAAAAAGTCAACATGAAAAAGCGCCATGCTACCGCCTCCGAAATTTGTTTTCATTATTATAGCATGGCAAACGCAGAATAGGTAGTTTTTTGAAAAATCCATACATACTGCATTGGCAAACAGGCGATTGATAATCGCCCCACATCCATATGAATTTCTACCTACCATTTATATATCGTTCCGATACATATGGCTTTTATTGGTGTGCCGTAGGGGCGATGATTCATCGCCCGCTTAAGCTGCTTCAAGCAAACACCATTAAGAAAAGAAGCTATGAACAAAGCCCGAGTCCTTTTGGCTTGCCTGCTTGTAACATATATGCTATTCTGTATGCAGCAACCTCAAGGAGAAACATATGCGGCTTACTTACCGGCATACACTGTATTCCAGCTATTTGGGATATGTGACACAGGCGATTGTCAACAACCTGGCACCGCTTCTTTTTTTGACCTTTCAAAAGGAGTTGAATATTTCCCTTGCCGATATCGCATTGCTGATTTCGATCAACTTCATGGTACAGATCGCTGTGGACCTGATTGCAACAGCTATTGCACACAAGATCAGTTACCGGGTTGTGGCGGCAGGTGCCCATGTGTTTTGTGCGGTGGGTCTTGTCTTCATGGGACTGCTACCCCAAATACTGCCGGATGCTTATGCGGGGCTTGTAATCGCTATCTGCCTAAATGCCATCGGCGGCGGTCTGATTGAGGTTATTATCAGTCCCATCGTACAGTCGCTGCCCGGCGAGCAGAAGGAGTCTGCCATGAGCCTTCTGCATTCTTTTTACTGTTGGGGCCATGTGGCGGTAGTAATTCTCTCTACGGTTTTCTTTACAACCGTGGGCATTGAAAATTGGATGTATCTGCCCATGATCTGGGCGCTGCTTCCGCTTTTTAATTTCTTTCTGTTTTTAATGGTGCCTCTTCGTACATTGGAGGAAAGCCAGGCCCATGCTCATGAAGGAAAACAGGGTAACGGGCTTTTCGCCATGCTTTTGCTTTTTTTACTGATGGTCTGTGCCGGTGCTGCAGAGCAGTCCATGTCCCAGTGGGCATCGTTGTTTGCGGAAGCTGGTTTGCAGGTCTCAAAAACCATGGGAGATCTTTTGGGCCCCTGCCTGTTTGCGGTGCTGATGGGCTTGTCACGGTTGATCTACGGCATCATGGGGGAGCGGCTCAATTTATGCAAGGCCATTGCACTTAGCGGTGGGTTATGTGTGACCAGCTATCTTCTTGCCATTTTTTCTTCCTCTCCGCTGCTGGCGCTGCTGGGCTGCGGCTTATGCGGCTTTTCGGTGGGACTGATGTGGCCGGGTACTTTCAGTCTGGCAGCCCAGCGCTTTCCAAGGGGCGGCACGGCTATGTTTGCCTTGCTTGCCTTGGCGGGGGATGTGGGCTGCTCGGCTGGACCTGCTTTGGTGGGTCTGATCTCCGGCACGGTGCAAGGGGGCGCCCCCTCGATGTTAGCCGGCTTAATGCCCGCGCTTGATCTTACACAGCTGGGTATAAAAACAGGCTTGTTTGCAGCAATCGTATTTCCGGTTGTCATGGCTGCTGGTGTTTTGCTTTTAAAGATGAAAATCTTTACGGGAAAGGAAGGGATCAAGCAATGAAACACAACAGATTGGGAGCATCAAACCTTTATGTCAGCGAGGTGGGCTTGGGCTGCGAGCACCTGGAAAACAAGGAGGAATCCATTGTTTTTGATGTGGTGGACGAAGCAGTACGCCAGGGTATCAACATTCTGGATGTATTCATGGCTGAGCCCTATGTGCGTACCTACATCGGCAATGCCCTAATGGGCCGCCGGGATAAGGTGATCTTGCAGGGTCACATCGGTGCAGCCAGGCAGGATGGCCAATACTTACGCACCAGAGATATCGATGTAAACAAAGCCTTTTTTGAGGATTTCATGACCCGCCTTCAAACCGATTATGTAGACATCGGTATGATTCACTTTGTGGATACTAAGGAGGATTTTGAAGCGGTCTTTCATGGACCGGTGATTGAATACGCAAAAGAGCTTAAGCGCCAGGGCATCATCCGCACCATTGGCATGAGCTCCCACAGTGCTACGGTATCCCAAATGGCTGTGGAGACAGGGCTTGTGGATGTGCTGATGTTTTCACTAAACCCAGCCTTTGACCTGCTTCCAGAAACCGCTGACCTGGATTCGCTCTTTAAAAGCGACAGTTATGCGCAAAAGGGCTTGCTGGGCATGAACCCTATACGTGAAAAGCTATACCGTACTTGCGAGCAGATGGGCACGGGCATAACGGTGATGATAGGCTTTGGCGCAGGCTCCTTGCTATATGCCGATCGGTCTCCCTTTCAAAAGGTGCTGACAACGAACCAGCTCTTGCAGTATGCCTTGACCAGGCCTGCCGTTGCCAGCGTATTGGTGGGCTGCCGAACCCGGGAGGAGGTGCAGCAGGCGGCGGCCTTTGAAAATGCCGCACCGGTGGAAAAGGATTATTCCTTTGTGCTTGGATCATCGGAGCTGTACGCAGCTGCCGGCCGCTGCATGTACTGCAACCACTGCCTGCCTTGTCCGTCCAATATTGATATTGCCCAAGTAAATAAATATCTGGACCTTAGTGAAGGGCAAAGCTCATCTACTTCATTAAGTGACCATTATTACGCTTTGTCATCTCACGCTGAAGATTGCATTGCTTGCGGGCGGTGTGAACAGCGCTGCCCCTTTGATGTGCCTGTTATTGAACGCATGGAAAGGGCTAAATTGGTGTTTGGAAGATAAATTATACATTGCTGTAAATATTTATACCGCACAGCACAGAAGGGATGCCTTTGTGATGCTGTGCGGTATTTTTATCTTTTTAGACTGTAATCATGAAGATGTCAATCAAAATGATAATGTTTTATCAATTGTTCTCACTCGTAAAAATAATTTGCTTACACGATCCGTCAAAATACTTCAATAAATAATGATTTTAGCAAAATATTTTATTTCATGCATCAAAATGGTCAGGTGGCTGCTCTATCATATAGCATGCATAATTATTTTTGCTATCGAGCACTTGTATGCAAATATTTAATATGGGTCTTGAATATAGGAGGCCGGGGTATGAAAAAGGCGATACCAGGCACACGAAGCTTTAAAAGTCTGGTGTTATTGCTGCTTGTCAGCGGGCTATTGCTTTTTGCGTTAGGCTACTATACTGTAAGCGGTATCGAAAGCTTCTTATATGGCCGGGTACAGGTCGAGGCTCAACGGTTTTCCAAAAGCTATGCAACAAATCTGGAAACCGCCATGCAGGCCGATAGCATCATCAATACCCTTCTGTCAGAAAAGCTGCTGACAGCCGGGGAGATTGCTGCATCTTATGAGGGGGCCTTGAGTAATAAGGAGCTAAAGAGGATTGCACAGGCAACCCGGGTTGACGAAATCTATGAATACAACCCCCTAGGGGTTATTGAATACTCTGCCAGCGGCAAATATATCGGCTGGAAAACTCCGCAGAATCATTCAGTAGGCCGATTTCAGCGCAGCGATAAGGACATGCTGGTGGAGGAGATCCGAAAAGATTCTGAGTCAGATATCTACTATAAATATGCATATGTCAAACGGCTGGGCGGCAGGTTTGTGCAGGTAGGCGTTTTGGCAGAAACAATATACGATTTTTTAGATGGCTTTGATATGCAGCGCCTGCTGGCAGAGATGGAGGCAGATTCCTCTATCAGTTATGCGAGCTTCATGAACGGGAACATGGAAATACTTGCGCAGACCGGCACCGGTATCGAACCAGATTTTTCCGGTGCCGCATACAATGCGGTTATGAACGACCGGGAGTATGTAGAACCAATTTCCATGGGCAATACATACAGGATCGCAATGCCGGTGTTTATCAACCAGCAGAAGCTTGGCACCCTTGTGCTGCATTATGATGTAACCGATACGCAGCGGCTGGTTGGCCAAATCAGCTGGCTTGGACAACTTGTGCTGATCATGATTTATGGCATGATACTGATTTTCAGCATTGTAAGTTCCTTGAAAAACAGACAGCTTAAGCATTATGCCTATCATCAGCCACTGACAGATTTGCCAAATTCGCGCTACTTTGAGCAAGTGCTGCGCCATGATGCTGATAACGGAAATAAGAACAACCGGGCTATTATGCTGGTGAATTACAAAAACTTCAAGCAGGTCAATATGTACTTTGGTTATCAGTATGGCGAACAAGTCATCAAAGACCTGGCGGGCCAGCTCAAGGGCTTGGGCGCAAGCGGCTACCAGCTTTTCCATCTGACAACAGACCGTTTCTTGTTTTACGTGTCCAATTATCAAGATCGGTTAGCGCTTTGTGCATTCTGTCAACAAATCATCAAAGCCCTAAGGGTGGCATTGCCATCCATGACGGTAGGCGGTAATATCGGCGTTGTGGAAGCAGCCTATTTTCAGTATGATTCGGAGATTCTGGTAAAGCATGCTATGCTTGCGGCAGAGCATGTGGATGCCAGCGAACCTTTTGGATTCGCTTTTTATTCCAGCGATATGGAGGCCCAGTTGCAGCGGGAAAGGGATGTGGAGCGGGAACTGACGGCAGCATCAGTAAATGAGCCGGACAATGGCTTGTATTTGATGTATCAACCGATTGTATGCACGGAATCTGGTAAAATCGAGCATATGGAGGCATTGGCAAGGTTAAAGAGTGAAAAGCTTGGGGAAGTGTCGCCTGCAGAGTTTATTCCCATAGCGGAAAAGACGCAGCTGATTATCCCCTTGGGCAAGTACATACTACGTGAAGCATGCCGTTTCCTCAGAACACTGCATGAAAACGGACATGAGGATATATCCATCACTGTGAACATATCAGCCATACAATTGATGCGGGATGATTTTGTACCAGACCTAATGAAAACCGTTGCGGATGCAGGGGCTGATTCCAGATATCTGATCATTGAGCTTACCGAATCCATCTTCGCACAGAGTACAGAGCAGGTGAATGCCAAGCTGGCCTTGCTGAAGTCTCATGGCATACGCACCGCCATCGACGATTTTGGTACGGGCTATTCATCGCTGGCCATGGAGCGGGATCTGGATGTATACTGCTTGAAGGTTGATCGCTCATTTATATCCCGACTTAGCGGGCCATCGCCTGAGAAGAATATTACAGGTGATATTATTTCCATGGCGCACCGTATGGGTCATATGGTGGTGGCTGAAGGGGTGGAAAACCAAATGCAGTTGGAACACTTAAAGCAGGCCGGATGCGATTATTTGCAGGGCTTTTTGTTCAGCAAGCCGCTGCGTGACAAGGACATTTTGCTGCTGCTCCAAAGGAAAAGGGAGGAAGAGGGTTTATCGGCCTAATACCAAACGCAAGAAAAGAACAGGAATAGCAATGGGCCATCCGCAGGACAGTGGGGGCCTTTTTTGATATAATGATATAAATGCTTTCCCCTTCTTATGGACAATGCCATATCCTGGCATTATAATGACGGTAGATTTATATGATAATGATAGGCGAGGGGATTGATGTATAAGTGGATAAGCAGCACTTGCCCAAGCGGGAAATCCTCTTGTTTGCAGCAGGAGATATCTTCGGGGGAGGGGCCCAGTCAGTATTGTCTGTCTTGTTTTTGATCTATCTGACAAATGTGCTGCGCATCCAGCCTGCGTTGGCTGGCCTGGTTTTGCTCATCTCCAAGGTATGGGATGCGGTATTTGATCCATTCCTTGGAGTGATGACAGACAATACCCGCACAAGGATGGGCCGCCGCCGTCCCTATATTCTTATTGGCGGGCTTTTGCTGGTACCGGCCATGGCGCTTTTATGGCTGCCGGTGGGTTTCTCCTCGCAAATCAGCAAGGCTGTTTACGTAACGGCAGCATATCTGTTTTACAATACCGTGTCATCCATCATTGCGGTGCCCTACAGCTCCATGAGCACGGAGATCACAACGGATTTTCGTGCCTGCAACCGGATCAATGTGCTGCGGCTAGTCATTTCCCTTGCTTCTACTGCCATTTGCACACTGCTGCCCTCTTTGCTTTTTGAGGACAGCATCAAGCAAAACCTGTCCTTTACAGGTACATATGTAACATTGGTCTTTGGGTTTGGTACCTTGTTTGCTATCCCGCTAATCCTCATCGGTGTATTTGGTAGGGAACGAGTGCCCTTTGAGGAGCGGAAGCAGCGAGTTTCCTTACAGGTGTTTGTAAGGCCCTTTCAGGTAAAGGCATTTCGCAAGCTGCTGATACTGTACTTGTTCCAGGCGGTAACGCTGGACATTGTTGCGGCTGTGGCCATGTACTATGCACTTTATGTCGTTTCGGGGATGAGTACAACGGTGTTTCTTGGCATTTTTCTTGGCATTCAATTGTTACTGTTCCCAATCATCGCCAAGCTGGTGGACAAGGTAAGCAAGACAAAAATCTACCGCTATGGCTTACCCCTTGCCATCTCAGGTGCGCTATGCATTGCGCTGTATCCTGCCAGCTGGCCGGTATACGGCATATACGGCTTGACAGCTTTCACGGCCCTTGGCTTTGCCGGAGCACAAACCATGAGTTGGATCATGTTTCCGGATGTGGCGGACATAGCGCAATTGGGGCTTGGGGAACGCATGACCGGCTCCTTAAGCGGCATGATGGCCTTTGCTCGAACCATCAGCACTGCGGCTGCAAGCTTTCTGATTGGCATCATGCTCTCTTTTACCGGGTTTGTCATCCCAACGGAGGCTATGCCCATGCCGCCCCAGCCTGTAACCGCGGTATGGGGCATTCGGTTGGTGATTTTTCTGCCGTTTTTGCTGCTGATGGGCTTTGCCTGGTTTACGGCCAAGGGCTTTGCCTTAACACCCCATGTCAGCCTTCGGGTGAAGTATTTCAATGAACGGCTGCGGGATAAAGGCCCTGATTTACTTAGTGAAGCAGAACGTACGGAATATGATCAACTGATGAAGGAGTTCGTAGCTTGAAGCATGTTAAGGAAAGTATGAACTCATTGGATATCCCCATGAGCTTGAAAATGAACCGTAAATGCTTTGCGGACATTGAAAAGCTTTCCTGGGGTGAGCATGCAGATGAAAGCCAGATTCTTGAGATACTGGATTTTATCAATACACGCTATGACTGTGCGGATTTCCGCTTGATTTGTATCTTGCGAACCCTGTATGCCTATTCTCATCTCATATCTTTTCCGACAAAGGATGCCATGACCAAGGCTGTGCTGCACTTTAAATACTGGATGGATGAGCCTGGTGAGGACAGCATGTGCTACTGGTCGGAAAACCATCAGCTGCTGTTTGCAGCATGCGAATACTTGGCGGGGCAGCTGTATCCAAAGCGGGAGTTTTACGCAGGCGGGCTCTTCATGCTAGGGGAAGAGCATATGGTAAAAGGCCGCCGTGCGCTGCTGACGTGGTTTTCACGACGCTATCAATTTGGCTTTAGTGAATTTCATTCCAACACCTACTATGAGGAGGATATTGCACCACTATCATTGCTCATTGATTTTGCCAAAGAGGAGGATATCCGCCTTCAGGCTCGTATGCTGTTGGATATTATATTGTTGGATATGGCACTTCACAACTTTCAGGGGTATTTTTGCGCAGCCTCCGGCCGCTGCTATGAGGCCCCCAAAAAGGACCCCCGAAGGCAGGATGTGCGGGAGATCATGGACAAGGCCTTTGGCTTTGATCTGGTAAAAAAATATGATTACACCCGGCTGTCAGCAGAGTTTATCCTAAATCAAAATTACCGCGTTCCACAGGTGATACGTAAAATCGCACATGAAAAAGGCCCGCTGGAAATAAAGGATTCCATGGGCCTGGACCTTGGTGAGGTACACAAAAAATTTGATGGCTGCCGTATGGTGGACGATATGGGCAGGTATCTGTGGGCCATGGAGGCCTTTACCAATCCTGAATCCGTAAACATGACCATGAAGATGTTCAGAATGTGGAACCTTCGCGCCAATGACTTTTTGAAGGATTTAAAGGTGCTGGATAAGCCGTTTTTGCGAAGGCTGGGTATACTCCCGGCCCTTGTGCGGCTTTTGAATCCCGTGACCCAGGGCATTGCCATCCAGCGGGGCAATACCTACACCTACAAGACAAAGGATTACATGCTATCCACCGTACAGCGCCACCACGCTGGGGAGTTTGGTGACCAGCAGCACATTTGGCAGGCTACCTTGCCTTTGGGAGTAACGGTATTTACCACCCATCCGGGGGCGGCATTTTTTCATGATAATGCCCGCAACTTTTCCCCATCCTACTGGGTAGGAAACGGCATTCATCCCGATGCTGCCCAGCACAAGAATGTATGCCTGGTGTGGTATAAACTGGATGTTCGCAAAGGGCTGATGGAAAAGGAGCGCCAGCTGTTTACCCATGCTTATTTCCCCAAGGCAAAGTTTGACCTGACCCGCCGGGTCCATGACAAGCTGTATATAGCACAAAAGGAACAAGGGTTTATCGCCTTGTTCTCCCTTCATCCTCTTGAGGAAAAGGGGGAGGATGAGCTTGTGCAGCATGGGGTGGAAACCTGCTGGGCAGCGGTGATGGGCGGGGAGGAATATGTTGATCTTGACGCCTTTGAAAAGCGGATGCAGTTGTATGCGTTTGATAAAATCAATGCGGAGCTTGCTCTTTTGGATAACGGGGATACAGTGAATTATTGGGCCCTTGCATACAAAAAAAGGTTTGTCGTTAACGGGAAGGTTCAGGATACAGACTATCCCCGCCTGGAATGTCCATTTGCCCGTGTTAAGCGTGATCCAAAGGAATACGTCATTCAGGCTGGGGGCAAGCGGCTTGTCTTGAATCTGAATACAGGTATCCGGGCCGGGGACGGGATATAAGGGAGGGTGTCAGTGTGGTCACACCGGAGCTGATTTTGGTCAAGGAGCTTTGCGATTACATGGTCAAAACCAGAGAGCCGAAAATGCGCTGGATGTGGGGCGAAGCGCTTTTTGGCTATGCCCTTTCTCTGCTGGATAACCATTTGGAGACAGAAGATTACACCCCCTTTTTAAGTGGATTCTGCGATTATTATATGGTCCATGACCCCAGGGTGGTCTGCGCCGATACTTGTGCGCCTGCGCTGATTACCTATGCCATGCAGAAAAAGAACCCTGACTATCATAAGCTAACAGACAAGGTGCTACATTATATCAAAAACGAGCCAAGGCTCATTGGCGGTGCGGTGAACCATTTGGGCAAAAACATCGCAGGGAAGTTCTACCCCAAATCCATCTGGGTGGACAGCCTGATGATGTTTGGCGTGTTCCCGGCCCTGTATGCCAGCGAAACAGGGGACTGGACGCTGCTGGACTATGCAGCCAGCCAGCCGGCCCTCTACAGCCGCTATATGCAGGATGCAAAAACGGGGCTGTGGCGTCACAGCTATTGGGTGAAGCACAAAAGGCCCCACCCCAAGGGCGAGGTCTATTGGGCCAGGGGGAATGGCTGGGTGGTTTGTGCGTTGCCCATGATTCTGGATTATGTCGGGCCTGACCATCCATCAAGGGCTGAGATGCTGGACATATTTAAGCGTACGGCGGAGGCGGTGGTTGATTGCCAGCTGCCTGACGGCAGCTTTTCCACGGTGCTTGGCAGCAGGCTGTACCGTGAGCTTTCCGCTACGGCACTGATTGCCGCCGGGGTTTTGCATGGCGTGCGCCGCGGATATCTTTCGGAATCTTTTTTACAGCCGGGGCTCAATGCGTTTGAAGCCGTAATGGCGGGCATACAAAAAACGCCTGATGGGGTGTATCTCAATGAAATCAGCGCACCCACCATACCGGTGCACGTTTTGCCGTATTTCGGCTATAAATTTACGCCCCGGGGGAAAAATTATCCCTATGGCGTGGCAGCAGCAATTTTTGCTGCGCTGGAGCATGTCAAATTGATAGAAAATGGGTAAGTATTACGTATAAATAATGTACATTTTGGGAGGACTGTTTGTGAGGATAGCAATATTTGTTGATGGGGGTAACGTATACCGTACCCAGCGAAAGCATCTGGGATGGAATATCGATTTAAAAAAGTTCCTGGATCACTTTCGGGTTATGGGAGAGGTGGTAGATGCTTACTACTACACCGCCATCGATTACAATGTTGCTTCCCAAAACCGTTTTGTTCAAATGCTGCCGTTGATGGGCTACACCATCGTATCCAAACCCCTGAAGGAAATCCACAACGGCGATGAAACCAAGCGAAAGGGCAACCTGGATGTGGAAATCGTATTGGATATGTTCAATACCATCGACCATTACGACATGGCTGTGCTCTTCAGCGGCGACGGTGATTTCGAGCGGGCCTTGCAGCAGCTGCGCGCCAGGGGCAAACGCTTTTTGGTGGTGGCGCACCGGGCCACGGTAGCACGTGAGATACTTGCCGTGGCCGGTATGCACTATCTGGACATCTCCGAAATTGAGGATGAGGTGAAACTTACCGCCCTGCCCAGAGAGTTTCAGGAGGAAGCCAGCCTGCCTGAAATCATTGCCGATATGTCTGTGGAAGAACTGTATCCAGTTTGATGATTATTTTGCATCCAGGTTAATGACCACAGCCTTAGGCCTTGTCATCGCCTCAATGGAATACTTCACACCCTGGGTGCCCATGCCGGATGCTTTCACCCCTAAAAAGGGGAAGTGGTCCGGACCCCGCTCGGTTTTGTTATTGATCTGCACAGTGCCTACCTCCAGCCGGTTGGCAATGTAAAAAGCATGATGAATGTTATGGGTAAACACTGAGGATTGCAGCCCGTATTCTGAGCGGTTAGCTATGCTGATGGCCTCGTCGATATCCTTCACCCGCAGTATGGGCAGCACCGGGCCAAAGGGCTCTTCCCAAGCCAAGCGCATATCTGTGGTAACGTTGTCAATTAAAGTGGGTTCAATCAACTCACCGGTCCTGCCACCGCCTGTCAATATGGAAGCCCCCTTTTTCACAGCGTCGTCGATAAGTGACATCACAAAATCGGCGGACTTTTTGTTAATGAGGGGTACGATTACGGCATTGTCCCGAGGGTCGCCAACAGTAAGCTTTTCAATACGGGCCAGGAGCTTAGGGACAAGCTGATCTGCCACCTTGTCTTCAGTCAGTATGCGCTTAACTGCCGTGCAGCGCTGGCCGGAATAAGAATAAGCGCCGGAAACGATGTTTTCCGCCGCGAAATCAAGGTCCGCGTCCTCCAATACAATTGCGGCATCCTTCCCCCCCAGTTCCAGCATCAGGGGCACCATGCCTGCTAGCTTCGAAATGTGCCGGCCCACCTCGGTGCTGCCGGTGAAATTGATAAAGTTAATGCCTGGATGGGTGACAATATAATCTCCAATGTCGCTGCCGCGGCCTGTAATGGTATTGAGTATGCCCTTGGGCAGGCCAGCCTCCTGGAATACCTGGGCCAGGTACAGCGCACTAATGGCCCCCTGGGTGGCGGGCTTGAGCAGCACAGCATTACCACCGATCAGCGCCGGGGCTACCTTGGATACCGACAGGTTGATGGGGTAGTTAAAGGGGGATATGGCAAGGATGGTTCCCAATGGTACCCGGCTGACATAAGAAATTTTGTTTTTGCTGCCGCCGGGAAAGTTGTCGCCGCCAATGGCCTCCCCAGCCATGCCTTTGCCAACATCCGCCGTGTAGCGCAGAAAATCCGCCGTGCGCTTGACTTCAGAAATTGATGACTTTTCGTCCTTGGCGATTTCCATGGTCAGTATGGATGCTATCTCCTGTACGTTTTGCTCCAGCAAATCCGCAGCCCGGTAAAATACCTGGGCCCGTTCATGGATGGGGGTTTCTGCCCATACGTGCAGGTTTTCCTTGGTGTTATGTATGGCCCTATCTACATCCTCTTTGGTCATGGCTGGTACCCTTCCTACAAGGGAGCCGTCTACCGGAGAGGTAATTTCAATAAAGGCTTCAGTAGAGGCTTTGGTCCATTCACCGTCATAAAGGTTGCAAAAAGCCTTTCCCTCGCCGCATAATTTTCGAAACATAAAAAGTCGCCTGCCTTTCATCTATCCAATGGTTCAGCTTCCATAGGTATATTATACCCACTTTGCTGCCATTTGCACGATAAAAGGCAGGCGACTATTACTGTGTTACAAAACCCGTTCGAAGTCCTCGATCTTGCCGCCGTCAAAGAAGCATTCGATGATCTTCTTGCCTTCTGGGCTCAGATCGTCGCTCTGGAAATGCTTGAGTTCCTGGGCGAAGAAATCATAGAGCTGGCGGGCGCCTTCATCATAGGCTTCCTCGCCGACCTCCAGCTGCAGGTCTGTCTGCAAGAGGCCCTTGGGGATATATTCGCCGTCGATCTTCAGGGAATCCAAAGCGTATCCCAGCAGTGAGCAGCGGGCAGGCACTGTTTGATCCGGTCTGAACTTTACGCTGCCGCGGCGGGCCAGGTACTCCCTGGTAACCCACTGTGGCATGAACCCAACCTCATATGCGCCGATATGCTGGTTGGGGATTAGTACATAGCGGGTGGAAGGCGTTTTGATGATCTGCCTAAGCAGCATGTTGGCCTGGTCCACCATGCGGCCGGTGGCAAAAGGCCAGTAGGAGCCTACACCTTCGCCGGTCATGCCGGTAGTACCGGTAATGCTGGGGTTGTTATGCCCCCTGGGTGCTACCAACCGCCACAGCCAGGCCAGGGCCGGAGGCAGCGAATGCATCATGCCGATAATGCCGTAAGTGGGGTTCTTCTTGGTGCAGGGCGGTGTGCGTACGCCGAAGCTGCGTACATCCACCTCTGTCGGCTCGCTGATGATGCCGGGCACATGATTCCGGGGGAGAATCACGCGGGGGTTGGGGCAGGGCTTGCCGGGGGCGTCCATGGTGTGCTCCCAAATCAGGCAGGTGGCGCCTGGCACACCCTTCATGTTCAAGAAGATCAACGGCTCCTTGGGATGTACGCAAAGCCGCTCATGCTGGGGATCGGTGCCATACTGAGAAATATGGTTCACACGCAGGAACCAGCCGGCTTCGGCATCCTTCACCACCAGGCGCTTGTTGCCGTTTTGATAGGAGTCGTGGCACAGTGCCATATCGTCTGTGATGGGCATTAGATCGCAGGTTTCCTTGATGCCCAGGTAAAGGTTTTCTTTGGATAGCAGGTTTTTGGCCAAGAGGATTCGGCCGTCAGGCTGCTGATGCATTTGCTCGATCATCTCGCTCTTGCCGCTGCCGCTGGCACCTTCATGCAAAATGATCAGGCTGTTGTCATAAGGTGTAATCACTTTCACGGTGGATCCGTGGAGGGTGATCCATCCTTCCAGTTCACCAATATGGATCAGCGCACCGTAGACGCCCTTTTTCGCACTGGGGCCCGGATACAGGTTAAAGGAAAAGATCTCGTGCAAGCCCTTTAGACGGTTATGCACAACCACCTGCTTTTTGTCAAAGTGCGTATGGCGGTAAGGCGGTGCTAGATAGATAATCGCCTTTGGCTTAAAGTTTTCAGGCAGCTGGGAGGCGGGAATGAAGCCCTGTAAATCCGCAAGGCCGCCTGCAAAGAAGGCAGCATTTTGAGGCCCGATCAAAAGAGCGGGGCAGTTCAGGCTTTCACCGCCGGCCATAAAGGGAAGCACCAGCAGGGGCTGGTCTTTCAGCCAAGCGAACACATCCTCCCGCAGGGGTGCAAAATCTTTGCCATAAAGGTCTTTATACTTGGGCTTGTCAGTGGGTAGATCATCAGCCACCACCAAGCTATCTGGGTCACGGCGGCGCATGTATGCTTCCATATAGTTGACTACAAGGCCGTTGGCACATCTGGTGACGGTGGCTTCAGTGTATTGGCCCAGGCCGGGAACATCATAGGATACGTCATAAATACCTTCGCCCCTGCCGCCCATGGCCAGGGAAAATATTTCTTCTCGGGTTTCTGGCATAATGAGATAGGGTGCATTGCTAAGTATGCTTTCCAATTCCTTGGGCAATGATAATCGGTTCCATGCGGCTTCCATGAAAGATGCCCTCCTATATAACGATAAAATAATGCCGATGCCCCTAAAACCCCTGGCGGAGTAAGTGAGTATCGGCTTACTTTTCGACTGGCTGCTAAACCTTCCGGCGAGTACGCCAATAAAGTTCTAGATATCCGCCATTCGTCATTCGTATACCTTGCCTGGTGCTTACAAACGAGTTACACTGCGCCGCCCCTTTGGCAGGTTTGCAGTTTTTTCGAGGGTATCCATAGGCAGGGCATAGGGATCACGGTCTTAATATAAAGGATGAGGATCTATAAAAGTTGGGAAGTTCTGACCTTTTGCCCATTGAAAACCGGCTGAAAGCCTTCATGTTTCTGGCCTCCATCCGGTGTTAGATCAGTTGTTGTCCCTTCACGTCTAAATCCTCCCCCAATATATATTTTAATCGCCTGGAAGCAAATTGTCAACAATATAACGCATATTAAAAAGAAGAAAAGATTACAGTATATTCATACTTGTAATTATGATTCGGCTGCGTTATGATGGGAAAACAGGAGGCGTGGAAAATGGAATATAGGCGTTTGGGCAGAACAGGCTTGCGTACATCTTTGCTTGGGTTTGGCGGGTTTCATCTGCTGGAGATACCGCTGAAGGAAACGGAAAAGCTGCTAAACGGTTACCTGGATGCTGGCGGGAATTACATTGAAACGGCCTTAAGCTATGGCGATGGTGAATCGGAGAGGAAGATCGGCCGATCTGTTATGCACCGCAGGGATGAGTTTGTGCTGGTATCAAAAGTTGGAGCTCGGGACAAATCAAGCGCGGCCCAGAGTATTGATAAATCATTGAAGAATTTACAGACAGACCATTTGGACCTGCTATTGATGCATGCGGTGGGATCATACCAGGAGCTTGATCAGATACTGTCTGAAGATGGTGCGTACATGGCGGCACTGGAGGCAAAGAAGGCAGGCAAGATCAATCACATCGGCTTGTCCATGCACGGCTGGCCGGGGCCTCTTGTTGAGGCGCTCAAGCGTGACCGTTTTGATGCAGTTATGACGACCATCAATTATTACGACCGCTTCAATTATCCGGAAATTGAAAATGAACTTTTACCCCTTGCTCATGAAAAGGATGCGGGCATTATCTTAATGAAGCCCCTTGGGGACGGGTTTTTGTACAAATCCCCTGAGCAGGCCTTCCGGTATGCATTTTCCAGGCCAGTATCGGTGGTGGTGGCAGGTATCAACAATGAAAAAATGCTCAAGGATGATTTAGCCCTGGCCGAAGGTTTTGTGCCCATGACAAGGGATGAGGAAGAAGCCCTCTTTGCAAATGCGTCTGAGCTTTCCGATTATGTTTGCAGGCAATGCGGAAAGTGTTCTTGTGTGGAAGGCATCGACATTCCCGAGGTGTTTGCCTGTGAAGGATATTTTGACCGGCAGATGGCTCGGGGCAAGGTTACGGACACGGCGGAGTTTGCCTTGGCGGAGCGGCTGCGCTTCTGGTTTGGCAATAAGGAGCTGGGTCGCAAGCGGTATGCCGCCATGCAAAAGCGGGGTGATGCCTGCACCCAGTGCGGCAAATGCCTGTCCATGTGTCCATACCACATTGACATTCCCTATAAAATGCATTTGGCGGATTATAAGCTTTCAGCAAAAGAGATATATTAGGCTGGGGCGAAAAGCCCCTTTCAGCGTGTCAAAGAACCTTTTGGAAGGTGCCTAAGGGCCCATTCCCTCCAACTACAGATCGTAAACTAGCAACATGTACGGTAGTTTTCGCAGGAATATCGAAGCACCTTCAACCTTTCTCCAGCGAAAACCGCACAAAGGCGTAGCCAAAGTGCAGTGCAGCGAGGGGAAAACTCGAAAAAGTGGCATAGCCACTTTTTCGACATATGGAAAGGGGCTTAACAGCTCCTTTTTTGTTATACATTCCCCAGCAGCACGGTATCTAATTTCTCTCTGGCCGTATCCGCCAGTCTTTCCATCAATGCAATGTCAGTAGGGCGCTTATCCCGCATGTGCCTGTGCGGAAAAAAACGTGTAATGTGCAGCGGTATTTTCGGATCCAAACCGGCCACCCAGGTGGAAAGCTTTTGCATTTCCCCGATCGTATCATTTTCGCCGGGAACGATGAGTGAGGTCAGCTCCACATGGCTGTGCTGGGCAGCTTCTGAAATAAAGGCAAGTACCGTTTGCAAGTCCCCGCCCAGCTTTTGATAGTAGGCTTCTGTAAATCCCTTCAAATCAATATTAAACGCATCGATATAAGGCAGTACCTGCTTTAGCACATGTACACAGGCGGAACCGTTGGTGACTGCCACATTCACCATGCCCAGCTTATGAACAAGCATGGCGGTATCGCGTACATATTCAAAGCCTACCATGGGTTCATTGTAGGTAAAGGCCACGCCGATATTTCCCTCCGGCTGCAGGGTATTCGCCATGGCTGCAAGGGACTCCGGCGACAGCTTTTCGGCCAGGGCATCATCAAAGCCGGCAGCAGCAATGGATGCGTTTTGGCAAAAAGGGCAATTAAGATTGCAGCCAAAGCTGCCCACCGATTATTTTTTGCTGCCGGGAAAGAAGCGGGCCAGGGGCTTTTTTTCTATGGGATCAAGGGCAATGGAAGTAATCAGGCCGTAGCTTGTGCTAATGCTTTTTCCATTTTCATTTTTCCGTGCCTTGCAGCGCCCAAGCTCTCCTTCCTGAAGGCGGCAATGGTGCATGCACACGGGGCAGATGATGCTATTGATGCCGCACCACCTCAAATCGCTGCAGTTTTATGGGCTCGTGATCCTTGATCCCTGCCTTGCTTCTGGCGATAGCGATCTGCTGCTCAACCGTATTAATGCCTTCAAGATTGGGCAGCAAAAGGCCGCGCTTGTTTCCATTTGATACAATCACACCATATCGCTTTACATCAAGGGCGGCAGGGGAATCGATATCCTCCGCATCCCCAAGCACATCCACACTGTACACAAGCTCATCCAGTTCTTCCTCCATTACCGCATTAAAGCGGGGGTCCTTGGTACCGGCGCTGATGGCGTTTTGAATGATCTCCCTGGCAATGCTTTTGGTGGAGGCGGATATGGTTCCAATGCACCCCCGAAGCTGACCGTTCTTTTTTAGAGAAACGAATACCCCAGCCTGCTGTTTTGTCATCTCCTCCGGCAGGCCAAGGGGGAGGGGGATGGTTTCACCCGTGCGAATATACGTCTCCAGCGTCTGTCTGGCCAGGCCCGCATAGGCGTCCTCCTCCTGCCTGCGCTTTTCGATGGCCTGCTTTTGCGCCTTGAGATAGGCACCCAGAAAGTGGCGGGCCGGGTCTAAACCTTCAGGCCGATAGATGCATATGCCGTAGCCTACGCCAAAGGGCCCTTCGTAGGATAGCTGCTTGGCTTTAACGGACAATCCGTCCAGGCATCCGGCCATCATCACAAAGGAGCGGTGGCCGCATTCCCCAGCACTTTCGCAAAACTCGGGTTCAAAATGGAAAAGCGCATCAAAGGCTCCTCTGCCCATAACGTCCATGATCTTTTGGTCGTAGATAGGCCCATCCTCTGCAAAGCCATATGGCCCATCTTCCTTAAGGCGATGAGATAAATCACCGCTGGCGATGACGGCGATGCTTCTTTTCAAGCTCTCTGCCGTTTCCTGAATCAGCATACCCAGGCGGTAATGATCGGTGTAGGGCAGCCCGGATAGGCCAATGCGCAGCAGCTTGCAGGGAAGCTCTGTGCCATAGGCATCCCTCAAAAAGCAAAGGGGTACCATGGCAGCATGGTCCAGCTTCTTATCTTGCTCTCCCAGGGTTCCGGCTCGAAGGCCGCAGGCGTCTGCACGGCGGCAAAGCTCTGTTACAAAGGCAGTATCATATGCTGCCTCCAACTTTACATCCCCTGATTGAAATTGTGCAAAGCTGCCCTTGGCCGCAGTGCCTGGTGAAATATGAATATAGTCGGCGTACATGGCGCTGTGGGGCGTGATGACGATGACGGTATCCGGCTTACCGGCGGCAATCAGCTCTGCCGCCACGCGATACGCCTTTATTGTTTCAGGTATGGACTTTTCCTGACCGCGGCCCACCTTAGGGATGATCAGCGGCGGGTGTGGTACCATAACGGCAGCATGTATCATTTTTCAGTCTCGCTTTCAAGTTGTATTGTTCAATTCGTCTTGCGGCAGGGGAATCCTTCATCAAAACCGTACCGCATATACTTTGACCTGGAAAGCAGCGTTATATGACGGAATGAAGATGATTGTGTGTGCCTTGAAAAATCTTGCCATAGGAAAGCAATCCATGTACAATGCATGAAACGATGTGATGTGAGGTTTCGTGAATGAAGGTACTGATTATATATGCCCATCCCAGCCCTGACTCCTTCACATGGCATGCCAAGGAAAGCTTTATTAGCGGACTGGCAGCTGCCGGGCACACCTATGTTGTATCCGATTTGTATGCCATGGGATTTCAGACTGACATCAGCGAGAAGGAATACCTGCGGGAGGCATACTACAATTTGGCTGTGCCTGTCCCTGAGGATGTTAGGGCTGAGCAGGAGAAGGTAAACGCCTGCGATGCCATTGTGTTTATCTATCCTGTGTTCTGGACAGATGCCCCGGCCAAATTGAAGGGCTGGTTTGACCGTGTGTGGACCTTTGGCTTTGCGTATGGCGAAGGGGATGTGAAGCGTACCATAAAGCAGCTTGAAAAGGGCCTGGTAATCTGCATCACCGGCCACACCAAAGACGACCTTCAGGCATTTGGCTATCTTAATAGCATGAAATCCGTCATGTTGGGGGACAGGATGTTTGACCGTGTGAAATGCAAAGAGATGATCGTGCTGGATGACATGTCAAGGCTCACGGCAAACGTTCGGCAGGAAAAGTGGGATAGGCATCTTCAAACTGTCTTTGAGGCCGGGCGCACATTTTAAGTCGCTATATTGATACAATAAAGAAAGGGAAGCGGATTGTATGCTCCGTCTTCCCTTCTTTATATCGTTTTGTTCAGCTGGCAGGCATATCAAAAATGCCTGGTGAAAATTTCATCCTTTTCCAGCAGGCTTTCGATGGAATCAAAACCCAGCCTACTTAGCAGCTCCATGACATAGGGGTTTTCTGCCGGGGTTACATACCGGGAGGCTCCGCCATAAGCGTTGACTGCCTGGGTGCCCTCCACGGCTGGAGTTACGGCTCTTGGACCGCCTACGCATCCGCCCCGGCATCCCATGCCTTCATAAAAATTGCCGCCGCCCTTTCCAGCCAGGATGTCATTCATCATGGCCTTACAGGCGGGCACGCCATCAGCCTGCCGTGTGTTTACTGTAATTTCACGGTGGGGATTTAACCGCGCAACCGTTGCTTTCACGGCTTCGCTTACACCGCCGGTTCGTGCATAAATTCTGCCGGCTTTGGAGGAATGGTCCTTTTCGCTTTCCTCCATTTCTTCAGGTCGTATGCCCAGCAGGTCAAATATATTCTGAACCTCCTGAAAGGTCAGCACATAATCTACGGCACCAATAAGGTCCTTTTCCCTTGCCTCTGCTTTTTTTGCCAGGCATGGCCCGATAAATACCGTTATGGCATCAGGGTGCAGGAGTTTGACGGTCCGGCCGCAGGCAACCATGGGTGATACCGAGCCCGGCACGTGGGGCATCAACTCGTTGTATACCTTGCGGATCATGCCAATCCACATGGGGCAGCAGCAGCTGGTAAGCTGGTAATCGGTGTCGGTGAGGATGTTCTTGTCAAACTCCAGGGCTTCCTTCAATGTCAAAATGTCGGCAAGCAATGACACTTCCAGCATGCCGTCAAAGCCAACGGCTTTCAGTGCGGTGCGTAGCTTGCCGGGGGTAACATCCTTGCTGAATTGGCCCAGAAAAGCTGGTGCAATCATGGCATAGGCCAGGCCCTTGGAGGAACGTACAGCCTTGAGCACAGGAAGTATATCAGTGCTGGCCGCCAGCTTTTCGCTGGCGCAGCCATCAATGCAATCAGCACAGCCCATGCATAAATCGGGATCTATGGCTATTCCACCTTCGGCGGCAGGTTTTATGGCATCAAAGGGGCAGCGCTTGATGCACTCCTGCTGCTTATCGCCCGTGCATTTACAATCCCCCGTACGTAGAACCAGGGGGTGCTTTTGCGGGTTGAGCAGGCAATCCAGCTGTTGGGCATCAAACTCCCCATTTTGCGGCAGGTTATCTAAATCGTTGTCCAAGGCCAAGGTTACTGCCTGCTGATAAAGCTCTTTAAACGTTTTCATTCCGATCTCCTTGCGTAAATGAAGAATGTATGAAAAAGGTTTGTGCAATTAGTTCTTTCATTATACCATAAAATTGCCTGTTCTGGAATCGAGTTTAGAACCATCAAAAGCTGCTGTACGATTCCAGGGGTGTTTGAGGTGCAGGATATGATTTTTTTGAAACTTGTGATGATGCATTGCTGTGGAAGATGACTGAACAGGCTGCCTACCAATGCGCTTTGGCAGGCGATTGATAATTACCCCTACGGTGTGTACTGAAAAACTTTGTGTGCTCTGGTACGATTCCTGACTGAAACACAAACATAGAAATGCATCCGGCAGTAGGGGCGATTAGCAATCGCCCGCTCATGCCAAATAGTGTACGCATTTTAAAGTATCGACTTCTTCCTCTTGCGCCGTGCACAAGCATTTGGTATCATGACAGCGGTACACGGGATGCTAAAGAATTGGGGAATGAAGTTATGAAGAAGCAATCCTCCCTGGCGGGCCAGCTGTTGATCTTATCTGCCGCACTTTTATGGAGCACAGCCGGTATTCTTGTTAAGTTATTGCCATGGGGGAGCCTATCCATCTCCTGTCTGCGGGGCTTGATCAGTGTGTTGTTCTTGATCTCCCTCAGGTTCATTCAGCGGCTTACTGGCAAGGGATACGTGCCCTTTCGCATGACCCGGCACAATATAGCATCCGGCGTGGCCATGTTTTTAACCTCAGTGCTGTTTATGGCGGCCAACAAGCTGACCACGGCAGCAAACGCAATCGTGCTGCAGTATATTGCGCCGATTCTGATATTGATCTATACTTCTGTAACGCAAAAGCGATGGCCCTCACCGGTTGAGTTTACATTGACCATTGTGGTGTTCTTGGGCTGCGTACTGGCCTTTTCCGACCAGCTTCAGGGCACCGGTACCCTTGGCAATGTTCTTGCATTGCTTTCAGGGTTTGCCTTTGCGGCTTTGATCCTCATCAATCGCATGGAAAAGGTAAGGCCGGAGGATGGGCAAATCATTGGCTGCGGTCTGAGCTTTTTGCTTGGTCTCCCGTTTTTGCTAACGGATGGGAGCCTTGTGCTAACATCGGAGTCTGTTGGGGCAATGCTGTTGCTGGGCGTTTTCCAGTACAGCATAGCAAACCTGATGTTCGCCAAGGGCATTAAAAAAACCGAACCTATGTCGGCCTCCATCATATTGACCATGGAGCCGATCATGAGCCCGGTTTGGGTTTTTGCAGTGTTGGGGGAGGTGCCCGGCGGGCGGGCGCTGGCCGGCTTTGTATTGGTCATTGCGGCAGTCACCCTGCAATCGCTGATGCCTATGATAAGCCGTCGGCGCAAGCCTGGAGATGTGCAAAGCAGTATGGCAGAGGGCTGAGCAGTAATCAATTAGGCGCCTGTGGAATGAAAATTCCATGGGCGTGTTTTTTACTTGGCATTGCCGCGCTGTGTAAAGCGGCAAAAAAAAAGCACCCCCAGGATATACGGTGCTGGGAGCTGCTTTTGTATGATTGCTTTATGGCCTTAAGGGGTTGTGCACCGCTTCGTCGCTGAATAGCTTGTCTTGACTATCTTTTCCTGCGATACCGTCTACCGGCAGGCCATTATACTGCTGGAATGTTTTCAAGGCTTCGTATGTTTCATCATCAAATACGCCGGTGGGCGGGTTAATCATATATCCCAGGTCATACAATGTGGCCTGTAAAAGCGCCACGCTTTCACCTTCACTGCCCAGGCTCAGTATCTCATAGTCGCCAGTAGGGGCTGTTACAGGTTTTGCAAAAATGGAAAAAAGGAGATTCAGGGTGGCAGAACCTGCCACCCCATCCACTGTCAGTTCGTTAATCATCTGAAACTCCCGGACTGCGTTGAAGGTGCTCTCGCCGTATATCCCGTTGATGTTATCCTGATAATAACCCAACTCATACAGCGCATACTGCATATCCCGCACATTGGTACCTTCATCATACTGTTTTAGGGAACCTTGAATTTTGTTGGCGCTGGCGCTGTCGCCGTACAACCGCTGCTGAGTGGCAGGACCGGCAACGCCGTCCACCGTCAGGCCGTTCATGGTCTGGAAGGATTGTACTGCAGTCACGGTGCCTGCACCATATTTCCCATCCACATTGCCGGTGTAATACTTCAGATCCTTGAGCTTTTGCTGCAAACGCTTTACGTTCTCACCCTCATCGCCTAGGCGGAGAGTTGTATACACGCCATTGCTGGGGTTTCCTGATGGGGCTGCGGTAGGTGATGTTCCGCCGCTGCTGGGGGTACCGGAGTTTTTGGCTGCACCATTGAAAAAGAGTTTGTTTTGGGTGGATGTCCCTGCGATGCCATCGGCAGTAAGACCGTTTTGCTGCTGAAAGGCGGTGACAGCGGCTTTGGTTCCGGAACCGAACTCACCGTCAGCATTGCCGCTTAAATAATTCAACTCAATCAAGCGCTTTTGCAAGGCACGCACTTCAGGGCCCTTCATTCCTTCCTTCAAGGAAAGGTCAATGGAGGCAACAACGCTGCTGGCCTTGGGAGCGTTGGAAGCATACAGTTTCGTCTGTGTGCTGGGACCTGCAATACCGTCATCCCATTCACCTGCTTTTTTCTGAAAGGCGATGACTGCAGCTTGTGTAGCGCCGCCATACGAGCCGTCAGCCGTACCGCTTAAGTAGCCCAGGGCGATGAGCCTGTTTTGCAGCTGACGTACGTCGCTGCCGGACATGGTGGATTCGCCGTTGTCGCCTACCTTCAAATACCTGGCCTTGGACAGGTTAGGGGTGGCTGTGGGCTTTGGGGTGTTGGTGGCTTTATTGCCGCCGCTGTTGTTATTGTTGGGTTTGGGTGTGCTTGTGGCATAGTTTTTTGGCTTGGGTACGGCATAGTAGCTGTACACCTGCTCCAGCGTTTTTTCACCGGCGACGCCATCGGCTTTCAGTCCGTTTACATCCTGGAATGCTTTTACGGCGTTGGCGGTACCGGTACCGTATTCGCCGTCGACTGTTCCCGTATAATAGCCCAGGTCCTTGAGCGCTTTCTGCAGCTGGCTCACCTTGTCGCCTTTTGCGCCGCTGCGAAGGACACCGTCATCCTTGGGGGTGGCGGTCGGCGTGCGGGTGCTGGGTGCTGTGGTGGGTACCGGGGCAGACGTTACATTGACGTTTGTATTATTGTTGTTTTGTGGCGTCTGAACGGCGGCCGGTGGGGTGGAGAAAAGAGCGTCCCAGCTGTTTGGCTGAGAAACCCCGCCCGCATTGGTCGGCGCCAGCGTGGGAGTGGGGGTGGGGGTAGGCGTTACAATTACACCAATGGTGCCAAAAGGTGAGCTGTCGCTGCCCTGGTTTAATGTATCGGTGTCATCGGTGATGTCGCTTGGCGACATGTAGCAGCTGGACACCAGCAGTGCGGTTGCCAAAAGAAGTGCCATCAGCACTACTTTGCGTTTGGATCCTTGTGTCATAGCAGGCTTCCCTCCTTGCTCGGGGCAGCGCATGAATTGCCCCTCGCTCCCTTTACAACATTGTATAGAGTCACAGGTTTATTGGCAAGCACTTTTTCATTGAAACATGCCGAAGGAATGTTTTCCATGCAGCTTGTCCGCTTGCTTAACCATAAAACGAATCTCCTTAGCAACTTGTTCCCAGCGCCTGTATTTTTCTGCAAACAATTTGCATTCGTATGCTCAATCACCATGGGTGCGATGGTCTTGTAGCACAGGTGCTTGCAGCGCATTAGCGTTAAGGATTGATGCAACCCTTTAAAACATGCTTGATGTGGATTGAACCCCTCAAATGGGGGAAACATGCATGCGGCAGGACATTTTGCGCAAAATATGTTGCCCGGCGCAAGCGGATACGGTATGCTAATGCTGGAATTATTTCTGCCAGCCATTTACGGCTTTTGGCCGTTAGGAGGTATGTATATGTATTTCTATTCGCTGTATGATTGGTGGTTTATTCTACCTGGCCTTATACTGGGCCTATGGGCACAATATAAGGTAAGAAGTGCGTATGCCAAGTACTCAAGGGTTTCATCCTATCATGGCCGAACTGCCAGTGAAGTGGTCAGGAACATCCTGTCCGAGAACAACAATGGCGGTGTACGGGTGGAACAAACCCAGGGCGTTTTGTCTGACCATTATGATCCTCGTAAAGAAGTGCTGCGCCTCTCCGAAGGTGTTTACCATTCCAGCAGCTTAGCTGCCCTTGGTATTGCGGCCCATGAGGCCGGTCACGCCATGCAGCAAAAGGATGAATACGGCCCCATGAAGCTGCGCAATGCCGTGGTGCCCATCGTCTCCTTCTCCAGTCAGCTGTATTTCCCGTTGTTTCTTTTAGGGCTGATCTTCAGTTGGGAACCCCTGATGTTTATTGGCATTGTGGTGTTTGCCCTAACGGTGCTGTTTTCCTTTATTACATTGCCGGTGGAGTACAACGCTTCCCGCCGTGCCATGGCCATGCTGGAATCCGGCGGGTTCGTTACCAGGGAAGAGGCCCCCAAGGTTAAGGCTGTATTGGATGCCGCTGCGCTTACCTATGTAGCTTCGGCAATCACCGCTCTGCTGCAGCTTTTGCGCCTGCTATCTATCGCCAGGAGTAGGGATTAACACTTAGTGAAATCCATCCCATAACCCCTTTTCCGCACCGTAATGCTTTGCATTTTCGGTGTGGAATTTTTTTGGCCCCCGTGACTGAGCCATGGTGGCATCTATGATCTGCCACTGGCCATCCAGATAGACCTCGTTCCAGGCGTGCTGGTTGCCTGTGCGTTTGTTTATGCCATAGATATGCTTTGCGGGCACGCCGACAGCCCGAAGCCCCACAGCCAGAAAGGCGGCATAATCGCTGCAAATTCCCTTCTCCCCTCGGATAAAGGCATCGCCGTCAGGAATTTCGCTGAACTGTATGTTTTTGGCTAGGGACTTGTCATAAGCTGCGTGATCCATCAGCCAGTCCCACAGCAATGATACCTTCTCCAAATCTGTTTGTGCATCTTGGCACAAGGACTTTGCCAGGGCGGCTGTTACCTGATTTGCTTCCATATTGGTGTGCAGGGCGGAAAACAGCGCAAGCTCCGTATCACTAATCTCCTGCTCCAAATTAAAATGGGTTTCAAATAAAAGGCGGATGGGCCTGTCATACAGGCCTGCTTCATAAACGGAGAGTTTGTACACGCCAGTGCCAAGGGTTAAGAGTATAGGCTGCCACATTCCATCGTTTGGTAAAAGCAATTGGTGGATTCGGCTGCCGTTGGTGATTTCTGCCACTAGGGGTACGCGGCCCAAGGCTGCCACATACACATATCCCTGATCAGCGCTGCCGGTGTATGATCGCAGTTGGGGCCGATCTTTATTTTCCATCACAGATACAAGTTTATCCTGAACAAAGCCGTCACTCCCCGGAAGCGCAACCTTATGCCAGGGGGAGCCTGCAGTGTAATCAAGGGCCCGCAAGGCAAAGCTGCGCCAGGTATACAGCACCTTTGCACTGGTTTTCTTCCGCCAACGGACAGAAATGGCAGCGGTTTCTTTATGCACTAGATACACATCCGTATCCTCTCCCAAGGCTAGCCAAGGTGTATCTTCCGGCGGTCTTGACATGGCCTCATAGGGCATTGCATCCGCATTAGCAGCGGTTAGGCTAAAGAGAAAAATCAGGGCAAATAACAGTACGGACAGGTTCTTTTTGGCCATTTGCATTTCCCTCCTTTTTTCCTGCATTATATCATGTTTTTTTTATGTTTTCTTCGCAAGGCTGAATGAATTTTGCAAGTTGCATTTTGAAAAATATTATGCAGGAAAACTTGCAAAAGTACTTCTTTTTTTGGACGTTTTGAGGTATAATTTTCTTGCAAGCAAAGGTGCTTGCGGCAAGTAACTGGACCGTATAAGAGGAGGAAATTCTCATGGCACTCTTGATTTTTCTGGTGTTGATGTTTGTTCTCCTGCTGGTTGATGATCATCACCGTCAGATGGCTTTGGAAGGCAGCTGGGCAGAATATAACAATATTGAGTACCGCCGCCATTATCCCACAAGCAACTAAATAGAGCACCATATGCCGGCAGTGAAGCCGGCCTTTTTTTTGCGAATCATGGAAAAGACAAAATGGCAAGCACGCCATTTTGTCTTTCTTTACTGCTCATTCATTTTTAGATAAGTCCGCCTTGTCATCAGTCAATGATGATGGTGGCCTCTGTCTTTTCTACGCTAATGGTCTCACCTTCCTTCAAGGAAAAGCTGCCTGCCTGAAACGGTTTGCCCTCAACGGTAATCAGTACGTTTTCCACTTGATAAAGGCTGCCAAAGGTGTCGGCAATACAATGCAAAACACCCTGCACATATGCCGGTGTCTGGTTCAGTTCACTGACAAAAGCCTGGTTCACATCCAGATGTACAGCGTTTTGTTCTGTCTTGGAAAGTGCCAGTATCTTTGTGCCGGAAGGGAACACGGTACCGGCTTGTTTGCCAGGCGGCACTTTATAGGCTTCCTGCATGGCATCCGCAAAGGTTCCGTTGGTAGGGATGGACAGCTGTACCTCACGATAGAATCGGCCTTCGCCATTTGGACCGGGATAGTATAGACGGACGAATTGAAAAAAAGGCGTATCCTTTTTGATCTCTGCCAGCTCTGATATGATTTCTGTTGAACCGGTTTGAAAAATGGATTTGATAAGTCCAATCTCCTTGGCATAATAATCAATCGTTTTTGATTCGGACCCCTGGGTTGTAACCTCCAGCGCTTGATACTCTCCGGCAGGGCATGAAACAGCCACATTGACACCGGTAATATTCCGGCGACCGCTAAGGGTATCCCAGGCAGTACCTTGGGTGAGCGGTTCCTTCAGCAGAATATTGGCTTCTGTTTCCGCAGCATGTAAAAGGTTTTCCCGAACATATGCCTCCTCTTGCGAGAGTACCTGCACAAGCTGACCGTTTTCCCATTTATATACCTTGGACAGGATGGTTCCACCGTTATCCACCCGCAGCTGCAGCTTGTTGTCTGCAAAAAATTCTGTCTCTGTAACAAAAGCTGCAAATTCAAACCCTGTCCCTGCATAAGTGAGCCGGGTGTTTTGAAGCACAGGAAAATAATCCTCCACCTGTTCGGTGGAGGCGATTGTGCCCAATGAGTCGGGCGGTGCTGTGATGGGTACAGGCATGGTAGTAGCAGGGGGTGTTTCCAATGAGCCGGCTTGGGGTCCCGCTGCGCAGCCATAAAGCAGCAGCATCAGTAGCAGGAACAACAGAAAAAGCGCTTTTTGTTTCATGGGTATCCCTTCCGCTCTTTATATTGATTGCCGTTTCAGGTTTCCCAACCGGCGCTTTTTTATGAAGCAGCAAACAAAAAGCAAAGCCACCCATCAGTTCATATCTTAAAAAAGCCTATATCACCCCCAAGAGGCTGTACAAGCAAAGGCCTAGGATTCCCGCACCGAAGATAATGATCATGGGGTCGGTTTTTTTCCATATGCGCATGGCGGCAAGCCCTACTGCAAAAAGGATGGCGGCAATGATATCGGTATTTGCCAAGGAAATGCTTTCAAGGGTTGAGCCGAAAATGGAGGATGCGATAATGGAAAGGCCTGCCGAGGCTATCAATGCCACCGTGGCGGGCCGAAGACCGCCCAGTATGCCCTTGAGCAGTGTCAGGTCTCGGTATTTCACATAAATTCGGGCCAGGATCAGCACAATGATTGCCGAGGGCGTCACACAGCCCATGGTGGCTACAAGGGCGCCTGGTATACCCCCGATATTGGTGCCTACAAAGGTTGCGGCATTAATGGCAATAGGCCCCGGTGTTAATTGGGAAAGGGTCACGATATCGGCAAATTCCTTCAGCGTCAGCCATCCATGAAGATCTACAACCTGCTGCTGTATTAAGGGGAGAGCCGCATATCCGCCGCCGATGGAAAAAAGGCCGATCTGAAAGAAGCTGATAAACAATTGAATAAGCATCATACTTCTTGATCCTCCCGGCCTTTTTGGTTAAAAAGAACATCAACAGCGCCAATGACAGCGCAAATGAGAATGATGATGACCACACTTATTTTCAGCAGTACGGATGCTGCAAAGGCCAGCACCATCATGGCAATGGGCTTCCAGTGCTTCTTTTTGATGATGTCAGCTGCCATGCTGATAACCACATTGGCGATGACGGCAGCGGCTCCCGCCTGCATGCCCATCAGCAACATGCGTACAATTTGATTGGAACTGAAGGCTTCGTACCCAAACGAGATCAGGGTGATGATGATCAGGGGCGGCAGCACCGTACCCAGGATGGTAACAAAAGCGCCCGTATATCCTGCGATTTTGTAGCCGACCAAAATGGAAGCATTGACAGCCATCGCCCCCGGGGTGGCCTGGGCGATGGCCACCAGGTCCAGCATCTCATGCTCGTCGATCCATTTCAGTTTATCTACAAACTTTTTGCGCATCAGCGGTACGATGACATAGCCGCCACCGATGGTAAAGGCACTGATGGTAAAGGTGGATATAAACAGCTTCCAAAAAAACGGCAGAGATTTCTTCATATGAATTTCCTTCCAGCCCACGCTGTCATATAAATACGCTTTTCCATCTTTCGACAGGCCACGTGTGTTTCCTGCCCGAATAATCTTCCCCGGTCAGGAAAACCTAAAACCGAACAAGACACGGAGGTGCTATATGGTAAATACCAATACTTATGGCGGTTCATCGCCGCAAACGCCGCAAAGCGTACCGCCCCAGCATCAAAATACCCAGCCTGGCAGTCAACTGAACATGCAGCCCAAACCGATTACAGACAACCCGCAATATAAAGGCTCCGGAAAAATGGCCGGACGCGTTGCAGTCATCACCGGCGGCGACAGCGGCATCGGCCAAGCTGTGGCCATTGCCTTTGCTAAGGAAGGCGCGGATGTGGCTGTTTTGTACCTTAACGAAAATCAGGATGCGAGAGATACGCAGAAAATGGTGGAGAGCCAAGGCCGCCATTGCCTGTTGGTTCCCTGCGACTTAAAGAGCGAGCAGGCGGCCTTTGACGCGGTAAATAAAGTGGTGCAGGCCTTTCAGCGTGTGGATGTGCTTGTTAACAACGCTGCGGTGCAGTATCCTCAAAACAGCATCGAGGACATTACCACCGAGCAGCTGGGCGTGACCTTCAATACCAATGTCATGAGCTACTTTTCCATGGCCAAGGCATGCCTAAAGCACATGAAGCCAGGCAGCCAGATCATCAACACCACATCCGTTACAGCCTTTGCCGGGAACAAAACGCTCATTGATTACTCCGCCACCAAAGGTGCCGTCTCTTCCTTTACCAAATCCTTGGCGCTGTCCCTTGTGGAAAAGGGAATCAGGGTAAATGCCGTTGCGCCGGGTCCAGTGTGGACACCACTGATCCCCGCTAGCTTCTCAGCGGAGGATGTTGCGAAATTTGGTAAGGATACCCCCATCGGACGGGCGGCTCAGCCCTTTGAGCTAGCGCCTACGTATGTGTACCTTGCCTGTGATGACAGCGCTTATGTCACCGGACAGGTGCTGCATGTCAACGGGGGAAAGTTGATGTAATTCACGGTCAGTTAACAATTCATGGTATGCAAAAAGCCTGTTCCGCTTTGCTTGGGACAGGCTTTTTTATATGAAATCGAGTTGTTTAGTCTTCTTTATTCAAGAACTTTTCTATAATGAACCTGGGTCGCTGCTTTGTTTCACTGTAAATTTTGCCTATATATTCCCCTATGACCCCAAGGCATAATAGCTGTATGCCGCCAATCATCCATATGGAGGCCACGATGCTTGTCCAACCGGTATTCGCTTGGCCTGTCCACTTGGAGATTAATGCGTACAGCAGCATGATCACGCTGAGAACAAAGATGATGACCCCAAGCCCTAGAATCAACCGGATGGGCTTGATGCTAAGCGATGTAATACCGTCAAAAGCAAAGGCCAGCATTTTTTTTAAGGGATATTTGCTCTCGCCTGCAAAACGCTCATGGCGTTCATACAGGACTGTACTGCTTTTATAGCCCACCAGCGGAACCATGCCCCGCAGGAACAGGTTCACTTCCTTGTACTCCGCAAGTCCTTCCAGCGCCCGGCGGCTAAGCAGCCTGTAATCCGCATGGTTAAATACAATATCTACCCCAAGGGCCTTCATCAGCTTGTAAAAGCCCTCAGCGGTGATGCGCTTGAAGGCAGTATCATTTTCACGTTTGCTGCGCACACCGTACACCACATCGCAGCCCGTTTCATACTCGTCCAAAAACCTGTCGATGGCGTCAATGTCATCCTGAAGGTCCGCATCCATAGAAATGGTAACGTCCGCAAAATCCTTGGCGGTCATCAGTCCGGCCAGCAGCGCATTTTGGTGACCTCTGTTTCTGGAGAGCTTGACCCCAGCAAACAACGGGTCTTTTGCGTGAAGCTCCTCAATCATTTCCCAGGTCCGGTCTTTGGAGCCGTCGTTCACCAGCATCACACGGCTTTTTTCATCAATGCGGCCAGAGCCAATCAAGGCAGTCATCTTGTTTTTCAACCGTTTAGATGTTTCAGGTAAAACCTCCTGCTCGTTGTAGCAGGGAACCACTACATATAAAATGGGGCGCATGGGGCACCTCCTTATGTCTTTCGCATCTAATAGTATTTCCATACTTCCATGGTTTTCTCCTACCATCAGGGGAAATTTCTTCACTTGCCTATTCAATGGAAAATGATCTTTATTGATACAGTATTTACGGATGTTGTATTGTTTTTCTTGACTTCCATATCCATACATAATATGATGGTTCAAGATCATGCAAAATTTGTTATTTGGGCAGGAAGGATGTGTGGCTTATGAAAAGCAAAGGACTTCTTCTGATATTGGCTGGTGTTGTGGTTGTTCTGGCTGGCATTGCCATTTACGGATATGTGAGTGTTGCCAATATGGGCACACTGCCTGGCGGCCTCAGCATCCAGGTGGTAGATCCTGGTACGGCGGCTGCAGGCTTTGATGCTGTATACGACATTCTGGCTAAGTCGGGCCAGACAGATGCACTTCTTGGGAATAACTCCGCTTTGAATTTTCTCATTCGCTACCGGCAGGTGTTTGCCGTTACAGCAGCCGTTGCCTTTGCAGGCAGTGCAATGGTAAGCATCTTGCTCCTGCGCAAAAAAGTAACCGCTTGATGACTGCATAGGTGTGCGTATCCCCATCCTGTGATAAGAAAGCACAGGAGGGGGATTTTTTGTATACAGCTGTTTTACGAAGGGATGTGCCTATGGTATAATCAGGGAAACCAAAGGCCGCATTGCATTTGTACTTGTTACGCTTAAGCAAAAGGAGGAGCAGCATGACCCTTTCAAAAGCTTGGGATTGGAATGTGGTGCAAAATCCTATATGGCGGGTACCCAGTGAGGAAAGCCATTATTACGCCAACCGCTGGAAGGAAGCCGGCTATAAGACGCTGCTGGATTTGGGCTGCGGACTGGGCCGGCATACCATTTTATTTGCAAAGCAAGGGTTTGATGTTTCCGCCATGGATTTATCTTCGGAAGCTGTTAGCAGCACCATTGCTTGGGCGCAGAAGGAGCAATTGCAGGTAGATGCGAAAGTGGGCGATATGCTATCCCTGCCGTATGCTAACGAAAGCTTTGACTGCCTCTTTTCCTATCATGTGATCTCCCATACCGATACGCCGGGAGCAAAAAAGATCATCGGTGAAATTCACCGGGTAACAAAACCTGGCGGCGAAGTTTTTCTGACAATGTGCTCCAAGGACACCTGGTCCTATAAGGATGCCGGTTTCCCGGTGATAGATGAAAATTCGGTATTGAAAACCATCGGTGCCGAAGTCAATGTGCCTCACTTTTATGTACACTTAGAGGACCTATTCAGGCTGTTTGATGGCTTTGAAATCATTAAGGTACGCCATATTGACGACTGCTTTATGGATGGAAAAGCCAAAAGCAGCAGGCATTATTTTTTGCTGGCCAGGCGGCTTTAACAGTGGTATGGGCGCAGCTAAACCGGGAGGGTAATACATGATCTCGCTGGTGGATAACAAAAAAATGTCCCCTGTCATCCGCGGCCTGCTCCTTTTCGTGATTACAGGCTTGCTGTTGATCTTCCAGGAATCCCTGTCACAAATAGGCACCCATGTGGCTCGCTTGTTTCCGTACAGGAGCTTTGATCCCGACGGTGCCTTTGCCTTTCGGGCAGTGCATCACATTGTTCAGGGTGTGCTTGCCCTTTTGCTTATGGGCATCCTGCATCTGCTATTTGGCATCGATTTCCGTCTGGGCCTAGGCAACAGGCGTACAGGCCTTCGCCTTACGGTTCAAATTTGCGCAGTCTTCACATTGTATCAAATCATCATGTCTGTATTGGCTATGGCTCTTAAGGCAAACCGTCCGTTCCCGCATCCTATGACCCTTCGCAATGTGACAGGGCTCTTGGGCTTTCAGCTGCTGCTGGCAGGCCCCAGTGAAGAGCTGTTGTACCGGGCGCTGCCCATCGCCATTTTGCAGCTGATCACCCGCAAGCAATTTAGCTTATTCAAAGGCCGCTTTACAATAACGGTGTCTGTCATTGTATCAGCACTGCTGTTTACCTTTGCCCACATTTACTGGGATGTTTTGCCTTTGCGGCCTGTCTTCAGTTGGCCGCAAATGATCTATACCTTTATGCTGGGCTGTTTGCAGGGGTATCTGTATATCAAAACCGGCAGTGTCGTCTATTCCATGTTCATCCATAGTTATACCAATGTGCTGGTTGTGGCAAGCTTTGTGATTATGCAGCTGCTTGGCTGAGTACAGCTTGTGGAGTTTGAGAGGGGATGTTTTGATGCACCGCTGCGGCTGGGCAGGAACAGATGAATTATATGTAAAATACCATGACGAGGAATGGGGAAGGCCTGTACACGATGACAGGACGCTCTTTGAATTTTTGATTCTGGAGGGGGCACAGGCGGGCTTGAGCTGGATTACCATCCTTCGCAAGCGGGAAAACTACCGTAAGGCCTATGACGGGTTCGACCCGGTAAAAGTGGCTGCCTACGGCGATGATAAGGTGGCTGAGCTGCTAAGTAATCCGGGCATCGTTCGAAACCGGTTGAAGGTAGCTTCCTCCATTAAAAACGCAAAGCAGTTTTTGCAGATTCAAAAAGAGTTTGGAAGCTTTGATAAATACCTATGGTCCTATGTGAATTTTGTTCCTGTGATTGGACAGTGGGTGGTGTTTTCTCAGGCACCCTGCCGAACTGAACTCTCCGACCATATCAGCAAGGATCTTAAAAAGCGTGGGTTCTCCTTTGTGGGCAGCACCATCATCTATTCATACTTGCAAGCTGTAGGCGTGGTGGATGATCACGAGCTCGGATGTATTTGCAGATCAGGCGCATGATAAGTTGGATGCATGATTTGGTGCATTATAAATCTGCTGCATGATTGTATATCTTGAATTGGAGGGCTTCGGCTCTCCAGTTTCGTATGGATTATTAGAGAGGAAACCAATGATTCTGAAGGTTGATTTCGTAGGGGCGATTATCAATCGCCCGTTTATTGCGCATAAGCCAAGCCATGTCTTATGATTTCGTAGGGGCGATTATCAATCGCCCGCTAGCTGCGCATAAGCCAAGCCATGTCTTGTGATCTCGTAGGGGCTATTACAATCGCCCGTTTATTGCGCACAATGCAAGCCATGACTTGTGATATCGTAGGGGCGATTATCAATCGCCCGTTTATTGCGCACAATCCAAGCAATGACTTGTGATATCGTAGGGGCGATTATCAATCGCCCGTTAGGCTCACACAATCCAAGCAATGACTTGTGATATCGTAGGGGCGATTATCAATCTCCCGCTAGCTACGTACAACCAAGCAATATATGACCATTTCCTTACAGACTAAACATAATCAAGTAAAGAATCAGTCATATCAGCAATCTTGGTCAAGAATTATTTTCTCACCCATCTTACAATACGTAAGGAGGTGGCAAGTGCATGGAAAACGGACAACAGGTATGCGCGGTGCAGCGGATGCAGGACTATATCAAAACGCACCTAACGGAGCCTATCACCTTGAAGGAGCTTTCCCGCCAGGCAGGATATTCTCCTTTCCACAGCGCCCGCATGTTTAAGGAACTCACCGGTCGGAGTCCCTTTGAGTATATGCGGCAGTTTCGGCTCAGTCAGGCGGCGTTAAAGCTGCGGGATGAAAAGGTGAAAGTGCTGGATGTGGCGCTGGATTTTGTGTTTGACAGCCATGAAGGTTTCACAAAGGCCTTTTCAAAAGAGTTTGGTATCACACCAAGCCGATACCAGCATAACTCGCCGCCCATCCGCCTGTTCATACCGTCTTCTGTGCAAAGCTACCATGACTATTTGAAAAGGGGAGAAAGAAAAATGGAAAACCAGCAGAAGAACGGTTTTGTGTTTGTTCAGGTTATTGATCGGCCAAAGCGCAGGGTCATCGTCAAGCGCGGCAAGGAGGCCGATAACTATTTTGACTACTGTGAAGAAGTGGGCTGCGATATATGGGGCATATTGTGCAGCGTGAAGGAAGCACTGTATGAGCCCATCGGCATGTGGCTGCCCAAGCGCTTCCGTCGGGAAGGCACCTCCGAATATGTACAGGGGGTGGAGGTGCCGGCTGATTACAGCGGCGAAGTTCCCCAAGGGTTCGAACTGATGGACCTGCCTCCCTGCCAGATGATGGTGTTCCAAGGCCCGCCATATAATGACGAGGCGTTCTATGACGCCATTGATGCGCTGAAAGAGGCCATGGAAAACTACAAGCCTGAGCTATACGGTTATCAATGGGCCGATGATGACGGGCCAAAGTTTCAACTGGAGCCTCAAGGGTACCGCGGCTATATTGAGGCCCGGCCGGTAAAAAAGGTCACCCTGCTGGAGAAATGATCTGCCGGAGAAGCTCCTTTTCCGCTGCGATAGGAAGTGCCTCGGCCAATAGTAGAGGCGATTATCAATCGCCCGCGGCTTGCGCCTGATACTCCTCCAAAAGCCTACAGTAGGGGCGATTATCAATCGCCCGCGGCTTGCGCCTGATACTCCCCCAAAACCTACAGTAGGGGCGATTATCAATCGCCCGCGGCCTGCGCCTGATACACCCCAAAACCTATAGTAGGGGCGATTATCAATCGCCCGTGGTTAATCACCCGCGGCCTGCCATCCCCCAAGGGATGACTTGGGCAGTCCGGGGCCCTGTTTCCGATTACGAAACGGGGCCATTTTCATCATACTGCGTTTTCTGCTTGAGTAGGGGCGATTATCAATCGCCCGCAGTAAATCCCCCGCGGCCCACCTTCCCCCAAGGGAGGTTTTATACAGTCTAGGTCCCTGTTTCCGATTGTGAAACAGGATATTTTCAATATGCTTGTGTTTTCAGCTTGACGAAAGACTGCTCTGGCTATATGCTTTCACTAAGATACAACGAGGGGGAATCGTAAGTGGATGAAACCATGATGAGGCAGGTTGCCTTTATCGGTGACCAGTATGTGCAGGGAAAGATCCGTGGAGTTGCCCTGGCCTTTCATGGCCTCGGAATGGTGAATGAAAAAAGGTTTCCGGATACCACTGAACTGGAATGGGCCAGGGTTGGTTGGCTGGTGGTTTATCCCTACTATGGCCCCTGGAACTGGATGAACCGGGAAGCCAGGGCGTTTGTGGATGAGTTGGTGGACTTTGTCTATGCCCATTTTCAATTGGATGACCGTTTGCCCCTTGTTTCCACCGGAGGAAGCATGGGGGGCCTTTCGGCGCTGCTATACACACGCTATGCCAAGCGTCCGATATCGGCTTGCCTGGCCCTGTATCCCGTTTGCGATTTCAAGTACCATTTCAGCGAGCGACCTGATCTTCCCCGCAGCATCTATGCATCCCTGCGTGGGTATCAGGATGACCTGGAATCCCTCTTTGCGGAGCATTCGCCCCTTGTTCAAGTCCACGCCATGCCGGATATTCCTTACCTGTTTATCCATGGGGATGCAGACCAGGCAGTGAACAAGGCAGCACATTCTGATCAAATGGTGCAGGCCATGCAAAAACGTGGCTTGAATGTGGAGTATGTACAGGTTTCAGGCATGGGTCATGGAAGCTGCGTACCGATCTTTGTGCTGCAGAAGATGATCGCATTTTTATGTGAGTGGCCTGAAACAATTGACATAGGTTGATACCGGCGGCAATGGCACTGTATACATGCACTGCCGCCGGCAGTATACTTATCGAACCTTGGCAAAGGTAACGCTGTCCAAGCCGATGACCGTACCTGCGGCGCCTTCTGACTTGGCAAATTGTATCCGGGCCGCAACTGCGTTTATTGGTGCTCGCTCGGTAAAGGCAGTATACACCTGCCACTGCTGTTTAGCTTGAACCTCCTGTAAAATGTTCAGGCTGGCGCCCAAGCCAATTTCACGGCAGTTTCGGTCCAGCCAGAGCACTTGCGCCGTTACAAGGCCGTTATCTGCATCTATGCCGGCATAATGCAAGGCGAAATTAAACAGAAAGCTTCCACTGTGGGCCAGCGGAGGCAGAGCTACGGTTTGATGAATCAATGCCCCGCCTTCGGCAAGACCGGCATAATTGGAACCCACATAAGCATTGGTATCAAGAAGCGTAACGTTTTGGGAAGTCCAACCCTCCAGACCCAATGCAAAGCCTGGGTTTTCAAGCAGGTTTGCAGAATCCATTCGAATAAGCAGCACCTGATCAATAAATGGTGCGGAAGCCATTTCATTGGTATAACTCAGTTCTATTTCTGCTGCTACTGCGCATGGGGGTGCCGGTGGGGTCAACTGTACGATATTGAGATAATTATCCTGCTGACCAAGGGTTGCTGCAGCTACCGACACATTGATGGCCGGATCACCAATGGGCATGCCAAGAATGTTCAGCCAACGGACAACCAACGAAACGATATTTGATTCTGCAAAGCAGGAAAAGGAAAGCAGGTAGGCGGAACCGATACTCAATGGCCTTAAGGGAACGATTTGCCTCAGTACGCCAAGTAGCTGGCCTGATGCAGAGGCTGTGCCTTCCAAAGCGGAAGCAAACGAGGTGCTGATATCTTCTGTAATCCAACCATCCAGACCACGTTCGAAGCTGGGATTTTGAATCAGATTGATGGATCTGACAGGAGCCAGATTAACAAGATCCAGATAGATGGTCGATTCGGCAGCAGACCTGCTAAACAGCAGCTTGGCCCAAAAAGCACCTAGCGGCGGCGTATCCGTTACGTCAAAAAAAGTTACTCGGGCTAGCTGGATGTTACTGGCAGGGATAACGGCGCTTAACCCAATGCCAATTTCATTAAGCTCAGCATTGAGCCAGATAACTTTCGCAGTAAGGTTGGCTGTACCCTCTTCTTGATTGCCATAAGTGATGAAGCTTAAAAACAGGGGACTCCGCTGGATTGCTGGTAGGGGAACAATTTGAAACAGGCTGCCAACGCCTCCAGTCAGGGCAGCGCTTTGGTTGCCTTCTGAGGGAGAACTGTTAGCCGCCTCTGCGTTTTCTGACTGCCAATAACTTAATCCCGACTCAAAGCTGGCATTTTGGATAAGGTTACCGCTTCGAGGAGTAAATATTGCCATTTTCATGCCTCCCGTGTAGTCTAAATACATTGTAGGTTCCCCTTGTATTATATTTTTGTGATTCTTAACTTGTGCTTGCACCGTGTTTGATGCAGCTATGAACATGCATCATGGAGAAACTCAAAGCTGGCACAAACGGTTATTTTGACCGTAAAGTGGGTATATAACAAACAAGCACCGAACGCGGTGCGAAATAAGGAGGAGAATCCATGCTTCCCAAAGTGGCCTTTATTTCTACACATAATGACTGCCGCAGCCAGATTGCTCAGGCGCTGGGACGCCATCTGGCAGGTAATGTATTCGAAAGTTATTCCGGCGGAACGGAACCAAATGATGCAATCAATTCCGATGCTGTACGTCTGATGAAGGACATCTACAACATCGATATGGAAAAGGATCAAACACCCAAACTGGTAAGCGCACTGCCTTCTGTGGACATCGTAATCGCCACAGGCTGCGGTGAAGCCTGCCCATTTTTACCCTGTAGGTATATGGAACATTGGGAAATCGATGATCCCGCAGGCAAAGGCGATGAGGTTTTCAAACAGGTCATAAAATCCATTGAAGAAAAGGTGCTGGATTTACAAGTAAGGGTGCAGGATGAATCAATATTTAGTGAAGAAGCGCTGTTCTAATCAGCATTTTGATACATGAGGGACATATAAAAAGACGGCCGGATCAAATCCGAGCCGTCTTTTGTTTAGGTCATGTCATTTTGAGAATCGTTATTTCTCGTTCGTATAAACTCTTCCAGTATCCTGGCGGCACTTTCCACTAGGCCTACACATGGGCGGGTTTCATAGTACTCCTTTGATCTGGCATCAGGTACCGGATTGCCGTCGGCATCAATGCCGATCAAGTCCCGGCAGATAATGGAGTCATTTTCATCCTTGAACTTGTTTACAAGCTCCTGTACCAATTGGTAGTGAGCTGCTTTTGCATCCTTGTCCTTTGGGTCTGTTACTCCATAGAGCATACCGGCTGCCATGGCCATACCGCTGACAGCACCGCAGACTTCTCTTAACCTGCCGATACCCCCGCCAAAGGAGGAACTAAGCTTCAGCGCTGTTTCCATATCAAGGCCTGTTTCATCCAAAAACGCTGCAAACACTGCCTGGGCACAATTGTAGCCCTGTACAAAAAGCTCCTTGGCGTACGCTGCGTGGTCGGTCATATATGCCGCCTCCTCTATCTTTTCTTGTTAGTACATATCATTTGCTGTCGTGGGATCAATAAAAATCATACGAGCTTCATTATATTCCGCATACCGGGCAAGTCAAGCTTGAATGGTCAGGTCCTGTTACATGTGGATCATCATGTTATTGCCAGGATGTTTCTATGTCATTCATATCGAATGCTTGGGTGCTTTTTCTCCACGCGGAGGGGCTTTGTCCAAACTCCTTTTTAAAGGTCCTAAAGAATAGAGAAACATCTGTAAAACCGCAATCTTCGCTTATTTGTGCTATGGGTATATTGCTGCGTTCCAGCTGCCGCCTGGCGTGCTTTAGCCGTGTCATGTTCAGATAGGCATGGGGCGTCATGCCGGAGGCTGCTTTGACCTGCCGCTCAATGTACTCGGTGGAGTACGTAAACTCCTCTGCAAGGGACTTGGAAGTGATTCGCTGCCGGTAATGGGTTTGTATAAATTGCAGTATCTGATCCGCTAGAGTTTGGGTTGATGACAGTGTATCGTGAAGCATGCCCAGGATGCTCAAAAAGCGCTGCTGAACCTCAAAGGGGTTGCCAGAGGCCTGATTTGCATACCGGTGCAGTTCCCAAAGGGGAATGTCAAAGGCCAATCGGTCATAGATTCCCCGCTTGGGCAGGGTAAGCCCATCAAAGGTGTTTGAGCAGATCTCTGCTGTAAAATGGATAAAAAGATATTCGGCTGAGGAGCTGGGGGTGGACGCTGATTGATACATTCCCTTTTGCTGTATATACCATTCTCCAACCTTAAGCGTTGTTTGAACGCCATTTTCCTCAAAGGTCAGCCGGTTACGCATCATAAAAATCAGCACAAAGTGCTTTGTATACCGTGCGCAATGGTATTCGTTGATGCTAAAGTGCTTGATTGAGCATTCAGTCATATAGGGCATAGGTATTTTCTCAAGGGTAATCAAATTACTGCTCACGGTTGCTCCCTCCCTTTTTCACCATACATCATTTGTGCCCCTTTTGCAATATTAATGGATTGTTTTGCACTTCTTTGCTATAAGCATTCATGCTATGATGGTCTTAATTCTAGGCAATACTAGTTCATTTTTTGCTTCTTGAATGGGTTGGTTGATTAATGCACGATTCATATAACAAAAGGAGAGGCGTATGCTCAAACCCCTCACACTAAGTCCCTATCTTCCAGGGCAGTTAAAGCCTGCCGGTTGGCTCAAAACCCAGCTTCGTCTGCAAGCAGATGGACTGGCGGGTCAATTGGATAAAATGTGGCCCGATGTCAAGGATAGCCGCTGGATCGGTGGGCACCGGGAAGGATGGGAACGGGTGCCCTACTGGCTGGATGGCTTTATCCCCCTTTCGTATCTGCTACAAGATGCAGACATGATTGCAAGGGCAAAGCACTATGTGGATGCGATCTTACAAGGCCAGAAAGAAGATGGCTGGATATGCCCCTGCGAGGATAATGAGCGCCACCGGTATGATGTGTGGGCTGCCATACTGATTTGCAAGGTTTTGGTGCTCTATGCCGACTGCTCGGGGGATCAGCGGATACAGCCTGCCGTATCCAGGTGCTTAAAACAGCTGCTCCACCACATTCAACGCAATACGCTTTTTAACTGGGGCCAGACCCGCTGGTTTGAGTGCCTGATCCCTATCTGGTGGCTGTATGAGCGCAAAGGGGAAGCATGGCTCTTGGAACTGGCGCTAAAGTTCCAGGCTGAGGGCACATGCTGGGATAGGCTGTTTGAGAACTGGCAGGATCAGGAGCCGAAAAATGAATGGGGCTATTTGACCCATGTTGTTAACCTGGCCATGGCGCTCAAGTGTCGGGGGTTGATGTCGCGCTTAACCGGGGAAGACCCCGACGCCTTCGCAGCCAATATGCTT
>JAEYQQ010000147.1 GCA_023409955.1 Bacillota bacterium | reverse complement strand
GCTGGGTACCCTCCCGCAGACAGGTGGGCTTAAGCGGCCGCACGGTACGCCCCAAGCTCATGATCACCTGCGGCGTATCCGGCGCCATTCAATTTGTAGCCGGCATGAATAAGGCGGATACCATTATTGCCATCAACAGCGATGAAAAGGCACCCATCTTCAAAGTGGCACATATCGGACTGGTGGGCGACCTATACGATATCATTCCCCGGTTCATTGAGCAACTGAAATCCGGAAAGGAGGCAGACGCATGGCTTACAAGCAGATAACGAAGGAAGATGTGCATGCCTTGCGCTTGCTGATCGGAGCAGATGACAGGGTATTGTATGGCGATGAGATTAACGAGGATTACAGTCATGATGAATTAAGCGGTACCATGCGCTTTCCTGATGTGGTGGTACTGCCACAAGATGCACAAGAAGTCTCTAAGACTGTAATATATGCAAGCGAGAACATCATCCCCATTACGCCAAGAGGTGCAGGCACCGGGCTGGTAGGCGCAGCCGTACCCATGGCCGGCGGTATCCTGCTGGATATGAGCCGTATGAACCGTATTTTGGAGCTGGATGAAGACAACCTGACCCTTACGGTTGAGCCGGGCGTACTGTTGATGGAGCTTTCTGCCTATGTTGAAGAACGTGGTTTCTTTTATCCCCCGGATCCCGGCGAGAAAACGGCTACCATCGGCGGAAACATCAGCACAAACGCAGGTGGTATGCGGGCGGTAAAGTATGGCGTTACCAGAGATTATGTACGGGGTCTTGAAGTAGTTTTGCCCAGCGGAGATATCGTGGAGTTTGGGGGCAAGGTGGTTAAAAACAGCACAGGCTATGCCTTGAAGGATTTGATTGTAGGTTCTGAAGGTACGCTTGGCATTATTACCAAAGCAATCCTAAAGCTGCTTCCTTTACCCAAGCGCACTGTCAGCTTATTAATCCCCTTCCCCAGCCTTCAAAAAGCCATTGGCGCAGTGCCAGTGATCGTCAAATCAAAGGTTATTCCCACTGCCATAGAGTTTATGGAAAGGGAAGTTATCCTGGACGCAGAAGAATACCTGGGCCGTAAATTTCCCGATCATCAAGCAGACGCCTACCTGCTGCTGCGTTTTGACGGTTCCTCTATGGAAGAAATCGAAAAGAACTATGAGGAAACAGCTAAGCTTTGCATTGAACATGGAGCTCTAGATGTATTGATCTCCGATACTCAGGAAAGGGACGAATCGATTTGGAAGGCGCGAGGTGCCTTCTTGGAAGCCATCAAGGCCTCCACCACACTGATGGATGAGGTGGATGTTGTGGTGCCCCGCAGCCGTGTGCATGAACTGGTGGCGTACGTTCATCAATTGCAAAAGGATGCGGGAATTCGAATCAAAACCTTTGGCCATGCGGGAGACGGAAACCTTCACGCCTATGTGTTGAAAGATGCACTTTCCGACGAAGACTGGGAAGAACGCATGCATAACACCATGGAATGCATCTACAATAAGGCCAAAGAACTCAAGGGCGAGGTATCCGGCGAGCACGGTATTGGCTATGCCAAGCGGCCATATATGAAAAAGGCCATGGATCCGGCGGTGATGGCCCTGATGCAGTCGGTTAAGATGGCATTTGACCCCAAGAATCTATTGAATCCCAGCAAAGTGTGTCAATAACACGTAAAAGGCGCAGCCGGCATTTTTGCCGTCTGCGCCTTTTTTGCTGTCCAAGCCAAGTAATTATCCTGGTGAAAGCAATGGGGCAAGCTCCCTGGCCACCAGCTTTGCATAGGCCCATGCACCATCAAAGCTTAGATGGGTATTATCCTTCTCTCCAGCGGGATAGTTTCGATGGCCTTGTGCCACCCACAAATATAGCGTCTTGGATTGCTCCATTCCCAGGGCAGTCACCATTTTCCTGGTCTTTGCCTCCATATCAATTAGCATAATGCCCATCCGTTGAGCTTGGTTGCGTATGGCAGCTGCATATTCCCCATGAGTATCGATAAGCTGCTCTGCCGCATCAAAGTGCCGACGTACAATAGGTGTCAGCAAAATTGGTACCGCTTCTTTTTCTCTGGCAGCATCGATGTACTTTTGAAGGAATTGCGGAAATGTGGTATCGGGATTAGTCGCCCTTTTCTCGTCAGGCTTTTCATCGTTATGACCAAACTGTATGAGCACCAAGTCATGAGGCCTTATGAAATGCCCGATCTGGTAGAGCCGATTCTCATTCACAAAGCTCTTGCTGCTGCGTCCGCTGACCGCCTCATTTTGCACAAAAACACTTTGTGGCAGCATAATAGAAAGCACCTGCCCCCACCCGGTGCGTGGATATCGATCTTGCTGATAGCTGCTGGCTGTGGAATCACCGCAGATAAAGACTGTCCTTGCTGGATGTAACGGAGACCAGCCATCGGGCCCTCCTAACACTTCTGAAAGGGTAATGCTTTCAGCCTCCGCCTGGGTAAGAATTGAAGCGCCGGTATGACGCTGCGATGCATCTGCCCGTGCGCCTACAGTACCATACTCCCCATAGCGCCAGGTGACGGGCCTCTCTGCCCAGTCCGCCCACCCTTCGCTCTTCACACACGCATCCATCCGACAATTCAAAAATACCGTTCTGGCATAGGCCCGCCATGGGCGGCCCAAGTATACGGAATTATCTGCGCAGTTTCCCGTCAGATGGCACTGGTGAAACACAAAGCCATAAGGCTGCTCGTTGGGTGTGTTGGCTGCCGTATAATACCCATTGATCTGCTGCCCACGATCATTGCAGACAAGGGTACAGCCTTCAAACCAGCAGCGGTAAGGCCCGAAGATAAAGTCCACGTCCCCTTGTATATAGCAGTTTTCGTAATACTGCCGGTGGGAAGATACGCCTGCATCACATACAGATGTGCTTTGCAATGGAAGCATATACGGCAGCGCATTATCACACACTTTTTGCATGGTAGGGCCGCAAAAAAGCGTATCCTGATGAGCAATCATCTTGCAATGACGAAAGGCAACCCGGTCTCCGGCTGCGTACACCGCTACTGCCTGCCCAGCGAGGCCTCCTGGCCCTGCATCATTGCGTATGGTCATATGCTCCATTTCCACATTACTGCCGGTGATGATCATGGTATAGGAAAGAAAGGTACCTTTTTCTGTGCCATCAGGGTATGTCTGCCTAGCATAATCACTATTCCATAAAACTGTACTTTCTGTATCCTCACCCACAATGCGTAGGTTATCCTTGTTGATATGCAGCTTT
>JAEYQQ010000040.1 GCA_023409955.1 Bacillota bacterium | reverse complement strand
TCAAGATTATCCTGATGACAACGGCTGGTCTCCCACTGAATAGGTGCAGCTGCATTCCCTACCAGCACCGTATAAGAAAAGGGCATTTCAGACAGTAGTACAACTGGCAGCGCAAAAGATTTTACCTCTCCTTTACTACCAGGTTTTATGTCATGTGCTAGTATGCCAATTGCTGCAATATCATCCGGTACTGCCTCCCCTGTGGCGAGCAAAAGGTTCCAATCCACGGCAAACACTTGATGATCGCCCTGCTTTACCGCCTTGGAAATATTCTTGCAGCCTGTTAAGCGGGCACATGCCTCAAAAACCGGATTTCCAAACACCTGTGCTTTTGCTCCTTGAAGTAAGATCCTGCCGTTTTCCATAATCGCCATATCATCACACAGCCTATATGCTTCATCACGGCTATGGGATACATACACCACAGGTGCTGAAACAGACTGCAGGATTTTCAAAAAGGAAGGCTCAAGCTGCCAGCGCAGGTAGCTGTCCAAAGCCGAAAACGGTTCATCCAACAAGAGAATATCTGGCTCATTGGCCAGCAGCCTAGCCAATGCCACCCGCTGCTGTTGACCGCCAGATAGGGCATGTGGGTAACGGCCTTCCAAACCGTCCAATTGAAAAAAGCGTTTTTGATCCTGGAATATTTTTTCCTTCTCCTGTGCATTTTTCCCCTTGCAAGCCAGAGTAATATTCTCCTGAACAGTCATGTGAGGGAATAGAGCATAGTTTTGGAACAGGTATCCAACCTTACGCTTATTGGGCGGAAGGTTAATCTTTTTACTGCTGTCAAACAAGGTTCGCCCATTAAGTACAATCAGGCCCTCATCTGGCGTATCGATGCCTGCTATCATCCGAAGGGTCATGCTTTTCCCGCTGCCGGATGCTCCCAACAAGCCCAAACGCCGCTCATTCACATCCATCTTTACCCGAAGCATGAACCCAGTAAGCTTTTTATGTATATCCACATGCAGCCCACTCACCGCCTTCGCCCCCCTTTGTTACGTGTCAGGTGGTTCATGACGGCAATCATGCTAAAGGACAAGACAACGATGATCGCTACCCAAAGCATAGCCAGTTCATTTTTTCCTCCCTGTACCGCAAAATAAATGGCTACAGGAATGGTTTGGGTACGTCCGGGGATATTTCCCGCCAACATTAACGTTGCCCCAAACTCACCCATGGCTCTGGCCAGTGCCAAAATAGCACCAGCTATGACCCCTGGCCAGCTAAGTGGAAGAGCAATTCGAAAGAAAACGGAGAACTCGTTCAACCCAAGTGTTCTGGCGGCATTCAGCAGATTGTCGTCAATTTGCTCAAAAGCCCCCCGGGCAGTTCGGTACATCAACGGGAAGGTAACCACCACCGCTGCAATGACCGTGGCCCCCCAGGAGAAAACCACCTGTGTGCCAAGAGATTGGAGCATCTGGCCAATCCAACTGCTTTTGCCAAAGAGAAGCAGCAAAAAAACCCCTACCACCGTCGGCGGTAAAACCATAGGCAGTGTGAAAACGCCATCAAATATACTGTTGACCCGAGAATTGGCCCTGTATAACTTCCACGCCGCCCACAGTCCCAGAACAAAGGTGATCAAGGTGGATAGCAGGGCAGTTTTAACAGATATCCATAGCGGAGACCAGTCAACAGCCGCCAAGTCATAGGTGCTCCAATCAAGTCTCACAGGATCGCTCCTTTGGTATAGGGGTATCAAACCGCCAAACTACATGCTTATGGCACCACAGGAGTGGCAACAGGTTCAGCTTCAACCGTTTGGGTAAGAGCTGTAAAGCCAAAGGAAATAAATATCTCTCCGGCCTCCTCGCTGGCTAAATAAAGCAGGAAATCACGTGCCGCTTGTTCTTTGGTGCTGGAGGCGATCACTGCTGCAGGATAGATGGCAGACTTGTGGCTGCCTTCGGGAGCACTGGCCATAACAGCAACATTTTCATCAGTCAGAGCATCTGTTGCATACACGATACCAGCATCCACATTGCCAGTGGATACATAGGTCAGCACTTCCCGGACATCCTTGGCATAGATCAATTTTCCAATCTGTTCTGTCAACGTTTTGGTCAAACCCAAGGCTTCAAAAATTTCCATGCTGTACTGACCGACAGGAACACTGCCGGGCTCACCTATCGCAATAACGTTGGCATCTGCAACGGTTTCAAAACTGGCAGGTTTTTCCTTGCCCATGGGCACAATGAGAACCACCTTGTTTTCCAACAGATTCAAACGAGAATCGTCCAGGATCATCTTCTGCTCAGCCAATGCATCCATCTGCTTTTGCGCAGCGGAGATGAACAAATCGCCAGGTGCTCCCTGCTCGATCTGTGTTTGCAGCGTGCCAGAGCCTGCAAAGGAGAATACGAGTTTTATGTTGGGATTGGCTTGCTGATACTTTTCACCGATGAGCGTCAGCGCGTCGGTCAGGCTGGCAGCAGCCAGAACCGTAAGCTCTACCTCTGCAGTTTGGGCCAAAGATACAACGGGCAGGAACATTAGGCACAGGGCTAGGCAGAGGGATGTCAGCTTCTGTTTCATAGGTCGCCTCCTTAAAAAAATGTTTATCCTGTAAAGCAAGATAAACATAAAAGGAGTCTGGATGGTATGCAAAAAACCGCCCGCTCCCATGTTTATCTCCTTTTCAAGAAGGAAGGCAACGCTGTTTCCGGCGCTACCCGATGGAAGGTCTTAAGCAAGGGATATTCCGCTTTGCATTAGCCCTTCCGGCTGCAGGACATGGCCTTTGCTTTAGCCCATGCAGCTCGGAGATATTCACCTGCCAAAATCTGCAGGTAAATCATGGGGATATTCAATTGTACCGATGATTTACTTCCTGGCGCATTCCCCATCTTTGCCTGTCAAAATTGCCAAGCCATGGTCCAGTGTATCCAGCAAATACGCTAGATTTTCCTTAACCGCCTTGGGGCTACCTGGGAGATTGATGATCAGTGTGCTTTCCCGAATCCCACTGACAGCCCTTGAAAGCATTGCCCGTTTGGTAATTTGTAGGCTGCAAAGCCGCATGGCTTCAGCAATACCGGGAACAGGACGCTGTATGACATCCATGGTAGCTTCCGGGGCATTATCTCTGGGTGAAAAACCGGTACCGCCGGTGGTCAATATCAAATCAGCCAGATGATTATCAGCAATCCGCTTAAGTTCGAGACTAAGTCCTTCCCGGTCATCGTTTAACAGTAGCTGCTCCGTAACCGTGTAGCCAGCTTCTGTCATCATATCCCGAATCACCCGGCCGCTGATGTCTTCCCTTTCCCCTTTGGCGCCCTTGTCGCTGAGCGTAATAATTGCCACTGTAAACATATCAGGCCTCACCGCTTAAGACGCGTACCTCGTCCCCTTCATTGATTTCCCCGCCCCGCAGTACCTTGGTGAAAATTCCTTGTCGGGGCATAATGCAATCGCCCATCTTCCGATATATCTGGCAATGGCTATGGCACTCCTTGCCGATTTGCGTGACTTCCAAAACAGAATCACCGCAGCCAAGCCGTGTACCAATAGGCAGCTCTGTCAAGGGGAGACCACTGATGATTAGGTTCTCACCAAAAGCCCCGTCCAATACACCAGCCCCCATATCATTAAAAGCTTGTATACTTTCATAAGAGAGAAGGCTGACCTGCCTGTGCCAGTCCCCAGCATGGGCATCATTTTCAATACCGAAGTTCTCAATCAGCCTAGCATGATGAATGTTTTCCTTTTGTGTACCCCGCTCCGGGCTGATGCAAATTCCCATAATTTTTCCTGATTGCACTGCCATAAAAATCAGCCTCCTATTTGAAACATTCTTCGTTCTTCTTTATCCTCAGGCATGTCTTTAAATGCGTGATTCTGCGGCTTGTTCAAGATCGCCTCCCGCATCAGCCTGGCGATCTCTCCAGCGCTTGCACCACTGCGCAAATGTTGCTTTAAATCGATACCAACCCGGTGGTTTAGGCATAACTTCAATTGACCATCAGCTGTAATGCGGACTCGGTTGCACTGATCACAAAACTCATGGCTCAGAGCACTGATAAAGCCAATGCTGCCCTGAAAACCCTTCAAGCGGTAGTAGCTGGCCGGTCCGTTACCGCGGCGTTTGGGGTCCCTTTCAAGGGGGCCATATACCGCTTCAATACCGGCTTTGATATCCTCCTGGGATATGGACTCAAACGCTGCACCGCACCCCACTGGCATCAGCTCAATAAAGCGGACGTGAATGGGTTTTTCCCTGGCCATGCCAGCAAGGGGAACCATGCTGGCCTCATTGATGCCCTTGACTGGTACCACATTGATTTTAACGGAGGGAATTCCCATCTCCAGTGCCTGGTGTATGGTTGACAGGGTTTTGGATAGCTCCCCAAGCCGCGTCATCTGAGTAAACTGATTCTCATCCAGGGTGTCCAGACTGATATTAATTCCGTCAAGCCCTGCATCCGCAGCCTCCTGCATAACACCAGCCAGCAAAACACCATTGGTGGTCATGGTCACTTCATCAATCCCTGGCACAGCCTTGAGCTGTTTGATCAGGGATATGCAGCCCTTGCGTGCCATGGGTTCACCGCCGGTTATTTTGATATAGCGAATCCCCAGGGACGACAGGGCTTTGGCAATGGTCAAAATCTCTTCAAATGTCAGAATATCACCATGTGCCAGGGTTGTAATACCATCCTCCGGCATGCAATAGATACAGCGGAGATTGCATCTGTCCGTTATGGATATGCGGGCATAATCAATGGTCCGTCCTCTGTAATCCTTCATCTGGACATTACACCTGCTCTCTGCGCTGATACTCTCCGCTTTTGCCTCCGCTTTTTGATACGAGGCAAATGCCGCTAATCTCCATAGCCTTATCTAACGCCTTGCACATATCGTATATAGTCAGCAGTGCTACCGACACCCCGGTCAAGGCTTCCATTTCCACACCCGTTTTTCCTGTTAAAGCAACAGTACAAACAGCCTCCACCTCACAGCTTTCCGGATGGATGGAAAAGTCCATCGAGCACTTTGTAAGCATCAAAGGATGGCACATGGGGATTAGCTCCGGCGTGCGCTTTGCAGCCAGGATGCCGGCCACCCGTGCAACACCCAGCACATCTCCCTTTTGCACAGACCCGCCTGTAATAGCCTCCAGGGTTTCCTGCGTCATATGGATTCGGCCCTTCGCCACAGCTACACGCTTTGTCTCCTGCTTTTCAGACACATCCACCATGATGGCAGCACCTGAGGAATCGAAATGCGTTAGTCCCTTCTCCATGCTTCCTCCTATATTAAAACAATCTCGACCTCATCGCCAGTATAAAGGGCACCGCCGCCGGCAGGGATATCAATCAGACAATTGCATCCAAGCATAGAGGCCAAAGACCCGCTGGAATGATTTTGATCCTGAGCATAAACCCTTTGTCCATCATACTTAGCTCTAATCAGGCGTCGTGATGGGCTTGCTTTTTCAAAAGCGCCTACCAAACCCACCTTGATCCTTGGATTGCATATGGTGTTATCCCCCTTCAACCGCATCAGGACAGGCTTTGCAAATAGTTCAAAGCAAGCCAATGCCGCAAAGGGATTACCGGATAAGCATATTAAAAGCTTGTTCTTAAGGATACCAGCCAGCATGGGGCTGCCGGGCTTCATGGCAATGCGCCAGAAAAGGCGGGTTGCCCCCATTCGCTCAAGCACTTCATGCAGGATATCCTTTTTACCAACAGAGACACCGCCGGTCGTAATCACCACATCCGCATTAGGAAGCACTGACATAAGCTGATCCGCTACCGTCTTGGCATCATCCCCCAGCGCAGACAGCGGCAGGCATTCCACCCCAAGCTCCTCAAGCCTTGCGGTAAGCAGCGGCTCATTCATGTTATAAATGGCACCTCGGGCAAGGGACTCACCAGGCCTTGCAAGCTCATCGCCTGTACTGACAAGCACAGCCCTTACCTTGGCCGTGACCTTGACATGCGCAATGCCAAGCCCCGCCAACAGCCCGATATGCACAGCAGTCAACCGGTCCCCCTTATGCATGACACGGCTGCCAAATTTGACATCCTCGCCTGCCAGACAGATGTTTAGCCCAGACCTCAGCGGATAGCTAAACACAGCCTGATCCCCATCTT
>JAEYQQ010000010.1 GCA_023409955.1 Bacillota bacterium | reverse complement strand
AGCCTTCCTCTTAAGGTAGGTGTCTCCGCTGGAGACGGAAGGAGGCCAGTTGAAACTGCAGATCTGGCTGTTAACAACCAATAAGACAAAGATGCATTTTCAGATAAGCAAGTCATCTCCCCGTATTCACCCGGCATCCTCCCCCTCCGGCAGCACGGATGGGATCTCCACAACGCCGCCCTCATGCTCCCCGGCCGGTGTAAGATACTTGTCCCAACGGTCAATCACATCATTGGCCGCCTTCATCACATCTCTTAGCGAAGGCGGGATCTTCACAAGCTCCTGGGCCTCGGTATCCTCCACCACCTTTTTGCCATGCTCGTCCAAGCGTTCCCGGCGGGTTTTGGTCTTTACCACCTCAAAGTCGCATACGGAGTCGTCTCGGCGGACGATCCTGGTGAGCAGCTCCAATATTTCCATAGGGGTGGCAATTCGCTCCGCTGCCAATAAGTCAGACCGTTCTTTTAAATACTGGGCTACATCCTTTTGCTTTAGCAGCTTGCGGCCATAGTCTGCGCTGTAGCCGGCTGCCACAGCGGCATGCTCCGCGCAGGGATCATTTAAATATGCGTCCACAAACTGCCGCTTGCGTTCCGATAGCTCCAATCGTCCATCACCTCCTTTTATACCGAAAATCCGTTTACAAATGATAGAACATATGTTCTTATTTATCCATTCCCAGTATACAAAAAAACCAAGGATGTTTTCTCCCCGGTCATGTTAAATACACACATTTCATTTCATCCTAATCATTGGCAGGAACGCAATCACCATACATCCAATGGTATATAAGGAATAAAAAAGAAATTTTGATACCAGTGTCGCAATTTCGATTCGGCTCTTGTGTTGTATGTGACAGGAGGTGACAGCATGCAGGATATGCCAAAAAGTGGTGATTCCCTGCAAACCCTGGTAGAAACATATGCCAGCCTGGTGTATCGCCTGGCCTATGTGCGCACCGGCACAAGACACGATGCCGACGACATTTTTCAGGAAGTATTTTTGCGCTATGTCAGTTCAAAGCCTGCATTTGGAGATCAGGAGCATGAAAAGGCTTGGTTCATACGCGTTACGGTCAACTGCTGCATCAATCTTCACAAAAGCGCCTGGCGCAAGAAAACAGCAGCACTTAGCGATCAACCACAATACATGCAGGATATGCCCGATCGCATGGAGTACGATGATTTAAAAGCCGCCCTGGCACTGCTGCCGGAAAAAAGCCGCACCGTCATCCATCTGCACTATTTCGAGGGCATGACGGCGGAAGACATTGCTGGGGCCATACGAATCCCAGCCTCCAGCGTGCGGGTGATTTTAAGCCGCACACGAAAAAAGCTGAAAGCTTACCTTACCGATAAGGAGGTCTGCGCCCATGTTTGAACAGGATTACAAGCGTTTTGCACAGACAATCAGTCCAAGCAAGGATTTGATTTTACGTACCGTTGCCAAAATGCAAAATGCCTCAACGCAAAAAAACAAGCCAGCTGGGCATCTTAAAGGAACGATTGTACTGGCGGCACTGATCCTCCTGAGTCTCATTGGCGCCACAGCAGTGTCGTTGGCGCCTGCAAAATATATCAATTGGTCTGGAGATGGATATACAATTGGCCAAAATGCAATGCTGTATCAAAAAATAGAACCAGTCGATCCAGATATAAAGGCTATGAAAGCTTCAGAAAACGAGATTTGGCGTGTTGATTACCCAGATAACGATACAATAGCAATGAGTTGTTTAGATCCATCAAAATATTTCAGTTCAATAGAGGAAATGACAAAGTATATAAAGCAGGCAGATACAAGTATGCTAGTACCTGAATCCTTCCCCAAGGGGTATCGTTTTGTAACAGGAAATGTTGCCTTCTTTGCATCTGACGATACATTCCGCATCGGTATTGAACAGCTTCCCAAAGAGACTCTACAAAGTGGTGCTATCATCAACAAATGGAAAGTTTCCGATACATGCAAAAATGATATATGGTTTTATCGCATCGGTTTAGAAGATGATAACGGAAACATATTGGATATATTTTTCCGTCGTGAGGCTGCCGAAGATCCTGATAATATAAGTTTTTCTGTTATGGATGGGGGACATGCTGCTGAAATGCAAGTAACGGGCATGGAGAAAGCAATCTATGTGCATAAACCTACAAGTTATTACAGCCATAGTATAACTATGCTGCATGGGCTTATACAGCATAAGGTAAGCTATGATTGGCCTGTATATGAAGTATACGAGCCAGGCTCCATCATTCCATTTGACAGCGACTTAAAAAGAGAATATGTTTATGGTAACTATAGCATTTGTTCCACTGCCCTTGAGCAAGACCAGCTCATAAAGATAGCGCAGAGTTTCAAATAAAGGAAATTTCATCTGCCTTCCAGCTAATGCATAGTCCTCACCATCGCCGCCAAAAAGCATATATTACAAGCGGACCCCCCACTATCTACACCAAGGAGGATTCCGCAATGTACGGCGACGAAAGGAACTCCCGCCGGCCCGAGCATATGTGTTACGTCTGCTGCTGGTGGTGCAAGCCTAAGCCCGAACCCAAGCCCTGCCCGAAACCATGTCCCAAGCCTCCATGCAGGGAAGAATGCAAGTGCAAAGAAGAATGCAAATGCAATAAAGAAAGGCCCTGCAACAGGCCAAAGCCCTGCTGCAAGCAAGACCCCTGCAAGCCTTGCCACCGTCCCTGCAGGGATGACAAGGACGACAAGTGCGGTTGGTCTGGCGGCCGTCAATCCCAGTTTATGCCCTATGATCGGCAGTGGTACGGCAGCCAGGAAAATGAGTATATGCCCATTGATGAGGATGCCTGGTATGGCGACCAGGAATCCCAGTATGCAGCCGAAGATCAGGGCTATGGCAACGGCTATGATAATAGCTACGGCTATGCTCAGGGGCAGGGGTATTCCTGGCCCTGGTAAGCGTAATGAATCCAGTCATGGTACACAACCACTTGACCTGGTCTTATGCAAAGGGGAAGGGGCCCGCGCCTCTTCCCTGATTATATGTGTCCATTAACCGTATCAACACATAAGCCCGCAAGCTACAAAGCAGCTTACGGGCTTAACGTATTCTTTTACGATTCGGGCTTCTTGGATATTCCTACATTATATAACCGTTTTTTCTTGAAAAGGCGCAGCATCGCAAAGGGATGCGCCGGCAGCCGCTGCTCCTTGAAATCATGTATATCAAAGTCCTTACACACTGCCGCCGAGGCTAGCAGCAGGAAGAAGGGCAGCACTGCGTAATGATAGCGCACTTGGGTTTCAAGCGCCATATGCAGCGCAGCTGTCCCCAGAAACATAAGCAACAGCGTAATATATTCCCTCCGGGGGCTGCGCAGCACCGAAGGCAGTAGCTGCAAAACAAGCACCAGCACCCATAAGTATAAAAACTCCCCCATGTTCCGCAGGCTCATTAGCCGTGCTGACCAGTCATCGGTCAAAATGCCCTGCTGCTGCGAGAACAACTTCACCCAATCTACGCCGAAGCCATCTTGTTGCCACATAGCAACATACTTGTCATAAACCAGCTTTAACATTCCAAGAGGATTATCCTTTATACGCCCAAGGGCAACCTCCATTGCAGCACGATGCGCCATTCCGGCAGAGCCGGTCTTGTTATATGCCTCATCAAAAAAAACAGCGTCCTGCTCGTTCCAATAACCACAACTGTCCGTATTGACCCCTACCATCACGTTATAGCCAAAGGCATCTTTGCCGGAGACCAGGGGAAGCCCCACCTGTGCCTGCGCTACGCCCTTAATCAGTGTACTCCCCATGGCATAGGATGCAAGCATCACCAGCGCACACAACAAGGATCTAGCCTTTAGAGCGCTCAAGCTGCCATTCCCTGGCTCTTTTTCCCTGGAAAAAGCCAAGACCAGCATCAGCGCAATAAGTGCAATCACCGCCATGGGACGAATGGCGCCGCCCATTGCCAGCAAAGCACCGGGGACTAAATACAGCAAGACAGCGCCTTTGGGATACCGCCTAAATATACTCCCCTCTCCATTGGAGAACAGGACAAAAGCCACATAGAAAGCCAACAGCACACAAAATGTAAAGGATGGCTCTGACGCCACCAGCCCCGCATACAACACATGGGAGGGCCACACTGCCATCAAAGCCCCTGCAATCAGCCCCATGGCCCTTCCGCCAAGCCTACGGCCGATGAAGGCGGAAAGCAATATGTTCCCCAAGCAAAATGCAAGGTTAGAATACAGCGCTGCCGAAACACTGGCCCCAAATATCGAAAACACAGGATAAAGCACCAGCATGGGAAAACCAATCGTATGAGGAAACTTGGCGACATAATCCCGGTAGCCCCCACCCTCTAAAAGAAGCGTACCCTGTGAAAGATGCTTGCCCAGCTGGTAATAGGTTTCAAAATCAGAACTGGGGGCAATGGGCAAACCCCAGATCACAAGCAGGCGCAAATACAGCCCCAGGCCAAGAATCACAAGCAAGCCCGCGACATATAACCTCTGTTGCATGGAGGCAACTAAACGCAAAGCCGCCCGGCGAAGATAGGTGATAGCAAGCCGCGCACCAAATGTCGCCGCTATCAACCCCAGCATGAAAACAAAGCCCATCAACCAGGGATGAGGCTTGAAAAGGTTTTCTCTCCCCACCCCGCTAAATAGGGCCAAGGTCAGACCAGCAGCTGACAGGATCGTAACAAAGCCAAGAAATGGATTCTTTTTAACCATGGGCACCTCATTACAGCACATATTTATGCCAGGGCAGCATGGGGGTACCCTGCCAGCTTTCTCGTCATAGCAAAACCATATGGATACATAATCTAATACCCTGCTTGTGCAAAGGGATTAATACACCTGCCCCAGTATAGCATCTGCGTGGGTAGGGTGCAAGATAAGGCCTGTACTCATAACTACTTCCTGTTATTCTGTATCTCACAGCAAGCGATACAGTCATCCTTTTCCTATATATTACCATATATCGTGTAATCTTCAACAATAATTCGCATTATAGCCAATGCCATCATCTCCCCTGCTTATACACCCCTCCCCAGTTATTTTCATATCCTATTATGAACCACGCTCTTTTTTGGAGGAATCCGTATGTACGGCTATTATAGACAACAGCGTCCCAAGCCACCCTTTCCGCAGCAGGCCTACTGCCGCTATCCCCAGCCGGACCCCTGCTGGTGTTACGATGGCCCACCCGGCCCCACTGGTCCCTCCGGACCAGGCTGCGAACTGAAGAACATCATCGACGGCAACACAAAAGGCTCCGTTCGGGGCATCCATACACATAACGATTACACCATGGGCGAAAACGCCTTTGCCATCGGCTTTGATACCGTGGCATCCGGAAACGCCTCTTTCGCCCAGGGTATCCGTGCAGCAGCCAGCGGCGGGGCCAGCCACGCCGAAGGATACGATACGGTCAGCAACTCCCTGGCCTCCCACGCCGAGGGTAATGCAGCCACCGCCACAGGTGAGGCCGCACATGCCGAAGGCGGCAGCCACGCATCCGGCTTTTATGCCCATGCCGAAGGGCTATCTGCAAAAGCGGAAGGCGAAACAAGCCATGCCCAGGGCAAGAGCACCATCGCCTCCGGAGACAACGCCCATGCCCAGGGCCATGAAACAACGGCTTCCGGCGAAAACGCCCACAGCGAGGGCAGGCTTACAACTGCTTCAGCCTTTGCCGCCCATGCCCAGGGCAGTGAAACAGAGGCCTCAGGCTTTGCAGCCCACGCCGAAGGCGGCGGTTGTGTTGCAGAGGGCAGCTTTTCCCACGCCGAAGGCATCGACACCAAAAGTACAGCCATTGGCAGCCACGCCCAAGGCATTTCCACCATCGCCAGCGGGTACTACTCCCATGCCGAGGGCACCGCCACCTCCACCAACAGCTATTTCGGCGCCCACATCATGGGCAGCTACGGCAGCGCCGACACCGCATACTCCTGGTTTTTGGCCAATGGTTCCGGCCCGCAAAACACTGGCCTGGCTGCCAAAATATTGCGGGATGGCAATGCCTATATTGATGTTGCCTGGAATGCTGGCGGTGCAGACTACGCAGAAATGTATGAAACGGAGACCGGCAAGGCCTTGGAGCCGGGCTGCTTTGTCACCTTTGCCGGTACCGGCAAGAAAGTCCGACTGGCACAAAGCTATGACCCATTTATACTGGGCATCACAAGTGCCATGCCGGGCTTTGTGGCCGGCAGCGGTGCCCTGCGCTGGAAGAAAAAATACCTGACCGATGAATGGGGCCGCATACTTTATGAGGATGTCGCCCTGCCGGAGGTGATAGATAAAAAAGGCAATGTGCTCATCCCCGCCCGTGTGGAATCCCGGCCCATGCTAAACCCCGCCTTTGATCCTGAAAAGGAATATCTCCCCCGGGAACACCGCCCTGAATGGGTGAAAGTCGGCTTGCTTGGCATGATGCTGGTTCAGGACGATGGCACCTTAACCTCCGGCGGGTACTGCCGCCCAGGCGTGAACGGCGTTGCAACCGCAGCCCATGACGGATGGCGTGTGCTGGAACGCACAGGCGAAAAGCAAGCCCTGATATTCTACCGGTGACACCAGGCAGCATATCTTGCGGGAAGGTGCGCTGCGTTAAGCCGCCTTCCTGCGATCATGACGGCAGTATATACCATGATGCCCATCTGATACAATCAAAGGACATGAACTTTTTCCCTTTCACCGCCTGCCTTCTTATTCCATAAATTAAAGTAATGAATAATGAACATCCATTTACGTTATTTTATGGAATATTTTATCGTATTTCATAACATAATTGCAAGAATTTTAACAACAATCAGCAGGAGTTAGCACACACGAGATAGAACACTCCTATCCGGCCGTTATATTATCATAACGCAATCCACCTATGCCATCTGCACATGCCTGGGTGGAGGTATCGAATGGGAGGAATACGGATTAGACAGCTTTTCAAAAGCAGAAAAATTGTCCTGGCATATTGCCTGGGCTTATTTTTCATACTAAGCGCCATCCAGTTCACCATCGTTGCCTATATGCATACCCAGGGTAATAAGGACAAGCTTGAAAATGCCATCAAGGCTGAGCAATACCTGCTTGGCTATATCAACAACAGCCTATCACTCAGGGTTGGCCGAGCCGTTTCCGATACCCTGTACCTGGCAGACAGCATCAGCCGGCATTTAAAGGATGGCCAGCCGCTTGATGATCTTACCCAGGACATCATTTCCTTTTGCGACCACCGCCAGACCTATGACCATATTCGGCTAATAGATTTGACCGGGCAGGAGCTTTTTCGCGTAAATTATTATATACAGGGCTCCTATTCATCTAACAGCCTTTCGTTAAAACGCGTTCCAGCAGATTTACCCCTCTTTTCCCAAACTGCCGCCATGAACAAACACCAGGTCTTTATCTCGCGCATGGCCCTTTTTAAAGAAGATGGGAAACTCATCCGGCCCATCAAGCCCCTAATCTCCATTTCCACACCTTTGTTTACTGACACAAGCTGTG